>JBLRXA010000171.1:0-6849 GCA_047920955.1 Methylobacter sp. | reverse complement strand
GTCTATATCTTTTTGGTCTTGATACTCAGATAAGACAAGTTCGGGTTTGCCAACGAGTTTTTTGGCGATGACTTCAATTCCGCCTGCCAATTGCAGTTTGTTGGCGGCGACTTCAAGAAGTTGCCCTTTGCCTTCGTCCTTGCTGACACACACCAAATGACAAACTAAGCCTTTGTACAGCGGGCTGTTAGTGACCATGTCTAAGGCTTTCTCGGCAGCAGCACTGCCATCGTAGGCGAGCATGATACGTTCCGGCGCTTTAAATTCGGCATTCACCACCAAAATCGGTTTGTGCAGCGAGCGGATGATGGACTCCAGTTTAGCGCCGATTTTATCCGCCTGATTTTCATGTTCCTTGCCGCGCACACCGATGACCAGCACCCGCAAGTCGTTTTCCAGCTCGATCAGCGATTCGACCAGGCTGCCGTGGCACTGGTTGCTGATGGGGTCAAGAATACCCGCCTGCATGACCCGTTCTTTGGCGGCTTGCAGTAATTGCTTGCCTTGTTGCAAGCGCAGTTTGCTGTGCTGCTGTTCCAGTTGGGTCAGTTCATCCATGAGATGGTCGCGGCTATCAACACCGATGTTACCGGTCAAGTCGGTTAGGCTGGCATGTTCCGGATGGTGGTCGATGGTGTGCAAAAGTTTCAACGGCGCATCCACTTTTTGCGCAATCCAGGCCGCGTAATCGCAAACCGCGCCGGTCAATACAGAGCCGTCAATGCCCGCCAATACTAAATTTTGTGTGCTGTTCATTTAATGGCCTCCCATTATTTTTTCGATTTCTTCGGGGTTGTCGTGTATTGCAAAGCGGTCGATGATGGTAGTGGTGGCTTCGTTCATGCCGATCAATTCCACATCAGCCCCTTCGCGGCGTAGTTTGATGACAGTCTTATCCAGCGCGCTGACCGAGGTAATGTCCCAAAAATGCGCGCGTTTCAGATCGATGACCACTTTGTCCACGGCTTCCTTGAAATCAAAGCTGCCGACAAATTTTTCCGCCGAATTGAAAAACACCTGGCCGACCACTTTGTAAATGCGTGTGCCGGTCTCTTCATCTAACTTGGATTCTACATACATGAAATGGCTGATCTTGTTGGCGAAAAACAAGGAGGCCAACAACACGCCGACGAATACGCCGATCGCCAAATTATGTGTCCACACCACCACGATTACCGTGGCTACCATAACTGCATTGGTCGATATTGGATGTTGCTTGAGATTGACTATTGAACGCCAGCTAAAGGTACCGATGGAGACCATGATCATCACCGCCACTAGCGCCGCCATAGGGATCATCGAGAGCCATTTGTCCAAAAATACCACCATGATCAACAAAAACACGCCCGCGCAGAGGGTCGATAGACGGCCACGACCGCCGGATTTGATGTTGATGATGGATTGCCCGATCATCGCGCAACCGGCCATGCCGCCGAGCAGGCCAGCGCCGATGTTGGCCAAACCCTGGCCTTTGCATTCGCGGTTTTTATCGCTGCTTGTGTCGGTCAAGTCGTCGACAATGGTGGCCGTCATCATCGATTCCAGTAGGCCAACCATAGCCAGCGGCGCCGAATAAGGCAGGATGATTTTCAAGGTGTCGAAATTCAACGGCACCTCAGGCCACAGGAATATCGGTAACGTATCAGGCAGCTGGCCCATGTCGCCGACGGTACGGATATCCAACTTGAGGTAAACCGCAATCACGGTCAAGGCAATGATACAAATCAAGGGTGACGGTAACATTTTGCCGATTAGCGGAATATAAGGGAATAAGTAAATAATCGCCAATCCGCCAGCGGTCATCGCATAGACGTGCCACGTCACGTTAGTCAGTTCGGGTAACTGCGCCATGAAGATCAGGATGGCCAGGGCATTGACAAAGCCAGTCACCACTGAGCGCGACACAAAACTCATCAGGCTGCCGAGCTTCAGGTAGCCTGCGATGATTTGTAAAACGCCGGTCATTAATGTCGCGGCCAACAGGTATTGCAGGCCGTGGTCTTTGACCAATGTCACCATCAGCAAGGCCATGGCGCCGGTCGCCGCCGAAATCATGCCGGGGCGGCCACCGACAAAAGCGGTAATCACCGCGATACAAAACGAGGCGTATAAACCGACTTTGGGGTCGACCCCGGCGATGATGGAAAAGGCAATGGCTTCCGGGATTAGGGCCAGCGCGACAACGATACCTGCCAGCATATCCCCTCGGATATTGCCTAGCCAGTCCTGTTTTTTCGATAAAAAGAGCATGTGTATTCCAATAATAAAAAAGCTATGCCAGGCATAACCAAAGTAGGATGGGGGAATGTGACGTTATAAATGAATTAAGGCGGATCAGGTCGGCTAAGCATATAATTTTAAGTGGAGTAATAAAAAAATTTAAGTAAGTTTCATAACCTCGTTATAGCGTCAGCAGAAACAGGATCAAGGCGCTGCCGCTAGCGTAAGCCACCGCCACAATACGTTTTTGTCGGCGCGGTAAGCGTTGCCAGGCTTGTGTCGTACGGTTCCTATAATTTTGCCAAATTGTCTGCAGGCGTCGCTGCAAGCCTAAAGATAGGGCAGGCCAGCACCGAAACAAATAATAGATTCCAAATACGGCCAGCAACATTGCTATATTGAAAATGATGGTTTCGCTTTGATGGTGGCTGGTGTGTAACAAGTGCTCCAATAGCTCTTCGATGAGGTGCTCAAGAACTTCGATGACCAGATGCAGCAGTTCGAACAGAATGTGCAAACCTTCGGCCAGCCATTCCAGCAAGGTGTCGAGAAATACAATAAGCAAAAACACCGCGATAAATTGCCGTGCGATGCGGGTCAATAATTGGCGATCGGTTTGTAAATGGGTATTCGGATGTTCGTCCGGCATGTTTTTAGTGCCAAATAACTAATGCGGAAATATTATAAGCAGAGGGTATTATATTGTAAGTATGGTTATTTTTCCAGCCTTATCCTCTCTCTATGTCCAGCGGCCTCCGATTTAAAGCGCGGTAAAAATACTACAGCTAGACCTGCCGGACATGCCCCGTGTTAAGTTGTTAGCCCCCTGTGCTAGAAATTTAATCGGCACTTTCGGCAATGCCGGCCTTGATCCGCTCCAGTAATGACACCACTAAACATCTTTCTTCGGCAGTCAATGGTGCGAGCACTTTGGCTTCCACAGCATCGGCTGTCGTCCAAAGTTCCTGCATCACCACTCTGGCTTTGTCAGTAACTTCCAACCGGTAAGCCCGGCGATCCCCCGCGTCCTTATTGCGCCGTACCAAACCTGATGCTTCGAGTAAATCGATTTGTCTGGCGAGGGTAATGGGTTTAATTTCCAAAATTTCGGCAAGATCGATTTGACGGCAATTTTCGTTTTCGGATAAATGCATCAATGCCCGCCACTGCGAATGGGTAAAGCCAATATGCTCGGCTTTCTTGTTGAAGCGCTGCCTAATGATATGGCTGATTTCATAACTGAGAAAACCGAATTTAGAATGCATAAATAGTGAAAGGAACGTACGGCAGGGATTAGGGGCGAAGGGTTCAGTAGGCAAAGCTTATTATAAGCTACAGATATTATATTTAATATACATTTTCCATTCAAAAATAAACCATTAATAATCAATATCTTATTTTTTATCTGGGTGCTGGGCTTTATTTTTTCTTGTGTATGGTTTGTATCCGTGAAACAGATGATTGGAAAGTGATCCCGCAATAAACAATATCGATTCGATATTTGATGGGTCGTGTTAGAATGCGCTTTTTTTTGTCAACATTAATAAATGAATGTTTACAGGCCCTATGGAAAAAGTTGATGTATTTGATTTGATTGAGCGGATGTCGGCGCTGATAAGATCTGAAGAACGCAAAAAATGCACCGAATTAGGTTTGCAGCCGGTTCATTTGCAGGTGATGGATTATTTATCCCGTTGCAACCGCTATAGCGACACCCCGGCCGCATTGACCAATTATCTGGGCATGACCCGTGGCACTGTCTCCCAAACATTGCAGCTGTTAGAAAAAAAAGGCTACATAAAAAAGACCGCCGACGTCAATGACCGGCGTATGGTTCACCTGAGCCTGTTAGCCGAAGGCGAGGCCATCTTGATCAAGGCGCGCCCGACAGATTTATACAGTCAAGCTTCGACAATATTTAATGAAAACGACAGCGAAGAAAATGTGTTTGTGAATGCGCTGACCGCACTGCAAAAAGCCAACAAATCGCAATCGTTCGGACTTTGTAAAACCTGCAAATATTTCACCACAACGCCGGACGGTTTTATTTGCGGCTTAACGACAGAACAGCTTAGCCAGCTTGATAGCGAGAAAATATGCCAGGAGCATACGGTCGGTTGATGGGGTACGGCGATGATGCTGTACGGCTTGGGCAACACTTAATTTTGAAGGCCAGCACCCAATTACTTGGTCGATTAGGCCGTTTTACCAATGATAATCGGCCTAATCCGCGTCCCATTAAGCCATTTCCTGAAAAAAAGCATACCCAAATAATTGTCCACGCTTGGCACGCTTAACCAAAAAAAATAGGCATCCCCAAGCGACACGAAAATAAGCAATGCTATTATTTTCGCTGCTTTTTTTTGTGGCTTTCGTGATAAGCGTGGACTCTGTTTTTCTACAGCCCAAGATCATCAGGGGATGTTGTTTTTCGGGAATCGTCTTAAAAGTCATCATCTTTATATGGCTGCGCTTTTATCTGGCCGGGAAGCCGGTGCGCATTGGCCGAGCGCAATAAAATCAACGCGCCGCCCACTACAAACAGCAGCGCGAGGATAAACACGATTATCCACATTTGAATCTCCCATCTTTGGCTTGCATTGCGGGTTAAGATAGAATACTTCTACACTTATCATTTATAGATTTCAACATGACAACTATGTCCGCAACAGATTTACCTTTACCCTGCGCAAAACAAGTCGAATTACTGTCCCCGGCCGGCACCCTTAAAAACATGCGTTATGCCTTTGCTTACGGCGCGGATGCGGTTTATGCCGGTTTGCCGCGTTATAGCTTGCGGGTGCGCAATAATGATTTTCTTGAAGATAACTTGGCCAAAGGCATCGCTGAAGCCCACCAGCTAGGCAAAAAGTTTTTCCTCGCGACCAATGTGATTCCGCATAACGCCAAGGTTAAAACCTTTATTAAGGATATTGCCCCAGTTATCGCGATGCAGCCGGATGCCTTGATTATGGCCGATCCGGGTTTGATTATGATGACCCGTGAAGCGTGGCCGGACATGCCGATCCATCTGTCGGTGCAAGCCAATACGGTGAATTACGCGACGGTCAATTTCTGGAAAAGCATGGGCGTTGAGCGGGTGATTTTGTCGCGTGAACTGTCGCTAGATGAGATTGAAGACATCCGTCAGCGTTGCCCCGATACGGAACTTGAGGTGTTTGTCCACGGTGCTTTGTGTATCGCTTATTCCGGGCGCTGTTTGCTGTCCGGTTATTTCAACCATCGCGACCCTAATCAGGGCACTTGCACCAATTCCTGCCGCTGGAAATACGACACGCTGCCCGCGCATGAAAATGCCGAAGGCGATTATGTGTTGGACGGAGCGGCGCTGTCGATGTCAGACATCAGCAACGCCAGCTGCGGCGGCGCGGAACGCCATCCATTGGCGGACAAAGTGTATTTTCTGGAAGAAGAAGGCCGCAAAGGCGAATTGCTGCCGGTGATGGAAGATGAAAACGGCACTTACATCATGAATTCAAAAGATTTGCGCGCCATTGAGCATGTGCAGCGGCTGGTTGAAATCGGCGTCGACAGCCTTAAAATAGAAGGGCGCACCAAGTCGCATTATTATGTGGCACGCACGGCACAAACTTATCGCCAAGCGATAGACGATGCGTTGGCGGGTCGTGCATTCCAGCCTGAATTGATTGGCGTGTTGGAAAATTTGGCTAATCGGGGCTACACCGACGGTTTTTATCAGCGCCATCATACCCATGAACAGCAAAACTACATCACCGGTTATTCTAAAAGCCATCAGCAGCAATTCTGCGGCGAAATCAGAGGTTATGATTCGGCAACCGGGTTGGCAACGATTGATGTCAAAAATAAGTTTTCAGTCGGCGACAAGCTGGAACTGATCCTGCCGCAAGGCAACCGGGATATTGTTATCGAACGCATGGAAGGCATGTACGGGCAGGCTATGGACGAAGCATCGGGCGGCGGCTATGAAGTGAAAATACCGCTGCCGGATATAGACGGCGATAAGGGTTTGCTGGCGCGTTATACTTAATTTACGGAATGTGTGGAGAAAAATATGACTGATGACGAATTAAAAGCCTTGGTTGCAAGCCTTGCGGTGGCACAGAAAGTAACTGATGAGCAGATGAAGCTGACCGATCAGCAAATGAAGCACACCGATGAGCAAATGAGACATACCGATAGGGAAATTGCCAGTTTGCGTGAGTCGCAAAAAGAAACATATAAACAAATAGACAAAGCACTAGAAAGATCGGCGGCGCAGCTAGAAAAGTCGGGGCGTAGAATCGATAGGCTGGCAGAGTTGTATGGCAATGTGTCACAAAACCAAGAGGATGTGGCGGAAGAGTTTTTTCTGAACAGCTTGCTCAAAGATAACCATTTAGGCGCTATCCGCTTTGACGATGTGACTAAAAACATGGAAAAACACCGAGGTCAAATTCAGGAAGAATATGATTTAGTGATGACTAACGGTGATGCTATTGGCATTGTCGAGGTTAAATATAAAGCCCATACAAATAATCTGGACAAGCTAGACCGTAAGATGAGGCATTTTAAAAAACTATTTCCTATTTATCACGCGATGCTCAACTTTAAATAAGTTGAAGACAAGGCCACGACTCCCGTAAAGTT
>JBLRXA010000170.1:0-6877 GCA_047920955.1 Methylobacter sp. | reverse complement strand
GGACACTAGTAGGCTTTGTGCTGCTGCTGCTGGCTTATTTCGGCAGTAAGTTGGTGCTGGAAATTATTTTGCAGCGGCATTGAGCGCTATTCGACGCGCAAAGATTTCAATGCCGCTCCATATTTGCAGGACAGAGTTTGCAACCCCGCCCTACTCTCTTTTGATTGAAAAATCGTCTAAGAATAAAAGGCACGGGTTGTGTCTATCGAGGACCGCCGTGAACCCCGGTGCCTTCTAAAGCACTGCCGAAATCGAAGTGCGAAAGTATAAATTCAAGAGACTGAACAATTACGCTCAGGCAGTGCGAACCGCATCAAATCGGCCCAGTCTAACCACCGATGACGTCCCAGGCCGCTTTAATTTCCCGCAATAAACTTGCCACTTCATCCAGAATAGCAATGTCGTTTTTTAAATTAGCCTCAAGCAGGCGTCTTTCCATGTAGTCATAGAGATCATCCAAATTCAGAGCAATCTCGCCTTGGCCAAGATCCAAGCTCGAACGCAGGCCACCTATAATCGCAATCGCCCGACCGATATTTTCACCCTTTTCGGCGGTCTCATGACGCATTAACGCACCTTTGGCCACAGCAATACGCTGCAAACCTCCCTCATAGAGCATTTGAATCAATCGATGCGGATTTGCCTCTTCGATTTCGGCAAATACTCCAGACCGATAACTATTAACCGCATATTTTCTGACTGCTAAGTTCATTATTCCACCTATTAATTCCATGATGATTGTGAAACTTATATCGGCCGATCTTCTTTTTTTTAAACACCTTCAAAGCAAAAAAACCGAACCTTTAATAAAGCGAACGATTTATACCCTTCGTACTTCAAATTTCGATAGCGCCTGAGGAGGCGCCGGGGTATGCTGGCATAGAGCCTACAGGGATGTATTCACGGCGTCCTTTGACGGATACCCCGGCGCCGAATTTTGATATAAGATGAGTATATGTCAATCAATTAGCATCATTGTATGTCTTATGCATGTGCTTGCCTTTCTGCAATTGGGCGTTCTCCTCCACCAAGCGCTGCTTTTGCCGGTTAACGCTTTGCATCATGCGGTTGTCCGTATCCTGGATTTGGGTCAATATTTGCGCAAAGCGCTGCTGCTCGCTTTCGGCCAGAGACGGTTGCCGGCCCACTAAGGTCTTGAGCTCAACCAAAACGCGCGCCCGTTCTTCCTGCAATACCTCCAAGGTATCCCAAGCTTGCTCGTCGCACGCCGCTTCGGCCTGCCGCGTCAATTCGGACAGTTTTTCACTGAGTTGCATAACTGGGTCATTCATGTATGCTTTTCTCCAGATTGCTTGAAATCATAATGTTTTATCGTACTCCTAATCTAATCGAAAATGCATCTAGTTTCCAGGAGGCACCAAAGCAAAACCATTATATATACTCATCGTATATCAAAATTCGGCGCCGGGGCGTCCGTCAAAGGACGCCGTGAATACGTCCCTGTAGGCTCTATGCCAGCTCCATGCTGGCAAAGCCTTTTCGAATACCCCGACTCGCCTCCTCGGACATTGCCGAAATTTGAAGTGCGAAAGATATACCTACCTTACTCCCTTTTTGATCGAAAAACCGTCTAAGAATAAGAGGTATGGGATGTGTCTATCGAGGATCGCCGTTCACCCAGCACCTAGCGTTAAGTGAAGGACAGCGCCCCCTGCGCCTCCTAAGACACTGCCGAAATTTGAAGTGCGAAAGGCATAAAAAATAGCTAAAGTTTCACCCGCATTGGACGATAACTAAGATGCAAGACCGGTTAGGCACTCAACCTCCGGTAAAACAACTTATTAACAGCTTGACTTATCGGCTGCACATTCAATTGGAGATACTATTATGGGCATGGTAATCAATACAAACGTCGGTTCTTTGAACGCTCAGCGGGCGCTGAATGCCTCTCAGAACGACATGAGAACCGCAATGGAGCGTTTGACCAGTGGTAAACGCATCAACTCGGCGAAAGACGATGCCGCCGGCTTGTCTATTTCGAACCGCATGACCTCACAAATCAGAGGTATTAATCAAGCTGTTCGTAATGCCAACGACGGCATTTCCATGATTCAAACCGCCGAAGGCGCCTTGGACGAAACCAGCAACATCCTACAACGGATGCGCGAGCTGTCGATTCAATCGGCTAACGGCACCTTCTCTTCCGGCAACCGTCAAACCATAAATGCAGAGGTCAAGCAATTGACCGCCGAACTGGACCGGATTGCCAAAGAAACGGAATTCAACGGCCTAAAATTGTTCGACGGCTCGCAAAAAAATGTTTCATTGCAAGTCGGCGCACAAGCCAATCAAACGATCGATGTCAAACTCGCGCAAATGGATGCGAAATCATTGGGCATGGGTTCGACCAGCGCCGATAACATGGGCGATAAAAACACCCTTGCCACAAGCACAACCGTCCTTGAAAACAACTCGATCACCATCAATGGTCAATCCGTCATGGCCATCGGCGAGTCTTTCACAGGCGGCACCGATACGATGGGAGACCTGATCGACAAGATCAACACCAATGTCCGCGGCGTCACCGCTTCGACTTTTACCGAAGCGACGGCCGAAACTGCAGGCACGGGGGTATTAGTCGGGGTCGCTGAAGCATTAACAGTTGACCTGGTAAACCTGGATGGTACAAGCACTCAGTTTACCGTAACGGATACCGAAAACATGCAACAAGTCGCCGACAAATTAAATGAAGCCGGCGGCGGTCTTATTGCTGCGCAAATTGTCGACGGAAAATTGAGCGTTGCTGCTGAAAATGTCACGAGCATCAAACTGACCGATGCCGGCACCACACTCGGCTTAGGTACTATAGACGGGGCAGAACAGACCGCCCAAATATCCCTAACATCAGATACCGGCGATGATATCGTTGTCGAGCGAGGCTCCAACGGAAGCACTGAAGATCTCGCTGCTTTCGGTTTCAGGGAAAACAACAAACCCGGAGTCATTGAAGGCGATGAAGCGGCTGCCACAGGAACCCTTGCGGCCGGCGACATCATTATCAACGGCACCCGAGTTGGCCCGGCTGATTCTGCAGCTTTACAAGATACCATCGCGGCGATCAATAAAGTTAGCAGTGAAACCGGTGTCAGAGCCGTTGCATTCACTTCGGTTGAATTTGACGTGTCGGACCGCGATGGGGCAGCGGCAACAGACTTTACACTAAATGGCGTTGCAATCGATGGCAATACCGACTTATCCGTCGTTGTGGCAAACATCAATGCTGAAACTCAAAATACAGGTATTACCGCAACACTGTCGGGTAAATTTCTTCGTTTCGAAGGTGACGTATCTTCCATTCAATACGGAGATGGTGCCGGCGGACCTGATTCGGGAGTAGATTTATTAGCCAATATTGGTACTGCTGCCGCTGTAAAAAGTCCTACGGATCATTTGGGCGGCGTAAAACTGATTTCTGAAGATAACAGTCCGATTAGCCTCAAGTTGACACAAGCAGGCAAGGATAAAACCGGGCTTTTGGAAGCCAATGCCACCGCCGACGGCAAATTCGGCGCCGGTGTTGACAGCATCGACATCTCTACTGTAGCCGGCGCGCAAAAAGCCATCGGCATCTTGGACAAAGCGATAGAAACCGTCAGCAACTTGCGCGGCGATTTGGGTGCGGCCAGCAACCGTTTGGATTCGACCATCAGCAACTTGAGCAACGTGGCCGAAAACGTTTCCGCGGCCCGTTCACGAATCCAAGATGCGGACTTTGCCGCCGAATCAGCCAATCTGTCCCGCGCGCAAGTGCTGCAACAAGCCGGCACGGCGATGTTGGCGCAGGCCAATGCCCAACCGCAATCGGTCTTGTCGCTGCTGCAATAATAGGAAGAATCGACGCTGCCGCCACACATTGGCGGCAGCGCATTATCGATCGGGACGTGGAATGGCCGATAAGGCGCGCGTATTGGTTTCGGATTGGAGAAGGTCATGTCGACAAATTTAGTAACTTCATTGGGAGCGGGCTCCGGGATAGACACTAAAAACTTGGTGTCCGAACTGGTGTCGATCGAGCGCCAGCCGCTTGAAACGCGCCTCGACAGCAAACAAACCAATCTGCAGGCACAAATATCGGCTTATGGCGCGATGAAAAGCGCGTTGAGCGAGTTTCAAGCGATATTGAAACCACTTCAAGACCCTACAACTTTCAGCGCGCGCAGCGTGTCGTTTACCGAAAGCAATACGGTGACACCGACTAAAATCGATGCCACCGCGCTGACCGGCAATTACCAAGTAGAAGTCAGCCAATTGGCGAGAGTGCAATCCCTGTCCGCGGCGACCGTCTCCGATCCGAAAACAGCCCTAGGCACCGGCACGATCAATATCCGCTTCGGCGCTTGGGCCGGAGCCGATTTTTCGGTAAATACCGGGCGCGACGGATTGCAGATTGCCATCGATGAAACCAACAATACCTTGGAAGGCATTCGCGATGCAATCAACAAAACCAATTCCGGCATACAGGCGTCGATCATCAAGGACGGCGGCGAGTTCCGGCTGTTGATCGCCTCCCCCACCGGCGAGGCCAACGCACTGGAAATCAGTATCGAAGAAGATGCCGCAGCGCCGGGCCTGTCGATGTTGAATTATCATGAAGGCGCGAAGAACCTGACCCAACACCAGGCCGCCCAAGACGCGGCACTGTCGGTCAACGGCCTCGAACTGCGGCGGGATACGAACGAGATCAAAGACGTTATCGCCGGACTCGAATTTACCGTCAATAAAGCCAGTCCGGGCGAAATCATCAATTTTTCGATCACCGAGGACAAACAAACCGGCGAGCAGGCCATTCGCGATTTCGTCGAGGCTTACAATGAATTTCAAAAATTTGCACGGGGCGTGACCGGCGTCAGCCGAGACGAAGACAACCAGATCATCCGTGGCGACTTGGCGGCCGACTCCATTGCCAAGTCCGTCACGGCCCGAATCAGGGATATGATGGTCGGCGCCGTACCGGGTGTGACTGGCGATTTCAACGCCCTGGCGACTCTGGGCATACGGACCAATCTCGACGGCACCTTGTCGATCACCGAGACCGATTTCAAAACGGCTATCGACGATCATTTCGATAAGTTGTCGGCTATTTTCGCGCCCAAGCTCAGCTCCGATGCTGCCTTAATCACCGTGGAAACCGGCAGCCGCTTTTCCAATGCTCAAGCCGGCGTGTATGATGTGGTCATCACCACCCAGCCGGCCAAAGGCTATGTGATCGGCGGCGATGTGAGCGCTACGTTTCCGCTGGATACCGGCTCCGACGATTATAGTTTTAAGGTTCGGATGAACGGTACGGAGTCTGCGTTGTTGCAATTGCCGGACAACAAGGTATATGGCTCGGCGGACGATATGCTGGCCGAACTGCAAAGTTTAATCAATAACGATTCGGCATTACGCGCGGCTAGAGCTGAGGTGGACGTGTCCTTCGATAACGAGGGGCGCTTCGTGTTCACATCGAGGGAGTTCGGCGCGAGCTCGAATGTCGCTATCGTAGAGGCGGGCACTGGCTTTGCCGCATTGGGCATTGATGCACGTAATGGGGTCGCCGGCAGAGATGTCGCCGGTACGATCAATGGCGTGGCCGGCTTCGGCGCGGGCAATGTGTTGCTGCCGGCGCTGGATTCCCCCGCCAGCGGCATGAGCTTTTCGATAGCCCCCGGCGCGACTTCGGCCAAGGTTACGGTATCGCAGGGCCTGGCCGGCGAATTGAACCGCGTGATGGAACAGGTGCTTAGCCGGGACGGCGCGATCAAATCCCGGGAAGATTCCTTGAACCGTCAAATCGATCGGCTCACGGAAGATAGAGAAAAGTTGGACGTCCGCATGGAAAAACGGTTTGTACAGTTGCAGGCGCAATTTTTGACGATGGAACGCATCGTATCCAGCTTACAAGCCACGGGCAATCAGATGGAGGGGCTGCTTGATAATTTGCCGTTTACCAGTAAGCGAAAATAAGGTAGGCCGTACATGGCAAATTTGCCGAACTCCAGCCGAACTCTATGGGTGCGATCCCATACGCATCAAGCTAAAAACGGCCACGCCCACATCCGCTCTTTCCCAAGTTGCTATTAAAGCATGTAGCCCGTATGCAGCGGAGCGGAATACGGGAATGGCGTGAATGCAGATTTTGCAGGAGCAAAAATCTGCATTGCCACTGAGACCTGTTAATCGAGCAACCGAACCCTAATTGAGCTTGAAAATGAGGTAAATGTTATGGAATCCCTAAATAGTTTAGCCGGATTGGCTTCGGTTAATCCGGCATTGAAACCGGAGTTGCCTGAAGCCAACCGAAAAACGGCAACGCCTCCCGATATCAAGGTAAGCCCCAATAGTGTTGCCGAGATTTCACCGCAGGTTGTACCGAACACGTCGAAGACAGCGATGGACAAGTCGGCCGCACGCGGTGGCGAGTATCATACGAAAGAGCAGATCGCGGGAGCTGTTGCGGATATGAATGAATTTTTTCAGTTGGCCAAACGCAGTTTGCAATTCAGCCTTGACGAAGATAGTGAAATGATGGTCATTCAAATTCGAGATGAAGACGGCCAGGTAATTAAGCAAATTCCTCAAGAAGAAGCCTTGGAATTAGCGCGCCGGCTGGATGAGTTTCGCGGCTTGTTATTCGAAAGCAAGGCTTGATATAACGCAACGATTCAGATAGGCGTAAATATTCGACCACCCCATCATCAGATCCTTCAATCGATTAGCTCATGTCGATCATTCCGGTTTTATCGACGTGGCAATAAGAATTGCTGGCGAATTTCGGCAAAGGTTTGTATTGCCAGAGGCAATTTTTTCAAGTCGCTCATTGTCGACTCCAATCCAGTTGCACCAAATTGCGCTGGGTTTGATTGAAGATTAGACC
>JBLRXA010000169.1:0-7092 GCA_047920955.1 Methylobacter sp. | reverse complement strand
GCCTAAAGCGGCAATTTTATAAGTTGCTCAAGTTATTTCGTGCTCGTTCCTAAGTCTTGCGCTTGGGCGGCGCTCAGGCCTTTGTCGACAAAGCTTTGTTGCAAGGTGGTCAGCGGGTTGGCGGTGGTGGAACCGGCCGGTGCGGTCAATGTGCCGGTGAAGGGCAAGTTGGTGGAAATGTCGGTGCCGCCGGTGACGGTGATGGTGCCAAATACGCCGGGCGGCAGGGTGAAGTTGCCTTGGGCGTCGGTGGTGACGACAACATCGGGCTGGCCGGGCACTTTGACGGTGACGGTGGCGCCGGCAATGTAGCCGTCTTGTGCGACGCCCCGGTGCGGGTTGTCGAACAGGGCTTTGGCGGCGGCGACGCTGCCGGCATCGGCGGTGACGGTTTTCAGCACTTGTTGCAGGGTGCCAAGGTCGAGCGCGTTGCCGGCTTTGTCGACGGAATAATATTTAGCGACTTCGGTGCGGTTGTCAAACAGGCTGGCGGCACTGCCCCAGTTAGCATCTGTATGGTCGACGCTATCGAGGACGGTGATGGCCCAATCGATTAGGCTGCCTAAGCTCTGTCCGGCGGCCATTTGCTCGACGATGTAGCCGATGGCGGCGGCTTTATTGGCTGCGCTGGCGCTGTTGCCGATTAGGTTATCGACGATTTTGGTGGCGAGGCCGGTGTTGTAATGGGCGGCGGCTACGCCCCAGTTGGGATGGTCTGAGGGTATTGAGGACAATATTTGGGTCAGTTCGGTAATGATATCGGCTTGACCGGCACCGGCGGCCATTTTGTCGGTGATGTAGGTGACGGCAAAGGCTTTGTCGGCTACGGAGGCGCGGTTGCCGACCAGGTCGTTGATAAAGCTACTGGCGAATTGGCTGGGCGACAGGTTAGCGGCATAGTTTTTGCCAAAGAACAAGGTGGCGCTGGTGAGGGTTTGGGCTATGTTGGCCAGGGTTTGCCCGGCGTTTAGGCTGTCGCCCAGTATGGACAAATAGGTGGCGCCGGGCGCTGCGCCGAATAGGGCTTGGGTGAGTTGTAGTAGCTGGGTTTGTTGTGCGTTTGTTAAGCTCATGGGTGGTTCCTTGTTGTTATTGGCAGCTGGAGGTTACTGGGTTTTTGTTGTTGGTTAAGGTTAGTTTTCTTATAGTAAACAATGAGTTGTCTTTGTTTATTAGCCGTTACCCTTTAAAATTAGAGCGGCTATGCTAACAATTAACCTGTCAAGTTTGGTTGACAGGTAGTCATTTTTTTTAGGGTATTTTGATTTTTCTGTGATGGAGCTCACGTTTTTGCATTAAAGTTTTTGTCGATTGAATTTCAGCTGTAAAATTCCGTTTTTGTTTCTGTCATTTTGAAGAATTCGGAATACAAATCTAGGTTTGTACTCCGGCGATTAAACATAAAAATCAATAATTTAAAATAATTATTACTGTTGTTACGCCAAGCGATGCTCTTGGTTCTAGTCACTCTCAAACTGGACTTTGGGGCGAAAAATTAACTCCCGATACTTACATTATTATGGATAGTTACGAACTTTCTGAATTTGTAAAGAAACGCGCTGAAACGCTGGGCTTGAGTCTGTCCGAATTGGCCAGACAGACGGGCATTTCCAGGCAGGGATTGTATGCGCTGCTGGATGGGACGACCGGGCAGGCGAAGGTTTCAACCCTGATTGCGTTGGCTAAGGTGTTGCAAGTGCATCCGATGGCGTTGTTCCGGCATTTGCTCAATCAGTTGGAGTTGCCTAAGTTTGCGACGACTGCGTCGAAATACCAGTTTGATGCCAGCGGTTTTGTTCAGGATGTGACTATTCCCGATAATACGACGGTGTTGACCGACCAAGTGTTTGTCAAGGTTTGGGAGATTCAGAATATCGGCCATGTTAAGTGGGTGGGGCGGAAATTGCGTTGCATGGATCAGCCGGTGACTGTGGCTGTTGCTACGGATGGCATTGCCGCGCCTGAGTTTAGGCGTGGTCTGGTGCCGGTTTTGCCGGTCATCGATATTCCCGATGCTTTGCCGGGTGATTGCGTTGTTTTAAGTGTGGAGTTTATGGCGCCGATTTATCCTTGCACGGTGGTTTCTTATTGGAAGATGGTTGACGCCGCAGGGGATATTTGTTTTCCGGCAACGGAGGGTTTGTCGTGTCAGGTGCGGGTGGTGAGTTTGTAGGGGTGGAAGCCGCTGGGTGAGCACTCTCCACGCAAAATAATAACAATAACAGGCCATTTTTTTATGCGATTTTTATTTTTTCCCGGCGCGTTGTTGTGCGTTTCGGTTTATGCGGCTGAACCGCTGATTTTGGATGCTTTTGTGGTTACGGCGCCTGATGATTCGGGCTATTACAATGAGCGTTCTGATACGGCGACGCGTACGTCGGCATCGGTTCTGGCGACGCCGTTTTCGGTTGGCGTTATCAATCAGGCGCTGTTGCAGGACAGCATGGCGTTGCGCCTTGAGGACTCGGCGCTGTTTGTCAGCGGCGTTGAGCAAAGTTCTGCCGATTCGGGCTTTAACACTGATTTGCGCATACGCGGTTTTACCACGGCCGGTAGCGCCTATCTGGATGGGGTGCTGGATAACCAGCGTTTTCAGGTGAGGGATATGGCGTTGGTGGAACGGGTCGAAATCTTAAAGGGACATTCGTCGGTGTTGTACGGTTCAGGTTCGCCGGGCGGTACGGTCAATTACATCAGCAAAAAACCGCAGGATCAATTTAAGCATTCGCTGAGTTATCAGGCCGGCAGTTATGATTTTAATCGGGCGGTTGCGGACAGCACCGGGCCGCTGAATGACGCTAAAACGCTGCTGTACCGGGTGGTTGTTGCCGGTCAGGTGGCTGATGATTTTCGTGAGAATATTACGCATGACCGGGTCACGGTGGCGCCGTCGTTAACTTGGCTTTATCAGCCGGGCGGTTCGTTGGATGTGGGGTTTGAGTACAGCAATCAGAATCAGCCTTACCGTTTCGATAATGTGTATACGCAAAATCAGGTGGTTTACGATCAGTCTTATGTCGATCCGCGCACCCGTTCAGACCGGCATTATTGGCGTTTCAGCGCGGCGCTTAAACAGGCCTTGTCAGATAACTGGTCGCTGCATGTTGCCAGCCATTATTTTCATGTGGAGCGCGAGGATTTGCTGTTCGGTTTTTTTTCTTTCGTGACGCCGACGACGCTGAGCGGCTATTACCGCGATATTCATAACCACTACGATCAATACAGCGTGCGCTCGGAAATTCATGGGCAATTCGATTTGTGGGGCGGCCAGCACCAGTTGGTTAGCGGTGTCGAACGCAATGCCAGTGATGACCGGCTGAACAGCGACCGCCGCATTGGCGGCTATACGCTGGATGTTTACCAGCCGGTGTTCAATTATCCGGTGCCGGCCACGACCCGTTTGGATAGGGATCAAAAACAGGTGGAGTACGGTTTTTATGTGAATGACCGGCTGGATATGGGGCGCTTTTGGCATGTGACCGGCGGTCTGCGTTACAGTTTGTTCGATGCCGATAGTTGGCAAAACGATGTGTTTGTGCCGATGACGGATCAGGATGCGTTGACCTTTAATGCGGGTTTGTCGTTTACGCCGGTTGATAATGTCGCGGGGTATTTCGGTTACAGCCAATCGTTCCAGCCTAATTCGGGGACTGACCGTAACCTTAAATTTTTACCGGCTAGACAAGGTGATTTGTATGAGCTGGGTGTTAAATCGGCGTGGCTGGATCAGCGTTTGGGTGTGTCTGCGGCCATTTACCAATTAAGTCAGGATAATCTGTCTGGCCGCGATCCGGTTGACCGGGACTTTTTGGTTGCCAATGGCGCGGTACGTGGTCGCGGTTTTGAGTTGGATGTCAGTGGGCAGGTTTTGCCGAGCCTGCAAATCATGGCCAATTACAGTTGGATGAATACCCGTTTTACCCGGCATTCGGCTTGGCAGGGCAACGGCTTTCGCAGTACGCCCAAGCACAGCGGCACCTTGTGGGGACATTATCAGTTGCCTATTGCCAGTTTGCCCGGTCAGTTTAAAATCGGCGGCGGTTTGGTGTTGGTGGGTCGGCGCTTTGGCGATGATGCCAACAGTTTTAAGGTGCCGGGTTATATGAGGCCGGATGTAGTTGCCCATTACCAATGGGAGCAATTCGATTTTCGTTTTAAGGTTGAAAATATGCTGGATAAACGTTATGTCAGCAGTTCTATTTACGATGATACGGTGATTCAGGGCAACCGGCGGACGGCTTTGTTTTTGGTCGCGATGAATTTTGATTGACGTAGGGCTGGCTCTTGGGCAGTGTGAAAACGCGCAGAGGAAAATAGTTACGATTGGGCTATACCGGAAAAAACGCCCGTAACACCAACGCCAAAATGCCGCCCAAAACCAGCCCCATCATCCATTTTAATAGGGTAAGCTCGCCAGAAATGCGGGTATCCAGACGGTCAATTTTAGCGTCAATGCCATCTAGGCGGCGTTCCAGCTTAATCAAGTCGGTTTGTGTAGCTAGCTGCGAGCCCAAGGTTTCTGCCAACACACCCTGCAAGGCTTCTGATTCGGCCTTGGCTTGTGCGTCAGAAATACCAGCGGCCTTGAGTTTTTCCACAAATTTTAGTGTGTCGAATGTAATTGCAGCCATAGCTGTCCCCAGTGAGTTTGATATAACGCCCAGTTTATCATGTTGTTGACTATCAAAAATACAATGCTAGCCCCGTAGGTCGGATTGATGTCGGACAGAAAAGCGCTGCCCGACGGTACTAAAAAACAATTAGATGCCGTTTATCTGGTTTTTAATTGAAAATCAATCCAATCTGACCCCATTGATGCCCCATTGATGCCTATGACCCCATTGATGCCTAAAAAAAACCCGCTCGAAAGTTCCGAGCGAGGGTCAATTTTCATCACCACGAATGTGGCGGATTGTTAATATTACGCGTGGGCACGAACAGCATGTGCCCACTCTACGCGGCTCAAAACGCTTGCCATTGGTAAAGCAATGCTTGTTAAATTGGTATGTAAAAAATGGCAGTGACGCCGTGCGAGCTGACTGTGTGCGGTGATGATGGCGGTTTTTTATGCTTACCGCAGAGGAAAATAGTTAAATACGATATAATCCAAATCTTTAGATTAATTTCGCTTTCGTAGCTTATGGGCAATGGCCAATCAACACACCCTGATTTTCTCCCCTAAAATTCCGCAACAACACGATCAAACACTGGCCTGGACCGGGCTTTCCGGCTGCGGCGATTCGCTGGCGCTGGCGTCGGCGATTAAAAATGAAGATTGCCTGTTTGTCATTGTTACGCCGGATACGCAGACAGCCTTGCGGCTGGAACATGAGTTGTCGTTCTTTTTGCAGGGCGCGCACCCCATTTTGCATTTTCCCGATTGGGAAACGCTGCCTTACGATGTGTTTTCGCCATTGCCGGAAATTATCTCGGAACGCCTTAAAACGCTGGCTTTGTTGCCGCAGGTGAAACGCGGCGCGCTGGTGGTTTCGGTGACGACCTTGATGCAACGGCTGGCGCCCCGCGAGCATGTGCTGGCCAATAGTTTTGCGGTTAAGGTCGGCGATGATTTTAATCTGGAGCTGAACCGCCTTAAGCTGGAAAGCGTCGGCTATCATTGTGTGGCGCAGGTTTATCAGCATGGCGAATTTGCGGTTAGGGGTTCAATCGTCGATTTGTTTCCGATGGGCAGCAAGGTGCCGTACCGTATCGAATTGTTTGATGAAGAAATCGAGTCTATCCGCACTTTCGATCCCGACAGCCAGCGTTCGTTGGACAAAATCGGGCAAATCCAGTTATTCCCGGCGCGGGAATTTCCGTTTACCGATGACGCCATCAAGCATTTCCGGCAGGCGTTTAGGGACGCTTTCCCGGAAACATCGCCGAAAAACCATTTTTATCTGGATGTCAGCAAAGGCATCACGCCCGGCGGCATTGAATATTATTTGCCGCTGTTTGTCGATTTTATGGCGTCGTTGTTTGACTACTTGCCAGCGTCGGCGACACTGGTGCTGGCGGATAATTTTGAGACGACGGCGCAGGCTTTTTATGCCGAAGCCGAAGACCGCTTTCAACAGCGAAAATATGATGTTGACAGGCCGCTGCTGAAACCCGAGTTGTTGTTTTTGTCAGCCGATGAGCTGGCGCAACGGGCTGGCGTGTTTGCCCGTATCAGGCTGGGTTCAGAGGCGATTGGCGACAGCGTTGTGTTCGATTGCCAGCCATTGCCTAAGGTCACCATTGACGCCAAATTGGAGCAACCTGCCCAAGCCTTGCAGCAGTTTGTCGGTAATTTTGTCGGCAAAATTTTGTTTGTCGCCGAATCGGCAGGACGCAGGGAAGCGTTAATCGACAAGTTAAGGCAGTACAAAATTAGCGCCCGGCCAGTTGAAAATTGGGACGCATTCCTTCAGTCCGAGTTGTCGCCGTGCATCCTGGTGGCGCCGATGGATCATGGCTTGTGTTTAAGCAGCCCGGCGATTGCGATCATCACCGAAAGCCTGCTGTCCGGTGAAAAAGTGCAGCAACGGCGCAGGCGGCGAAAATCCGGCGTGCATGAGCTGGAAAATATCGTCAATAACCTGAACGAACTGACGGTAGGCTCGCCGGTGGTGCATCAGGAGCATGGCGTTGGCCGCTATTTGGGTTTGCAGACTTTGCAGATTGGCGGCATTGCTTCGGAATTTTTGGCCTTGGAATATGCCAATCAGGACAAGTTGTATGTGCCGGTTTCGTCCCTGCATGTAATTGGCCGCTACACCGGCATGAGCGAGGAAAACGCGCCGTTGCACAAGCTGGGCGGCGATCAGTGGAGCAAAGCCAAGCAAAAAGCCATTAGGCGTATCCGCGATGTCGCTGCCGAATTGCTGGAAATTCATGCCAAACGCGCAGTCAAGCAAGGCCATGCCTTTGATCTGGAAAATGTCGAATACGCCGCTTTTGCCGATGCCTTCCCGTTTGAAGAAACGCCCGACCAGCAGACCGCGATTGAGGCGATATTGGACGATATGGCCAGCCCGCAGCCGATGGATAGGGTCATTTGCGGCGATGTCGGTTTCGGCAAAACCGAGGTGTCGATGCGGGCGGCGTTTA
>JBLRXA010000168.1:0-7142 GCA_047920955.1 Methylobacter sp. | reverse complement strand
GCTTGCTCCTGAGTAATCAGGAATCCCCTTGCTTTAGCTGGGGGAGGATGTCAAAGCTTGTTTTACAAATATCGTAACTCTATTTATTTTTATAGCGTCAACAATGAAACCCGACAAAGCACAAGATAAAACAAAAGCTAAAACGTCATTACACACGCCGATGATGCAGCAATTTTTGCGCATCAAAGCCGAACACCCCGATACCTTATTGTTTTACCGGATGGGGGATTTTTATGAACTATTTTTCGATGACGCCAAAAAGGCCTCGCAACTGCTGGACATTACGCTGACTAGCCGGGGGCAATCGGGAGGCGCGCCGATTCCTATGGCGGGCATTCCTTATCACGCCGCCGAAGGCTATCTGGCCAAGCTGTTAAAACACGGCGAGTCGATTGCGATATGTGAGCAAATCGGCGATCCGGCAACGTCTAAAGGCCCGGTCGAACGCAAAGTAGTGCGCATCGTCACGCCCGGCACCGTCACCGATGAAGCTTTGCTTGAAGACCGCAAAGATAACCTGTTGGTTGCGGTGTGTTCGTTGCCAAACTTACAACACGGCGTCGCCAGCCTGGATTTGACCAGTGGCCGTTTTGTGTTGCAGCAGGTCGACTCCATCGACCAATTATTGAGCGAAATAGGCCGCCTAAATCCTGCCGAATTGCTGTTTAGCGAAGACTGGCCGCTGCCTGTAAGCCTTAAACAACGCGGTGGTTTATGCCGCAGGCCGCCTTGGCATTTTGACCCGGAAAGCGCCAAACAGCGGGTGTTAACGCAGTTCAATACGCTCGATTTAAAAGGCTACGGCTGCGAAAACATGCCTGTCGCCATCGCCGCTGCCGGCGCTTTGCTGCAATATGTCAAAGACACCCAGCAAAGTGCGCTGCCGCATATTCAGGGTATAAAAACCGAAAGCAGCGACGACAGCATTTTGCTCGACGCTGCCAGCCGCCGTAATTTGGAATTGGATTTTCACCCGTCCGGACAGTTGCAATACACGCTGTTTGGGGTGCTGGACAAAACCGCAACCGCGATGGGCAGCCGTTGTTTAAGGCGTTGGATAAACCGGCCGTTGCGCGATCATGACATTTTAAATAACCGCTATGCCTGCATCGATACCCTGCTGAATGTGCTGTTGTACCGCGACATTCAAAGCCAGCTGCGCCAAGTCGGCGATATTGAGCGGATCAGCTCGCGTATCGCGTTAAAATCGGCGCGTCCCCGCGATTTACTGGTATTGCGCAATACGCTGGCAGTGCTGCCCGCGCTGCAACAGGCGCTGTCCGGTGGCGACAATCCGCAGCTTGCGACATTGTGCGGGCAGATCGGCGAACAGCCTGAGCTGTTAACGCTGCTGCAAGCGGCCATTATCGACAATCCGCCGGTGCTGATACGCGACGGCGGCGTGATTGCGCCCGGTTATCATCCCGAACTCGATGAACTGCGCAACTTGAGCCAAAACGCCGACCAGTTCCTGATTGATATGGAAAATCGCGAAAAAACGGCGACCGGCATCAGTACGCTAAAAGTCAATTACAACCGGGTGCATGGTTATTACATCGAGATTTCCAATCTTCATGCGAACAAAGTGCCTGCGCATTACACCCGCAAGCAGACCTTAAAAGGCGCGGAACGCTATATTACCGAGGAATTAAAAGCGTTTGAAGGCAAGGTACTTAGCGCCAAGGAAAAATCACTGTCGTTTGAAAAAGCCTTGTACGAGGAACTGCTGAACAGCATCGGCGCGTCGTTAATCCCGTTGCAGCAATGCGCCGCCGCATTAGCCGAGTTGGATGTCTTGGTCAACTTTGCCGAACGCGCCGAGACTTTGAATCTGGCGCAACCGACGCTGGTTGATAACCCCGGCATCACGATTGAAGCCGGACGGCATTTGGTGGTTGAGCAGGTTTCGGATATTCCGTTTGTGCCCAATGATTTGTCGTTTTCCAGCCAGCGCCGGATGCTGATCATTACAGGCCCGAACATGGGCGGCAAATCGACCTACATGCGTCAGGCCGCGTTGATCGTGCTGATCGCCCATATCGGCTGTTATGTACCGGCCAAAACTTTAAGCTGCGGCCCTGTCGACAAAATTTTTACCCGTATCGGCGCGTCCGACGACTTGGCGAGCGGACGCTCTACGTTCATGGTGGAAATGTCGGAAACCGCCAACATCCTGCATAACGCCACGTCAAAAAGCCTGATTTTGATGGACGAGATCGGGCGCGGCACCAGCACTTTCGACGGCCTGTCATTGGCCTGGGCGTGCGCCGATCATCTGGCTAAACAAACCCAAGCATTTACCTTGTTTGCGACGCATTATTTTGAACTGACCACGCTGCCCGACGAACAAAAAACCATCGCAAACGTGCATCTGGATGCAATGGAGCATGGTGACAAGATTATTTTTTTACATGCGGTCAAAGACGGCCCGGCCAGCCAAAGTTACGGCCTGCAGGTGGCCTCATTAGCCGGTGTGCCGCGTTCGGTGATTGAAAAAGCCAAAGCCAAATTGCGCCATTTGGAAGACCATGCCTATAGCGAACAGCAGGCGGAAACCGGGGTTAATCAGCTGGATTTGTTTGCATCGAAGGAGTGTCATCCGGCGGTGGGCTTGCTGGAAGACATGAACCCGGATGAACTCAGCCCGAAACAGGCTTTGGACTTGCTGTATCGGCTAAAGGGGATGGTGTAGAACGGATGGGTGTAGGTTAAACCTGTAATTACAGTTGATAAATTGGAGTGCAAACCTTGGTTTGCACTAGTACAAGCCGAGGCTTGTACTCCAACCATCCGATTTAACCCACTACCCTATTTTTTAGCAGTCTAACTTTTTTGATAACCCGCCATCTGGTCAAAGTTCAAATAACGGTAGGTATCATTAGCGGTTTCGTTAATCTGGTTGGCATAGTGCATATACTCGTCAAAGGTCGGAATCTTGCCCAAGATCGAACACACCGCCGCCAGTTCTGCCGACGACAAATATACATTGGCGCCATCGCCCAAACGGTTCGGAAAGTTGCGCGTCGACGTGGAAACGACCGTTGCATTTTCGGCGACCCGCGCCTGATTGCCCATGCACAACGAACAACCCGGCATTTCGGTACGCGCACCGGCTTTGTCGAAAGTGCTGGAATAGCCTTCCTCGGTTAATTGGCGTTGATCCATTTTAGTTGGCGGTGCGACCCACAACTGGGTCGGCAATTTGCCCGGATGTTTTTCCAGCAATTTACCGGCGGCGCGAAAATGGCCGATATTGGTCATGCACGAACCTAAAAACACCTCGTCGATTTTAGTCCCGGCCACAGCGGACAGCGGTTTGACATCATCAGGATCGTTAGGGCAGGCCAGCAGCGGTTCCTTGATCTCGCTCATGTCGATTTCGATGATTTCAAAGTATTCGGCATCGGCATCCGCTTGCAGCAATACCGGATTCGCCAGCCAGTCTTGCATGGCTTTAATCCGGCGCTCTATCGTGCGCACATCGCCGTAACCTTCGCTAATCATCCATTTCAACAGGGTGATGTTGGAATTCAAATATTCGCGGATTGGCGCTTCGTTTAAACGCACCGTGCAACCGCCAGCGGAACGTTCTGCCGAGGCATCGGACAGTTCAAAAGCCTGCTCGACTTTT
Source organism: Methylobacter sp. (assembly GCA_047920955.1). Classification (GTDB taxonomy): domain Bacteria; phylum Pseudomonadota; class Gammaproteobacteria; order Methylococcales; family Methylomonadaceae; genus Methylobacter_A. The sequence goes on along the minus strand of JBLRXA010000168.1, from coordinate 3,511 downwards.
AAATCCGGCAAACCTTCGATTTCCAGGATGCGTCCGGAAAATACGTTCTTTTTGCCTTTCTTTTCAACAGTCAGCAAGCCGCGTTGTATCGCCGCGTAAGGAATCGCATTGACCAAATCGCGCAGGGTAATGCCCGGCTGCATCTCGCCTTTAAAGCGCACCAAAACCGATTCCGGCATATCCAGCGGCATCACGCCGGTGGCGGCGGCAAATGCGACTAAGCCGGAACCTGCCGGAAAGGAAATGCCGATAGGGAAACGGGTGTGGGAATCGCCGCCGGTGCCGACGGTGTCCGGCAACAACATCCGGTTCAGCCAGGAATGAATGATACCGTCGCCAGGACGCAGCGACACGCCGCCGCGATTCATGATGAAATCCGGCAGCGTGTGCTGCATGGTGACATCAATCGGCTTGGGGTAGGCTGCCGTGTGGCAGAACGATTGCAGTACCAAGTCGGCGGAAAAACCCAGGCAGGCCAAGTCTTTCAGCTCGTCGCGGGTCATAGGCCCCGTAGTGTCCTGGGAGCCCACGGTGGTCATGTGCGGTTCGCAATAGGTATTCGGACGAACGCCCGCAACGCCGCAGGCTTGGCCGACCATTTTTTGCGCCAGCGTAAAGCCTTTGCCGCTGTCTTTGCTAGCAATAGGACGATTAAAAACCGTCGATGCAGGCAAGCCCAGCACTTTACGTGCGCGGTCGGTCAAACCCCGGCCGATGATTAACGGGATGCGGCCACCTGCGCGGACTTCATCCAAAATCACCTCGGTTTTCAGTCCGAACTTGCAGATTAACTCGTTTGTGCCGTGGCGCTTTACTTCGCTGGCATACGGATAAATGTCGATCACATCGCCCATTGCCATCGTCGTGACATCGCATTCAAAGGGCAGGGCGCCGGAATCTTCCATCGTATTAAAGAAAATCGGCGCGATTTTGCCGCCGATGCAAACGCCGCCTTCGCGCTTGTTCGGAATGTAGGGAATGTCATTGCCCATGAACCATAACACCGAATTGGTCGCCGACTTGCGCGACGAGCCGGTGCCGACTACATCGCCGACATAAGCGACCGGAAAGCCTTTTTTCTTGAGTTCGGCGATTTGCTGCTCGGCGTTGGTAATGCCTTCGCGCGGCATTTTCAGCATGGCTTTGGCGTGTAACGGAATGTCGGGGCGCGACCAAGCGTCGGGAGCGGGGGACAAGTCGTCGGTATTGGTTTCGCCGGTTACCTTGAACACGGTGACGGTCAGTTTTTCCGGTACTTTCGGCTTGCTGGTGAACCATTCCGCTTCCGCCCAAGCATTAAGTACCTGTTTGGCGAACCGATTACCGGCATCGGCTTTTTCCTGTACATCGTGGAAGGCGTCGAAGATCAGCAGGGTATGGGACAGCGCTTTGGCCGCAATCGGCGCCAATGCTTCGTTATCGAGCAACTCGATTAACGGCGCAATGTTGTAACCGCCGAGCATCGTGCCCAAAAGTTCGGTGGCGCGTTCGGCATTCAGGATAGGTGAACTGACTTCGCCTTTGGCAACAGCCGACAAAAATCCTGCTTTAATATAAGCGGCTTCGTCAACACCGGCGGGGACGCGGTTAGCCAGCAGATCGAGGATGAACGCCTCTTCACCGGCAGGCGGTTGTTTAATCAGTTCGACTAAAACTACGACTTGTTCGGCATCGAGTGGCTTGGGCACGATGCCATCGGCAGCGCGTTCTGCTACATGTTTACGGTAGTGTTCTAGCATGGGGAGTTCCTGAAAGATGGTTTAAAACGATTTTATCGTTCCCACGCTCCAGCGTGGGAATGCAGTCATGGACGCTCCGCGTCCCGTATCACCGTAGTGATTATTTCCGCTCAAAACAAGCTATTCCTACTTCGCAACGCTGGAGCGTTGCCCCATGCGTTCCCACGCTGGAGCGTGGGAACGATGAACAAAGTTTTTTTCGTGTCTTTCGTGATAGCTATCTCTACTTCATCGCCTCAACAATCGCATTACCCATTTCAACCGTACCGCAGTTCGATTGCGGGTTAAGATCGGCGGTTACAAACTTGCCTTCAATCACCACTTTTTCGACGGCGGCTTGCACTTTATTCGCCGCTGCGTGTTCGCCAAGATGATGCAACATCATCACACCCGCCATGATGACCGCAGTAGGATTGGCTAGATTTTTGCCAGTAATGTCTGGCGCGCTGCCGTGTACGGCTTCAAATAAAGCGGCATCGGCGCCGATATTGGCACCCGGTATTAAGCCTAGTCCGCCCACTAAACCTGCGGTCAAATCAGACAAAATATCGCCAAACATATTGGTGCAGACGATCACATCAAATTGCGTGGGATCCATCACCATGTGCATACAGGTGGCGTCGATGATTTTTTCGTCAAATTGAATATCGGGGTATTTTGGCGCGATTTTGCGGGCAACATCCAGAAACAAGCCTTGGGTGTATTTTAAAATATTGGCTTTATGGCAAACAGTGACTTTTTTGCGATGGTTGTCGCGTGCATAGTTAAAAGCGTATTCGATAATCCGTTCGGAACCAGCCCGTGTTACCACCGCGAGGCTTTCGGCAATGTCTTTTTTCGGTGTCAGGTAATGTTCAAGCCCGGCATAAAGCCCTTCGGTATTTTCCCGGACGATGACAATATCGACATTATCGAAACGGGTTTGTACGCCCGGCCAGTTTTTGGCGGGACGCACATTGGCGTATAAATCATATTTCTGCCGCAATGCCACATTGATGCTTCTAAAGCCGGTACCGCCGACGACCGTAGTCAACGGGCCCTTAAAAGTCAGCCGAGTTTTGTCGATGGATGCCATGGTTTCGTCAGGCAGCGGCGTGCCGAATTGTTCAAAAGCAGCTAGACCTGCATAGGCTTCTTCCCATTGGATGTTTACGCCGGACGCGTCAATGACCTTAACCGCCTCATCCATAATTGATGGGCCGATACCATCACCTTTTATCAACGTAACTACGTGCATTTATTTCTCCACCAGTGTTAAAAATGCGGATTATCGCATAAATTACCGTGTTTTTGGCGGCTGATTACCCCTTATTAGCTTGGCTTGGCTCACGAAACTCTGTGACCTTTGGGGCTATTGATGTAGAGCGCAAACACCGGCTGCGAGATGTGAACACGCAAACGGATTCCCCTTAATTTTTTCCGGTGTCTCTTTATCGACACAAGGGGGGCTTTATAGCACCAAAGCCGGACGGGGCATGTTGCCCCGTCCGAAACGTTTTATGTTCAGGCATAAAAAAACCACCCCCAGTTTCCCAAGGGCGGTTTGTTTTAGTTAGCCATCAAAACGTTGCAACGGGGTATATACCCCGTCGTGCGTCGAGGACACGGAGTGCAAGCTTTGCTTGCGCTTGCAGGCGAAGCCTGCACTCCAGCCTGGCTTGCATCCCGCCAACAAACGCCGCTGTAATATTGCATTGCTGGCGTCAAGTCGGCTCAAACCCTATAATTGTGCTAACACCCATGCCCAAATAACCCGGAGCCTGCCATGTGCC
>JBLRXA010000167.1:0-7239 GCA_047920955.1 Methylobacter sp. | reverse complement strand
TGGTCAGGCCGCCCAAATTCAACCGCTTTGCGCACAGCTTCTCGCATATTTTTGCTGGCGGTTATGCGGCCGGTTATTACAGCTACAAATGGGCGGAAGTGCTGTCCAGCGATGCGTTTTCGCTGTTTGAAGAAAAAGGCATCTTCGATCCCGAAACCGGCCATGCTTTTTTGGCCAACATCCTCGAACGAGGCGGCAGCCAAAACGCGATGGACTTATTTATCAACTTCCGTGGCCGCAAACCGACCATTGACGCCTTGCTCAGACATAACGGCATCGCGGCGTAAAACGCAGGAGACAGTGATGGAATGGTCTGAAGTGCTGGAAAATCCGCTGTTTGAAAACCTGCCGTTTAAAATCGAGCTGAACCGTTTTGGCCAAATATTAATGAGTCCGGCCAGCAACAGTCACGGCAATATGGAATACCGGGTGGGACGGGCTTTAGAAAGCAACTGCCCGCCGGGTGAAATCATCATCGAATGTTCGATACAAACCAGCGATGGCGTTAAGGTGGCCGATGTTGCCTGGGCTAGCAATGCGTTTATCAACGAATTCGGTTACGTCACACCTTATCCGCAAGCGCCTGAAATATGCGTCGAAATTGTTTCTCCTTCCAATAGCGACGAAGAAATGCGCATCAAAACTGAACTCTATCTGGCGCGCGGCGCACAGGAAGTTTGGTTGGTTAGTGCCCAAAAACTACGTTTTTTCAGCCATTCCGGCGAACTAAGCCGCTCGCCGAGAGCGGGTGAAATCAGGCTATAACATGATCTACAAAGACCTGCGCGACTTCATCAAACAACTGGAAAAACAGGGCGAACTCAAGCGCGTTAGCGTTGAAGTCGATCCTTATCTGGAAATGACCGAAATTTGCGACCGCACCTTAAAAATGGGCGGCCCCGCATTGCTGTTTGAAAACCCCAAAGGCGGCAATATCCCGGTCTTGGCCAACCTATTTGGCACGCCGCGCCGCGTTGCGATGGGCATGGGCGCCGATTCGGTGAGCGAACTGCGCGGCATCGGCGAACTGCTGGCTTATTTAAAAGAACCGGAACCGCCCAAAGGCATGAAAGACGCCTGGGACAAATTTCCGGTGTTCAAACAGGTGCTGAATATGGCGCCTAAACTAGTCAGCTCGCCGCCGTGTCAGGAACTGGTTCGGGAAGGCAGTGAAATTGATTTGGGTGTTTACCCGATTCAAACCTGCTGGCCGGAAGATGCCGCGCCGTTGATTACCTGGCCGCTGGTCATTACCCGGGGGCCAAACAAAGAACGGCAAAATCTGGGCATCTACCGGATGCAGGTCATTGCCAAAAACAAAGTCATCATGCGCTGGCTGGCACATCGCGGCGGCGCACTGGATTTTAAAGAATTTCAGGCCGCCTATCCCGGCCAGCCTTATCCTGTTTCTGTCGCTTTAGGTGCAGACCCCGCAACCATACTCGCCGCCGTCACCCCGGTGCCGGATTCGCTGTCCGAATACGCCTTTGCCGGACTATTGCGCGGCAGCAAAACCGAAGTTGCCAAATCGCTGACCAACGATTTGCAGGTTCCGGCCAGCGCCGAAATCGTGCTGGAAGGCTTTATCTATCCCGACGAATTCGCGCCCGAAGGCCCTTACGGCGACCACACCGGTTATTACAATGAAGTCGCCGATTTTCCGGTGTTCACCATTGAGCGCATCACCCAGCGTCAAGCGCCGATTTATCACAGCACCTACACCGGCAAACCGCCCGATGAACCGGCGATTTTGGGCGTGGCGCTCAATGAAGTGTTCGTGCCCATTTTGCAAAAGCAGTTCCCGGAAATCGTCGATTTTTATCTGCCGCCGGAAGGCTGTTCCTACCGCATGGCAGTCATCAGCATGAAAAAGCAATATCCCGGCCATGCCAAACGGGTGATGCTAGGCACCTGGTCGTTCCTGCGCCAATTCATGTACACCAAGTTTGTCATCGTCGTCGATGACGATGTCGATGTGCGCAACTGGCAGGATGTCATCTGGGCAATGACCACGCGCATGGATCCGGCCAGGGATTTGACGATACTGGAAAATACGCCGATTGATTATCTGGATTTTGCCTCGCCGGTGTCAGGCTTAGGTTCGAAAGTGGGCTTTGATGCGACCAATAAATGGCCGGGGGAAACTAACAGGGAATGGGGGCGGACTATTCAAATGTCGCCTGACGTGGTCAAAAAAGTCAATGCAATGTGGGATACGCTGTTTTAAAGCCAATCCCTTGCCAATGAAAAAAGCGAAAGGGGAAGAGCCGCCTTTCGCTTTTTTATCAGTCTAATTCATTTTAAATCAATTAATTGGGCAGTGCTGACAGCTTTTGCTGGACTTGGGCGGTGATGTCCACTTGCTCACTGGCATAAATGACGCCATCGGTGAGCAATAAATCAAAGTTTTGGTTTTTGGCGATGTCCCGGATCACCTCAACGATGCGGCCTTGCAGCTTGCCCAGCTCCTCATTACGACGGACGTTAAAATCTTCGCTAAATTCTTGTTGCGCCCGTTTTGCATCCCTTTTCTTGTTCAGGATGTTTTTTTCCATGTTAACGCGCTCGGATTCACCCATGACCGCAGCATCACGTGCCATTCTTTCGTCCAGGCTTTGAATTTCCTTTTGTTGGGCGACCAATTGTTTGTCGCGTGGCGAAAATTCCTGTTCCAGTCGTTTTTTGGCTTTTTCAGCTTGGGGGGCTTTTTCAAGGACAGCGGGTATATTGACAAAGCCAACTTTTAAGTCAGCAAAACTTACATTGGAAATAAGCAATAATCCTAAAAAGAAGGCAATTTTTGTTTTCATTGTTAAGCAGGTCTCTGGTTGTGGTGGAATAAATATTTTGAGGTCAATGGGTGGAAAAACTTGGAAGTTTTGCCAAATTATAAAGTGGCTAAGCCTTTTAAACAAAAAGATTTATAAAGTTCTGTTAATAAATGAAAATATCCTGGAAGTCGGGTAGCTGAAAAGGGTTGTGGAATCTTGCAGTCATTGCTTATCGGCTTGGGTGGCGCAGTTTATACACAGGCAGGTGTAAGGTAAGGCTTTTAAGCGTTGTTCACTGATCGGCTCGCCGCACATCAGGCATAGGCCGTACTGGCCTTGGTCTATCCTGGTGATGGCCTGTTTTACTTTTTCGATTTCCGTTTTGGCGGCATTGCCCAGGCCGTCCAAAACCTCATTATTTTCGGCTTGCGTCGCCTGCTCGCCAAAATCCTTGTCCAAGGGTTCTTTGATATCGTGGGTGATTTTAGCCAGCCGATCATCGAGATCTTCCAGCATTTCAATTAAGCTGCTGCGTACTTGTTCGTATTCTTGCATGTGAAATACCTTGTCGGTCTGAAACATCCCTGTTTAGGGGAGGGGGCTAATGCTACAAATTTGGGGCAGGTTAGTTACTCATATTTACACGGATACGGCAAATGATTCGTGTTCCGGCGACGCCAAAAAGCCTTTAGGGGCTTGGTTTAATTGACTGACGTCACCTTGGGCTTTAGTGGTTCGCCATCAATGTCAAAATCCATTTTGATGTGTTTTGCCGCTGCGTTCATTTCCGTTTTATTTTTAAACGGCCCAGCGATCACTTGATAGGCGTCATTTTTCCGGATTTTACGGGCGGGTATGCGCGGGCCTTGATGGTTGAGCATGGTGGCCAGTTTTTGCGCCTGCGTTTCGTCATTAAAGTCGGCCACCAAGAGCCCCCAATCGCTGTCCGTTAATGGCGCAATATCCGGTTGCCCATAGAAGCGTCCGGGATGTTTCAGTTGCACCGCATTTGCCGACAGCACCCCATTGTCAGGGCTGTGCATCAGTACCGGCGTAGGTATGCCGTCTGCACGTTGGAGTATTTTCCAGGCCTTATCCCAATCGACAGCCGCGCTGTGTTCGGCGCTGATGTCATGCAATTGCCTGATGACCTGTTTTTTCAGTTTGGCTTTATCCTTGGCCCATTTTGCCAAAGGCTCGTGCGCCTCAAGGTAAAGCGTGTTGTGCTGCCATGCCGCCAGATAGGGTTGATGCACGATACGTACCGGCATGCCGACTGCCGCCTTATTGAACAGCACTTCAATGTCTTCCGGATACAGCTGTACGCAGCCGTGGCTGATTTCCATGCCGATGCCGTAAGGTTTGTTGGTGCCGTGGATCAAATAACTGGGGAAACCCAGGCGCATGGCATAAAGCCCCAGTGGGTTATCCGGGCCGGACTTGACCACTTTGGGCAAGATGTTGCCTTTTTGGGCGTGTTCGCGATGAATGGATTCGGGCACATACCAGTTCGGATTAGCTTTTTTGGCGACAATATGGGTGTGCCCTAGCGGTGTGCTCCAGCCTTGCCTGCCAATGCCGACCGGATAAGTGTAGACTTTGCCCGGCTGTTTTTTAGGGAAATAAAACAAACGCATCGTCGCCAAATTCAGGGCTATGCCGTCATGGGGCGCATCGGGCAGGATAAATTGCAACGGCAACAGCACACGATGGCCTGCAGCTGGCGTCCACGGCGGAATGCCTGGATTAGCGAGGACGATGTCGTTATGGCCCAAGCCAAAGTGCCGCGCAATGTCAGGCAAAACGTCATTTTCACGGGTCTCGATGACGGCAAGGCGGCCGACCATAGTGCCGCCCTCAGCCAATTCGAATTCGCGGGTAGCAATGGTTTCCTGTTGCGGTTCAGGGCGTTGTATTGTGATTGTTTGCAAGGGCAGCGATTGGCAGCCGCTAAGCAGGATTAATCCGCATATCAGCATCAGTGCCGGGTTTTTGGCGGCGTCTCTTGGCAGGGTCATAGGCATAAACGGCAAGTCCAATTACAAGGATCCAGTATAACCAGCGAATTATTAAGAAACGATTAAAGCCGCAGCGCGACCGTTATGTCCGGAAAAAGGCCGCCGCTTATCCCGCGCCCAGGTCAGTTATCCTCAATAACCCGGTCATTATCAGGCTCGAAATGCCGGGCATTATTGCCTTCAATGTTGTTGATCGCTTTTATTTGTTCGGGCGATGCCTCAAAAACCGCTTTTAAAACAATCCAGTTTACATTTTCGCTGTAAGGCGGCGTGGTCAGCGAGCCTTGGTAATGGTAGTGGTGGCCCAAATCGCCGGCAGGCGTTAATGACAGCAGGTCGCTTAATTTGATGACGCCGGTTTCAACAGGGGTCTGGCTATGTGTGCGTTCAGGCACGGTGTTTAAAAAATCATTAATAAAGCGGCTTTCCGCACCCATTTTAAAAAGTACGGCAATCACCAGGTAATGCGGTGTGGCGGAATTTTCTTCCGCGCTGACAATGTGCAGTTCCATAGGATAGGTCATGCCGTCGATCAGGTGTTCCGACGGCGTATGGAAATGCATTTGTTTAAACGCATAGGTCATGCCGTTGGCGCTTATGGTGCTGCCCTGCGCAAAATCCAGTTGTATGGTGTGCCCCAGATTTTCCACGGCGTTGATTTTGTCCTGGAAATGAACGACAAAATGCTGGTCTTCAAGTTCTTTTTGGGTGTTTCTGGTAAAAATATTAATGGGCGACTGATGCCGTCCGGGATCAAGGGCTGGCAGGCTATAGGTTTTGACAGCGTGTTGTTGGCAACCTGCCAGCAACACGGTTAATAACAATAATGCAGATAATTTCAAGGTGTTAAGCGCGATAGCTGGGTAGTTCATTGTTAAAACAAACAGGGTTTGGTGTTTTTGATGCCCAAGGGTTTAGGCAGCTATCATGCCTATAAGGCGCGTTGAAGGCAACGTCACACGGCTAGATTTGATAAAAATGGCCTAAAAAATATACAAATGACACTTGACAACAATTTCGATCAATCATCTTTTCCACAGGCGGCTACAATAGGTTAAGGATTCAAACAGATAGCGAAAAAACTTCATTCGGGCTGTAAAATAGCACGCGTAACATCCTTACTGGTCTTCCTAAGTTATTGATAGTTATTAGTGTGTCGCGCCGAAATCAGGATGTGGGCATAATTTGGCCGATCCGACAAAAAATATTAAGAAGTGGATAGTTAGGGGCTTTATTTTCAGCTTACACACAAAGTTATCCACAGAAAATGTGGATAACTCCAGCTGTTAAATAATGGCGGCTACAGATGTTCCCCGGCAATATCTTGCGCCATAAAATCCATTATTTTTTGGCCGTCGTCAAAGTTGCCATAAGCCAGCAGCAGCTTGACGTAGGCGGCTTCAATCGACATGTTCCAGATGAAGCGGGCGCCTTGCTCCATTAATAGCCGGGTGCTTTGGTAGGCGTCGGCGGTTTTAAGCGCGGGTGCCAGGTAAACCGGGACAGCGTGTTGTGCGCAGCGTTTGATAAATTCAACAAGCGAATGCTGTTCGCCCCATTCTGATGAGGCGCAGGCGGTGCCGGAATGGTATAAATCATGCAAAACCGCATCGACAGCGTCCAGGTTAAAATGGCTGTAATCGAGTCCGGGATAGGGTTTTATCATCAGGATACGCGCGGAAAAATCGGCTTTTAACGGCACGGATTGGCGCAGCTTAGAGGCTGCCTGTGGCGGCACGGGGGAAAACTGCCTATTGTCAAAGTGCAGATAACTTTGACCCTGAACGCTGAAAAAATCACCGCTCAACTGCAATGAACAAGCCAAGTGCGTGGCCCGATGCACTTGCGTTGTTTGCTGCGGATTGCGGTAAGGCACAAAAACCCCGACGCAGTTTAGTTGCCGGATAAATTCAACCGCGCAAATAAAATTTTCCACGCCATTGGCTTTAGGATGCCCTAACGGATAATCGCTGGACACCAGCAGCAGCGGCGTGGCGCTGGCGTGAAAAAAAAAACTCAGCGCGCAGCCGGTATAAGCGAGTGTGTCAGTGCCGTGGGTGATGATGATGCCATCGTATTGCTCAGGCTTTGCCGCTTCAATGGCCGCAATCAAGGTTGGCCAGACTGCCGGGGCGAGATTCTCGCTTAAAAGCTGTAGCGGCTGGAGTGTATCGAAACGAATGTCCTGATGGGCTGCGTACTGCTGTTGAAACAGCTGGATCAACTGGAACGAGGTGTGGCTATCGGGGCTGATAGTGCCGTCAGTTGCCACCGAACCGATGGTGCCGCCGGTAAATACAACCAGTATATTTTTCATAGTATGATGCCGGGTCAATTAATCAATCTTCCTTGCAGGTTTTAGACCTCGGCCTTCAGGCCGAAAGGAGCGCCCGCCACGAGCGAAGCGAAGTGGCTTTCTTGGGCGCGGATTGTGAAGGGGATGCAGACCC
>JBLRXA010000166.1:0-7372 GCA_047920955.1 Methylobacter sp. | reverse complement strand
TCATTAAATCAAAGCCGGAGGTCTGCAGGTTCATATAACCGACTTCCGGCACGGGAACCCAAGAAAATTCGGCGCTTGTTTCATTGGCCGCATTCCAAACCTGATTGCACTCGAAAGCCATGCGGTTCAGCACCTCTGCATGTTTATCCTTAATTCTGACTTTCAGGGTTTTGGTTTGTGTTTTCATAGGATTACAGGTGTACGTCAGATTCTATGGCTAAACAGGATTACACGCTTCCGGTTCGGATGATAGTAGCATTATTTTGTACACGACAAAAAAGAAGCTAAATCAAAAGCATCCTGATATCCCCCATATGAAGGAAGGGGCTTTACGGACTTTTTTGGTAAAATAACAAACTTACAGTCTTGTCACCAACAAAAGAAACGGTTTTGTTACAGGAACCTATCGGAACACATACTATGTTGAGAATCACCGAACTTAAACTCCCACTTGATCACCCCGAAACCCTGCTCAGAGCGACAATACTTGAGCGCTTGGGTATCGACTCAGAACAGCTCAATAGCTACACAATATTCAGACAAGGCTTCGATGCGCGTAAACGCCATGCGATTTTGCTGGTTTACACGGTCGATGTGGAGGTCGCCGACGAACAGGCCGTTCTTGCCCGATTGGCGGACGACCCGCACATCTCCTTAACGCCGGACAGCAGTTACCGTTTTGTCACGCAAGCGCCAAAAGAACCGGTTTTGCGCCCGGTCATTATCGGCACTGGGCCTTGCGGCTTGTTCGCCGGTTTGATACTGGCGCAAATGGGTTTTCGCCCTATCATTTTGGAGCGGGGCAAGGCTGTGCGCGAACGCACCAAGGACACTTTTGGGCTATGGCGCAAAGGCGTGTTTAACCCCGAATCCAATGTCCAGTTCGGCGAAGGCGGTGCCGGTACTTTTTCCGACGGCAAACTCTATACCCAAATCAAAGACCCCAACCACTACGGCCGCAAAGTGCTTACCGAATTCGTCAAAGCCGGTGCGCCACCTGAAATCCTCAAGGTCAGCAAACCCCATATCGGCACCTTCAGGCTAGTCACTGTGGTGGAAAATTTGCGTGCGACCATTGAGGCATTAGGCGGCGAAATCCGTTTCCAAAGCCGGGTTGACGACATATTGATCGACAACGGCCAAGTGCGCGGCGTGGTGCTGGCCAATGGCGAAACCTTGGCCACTCATCATGTGGTACTCGCGGTCGGTCACAGCGCCCGCGACACCTTCAATATGCTGTATGAACGCGGCGTTTATATTGAAGCCAAACCCTTTTCTATCGGCTTTCGCATAGAGCATCCGCAGTCACTGATTGACAGCTGCCGATGGGGCAGCCATGCCGGACATCCGTTACTGGGCGCGGCCGATTACAAACTGGTGCATCACTGCCGTAACGGGCGTTCGGTGTACAGTTTTTGCATGTGTCCCGGCGGCACTGTGGTTGCAGCGACTTCCGAAGCCGGGCATGTGGTCACCAACGGCATGAGCCAATATTCGCGCAACGAGCGCAATGCCAACAGCGGCATCGTGGTCGGCATTACCCCGGACGACTACCCCGGCCACCCGTTGGCAGGCATCGATTTTCAGCGCGGACTGGAGGCGAAGGCCTTTAAATTGGGCGGCGGAACCTATGAAGCGCCAGGGCAGTTAGTGGGCGATTTTCTCGCCCAGCGGCCGTCATCAACGCTGGGCTCGGTGCAGCCATCCTATACGCCGGGTGTGCATTTATGCGACCTTAGCCCAGCGTTGCCGGAATACGCCATCACCGCAATACGCGAAGCGCTTCCGGCTTTTGATAAAAAGATCAAAGGCTTTGCGATGCACGATGCTGTGTTGACCGGCGTTGAAACCCGCACCTCATCGCCTATCCGCATCAAACGCAACGGGCATTATCAAAGCCTGAATACCAAGGGCTTGTATCCGGCCGGGGAGGGCGCAGGTTACGCGGGCGGCATACTGTCTGCGGCTGTCGACGGCATCAAGGTCGCCGAGGCATTGGCGCTGAGTATGACGTCGTCAGCAGACTAATCGGCACACCGGCGTGCAAACTCAGTAATTAGCAATTTTAATTATGAGCCAACGCATTAAAATGGCCGTCCATTTTTTTCGATTAAGACCACCGCCTGTACGGCAATGCCTTCCTTGCGGCCTTCAAAACCCAATTTTTCGGTGGTGGTGGCTTTGACGTTGATGCAATCAATATTGACCTGTAGATCATCGGCGATATTGCGGCACATCGAGGCGGTGTGCGGCGACATCTTCGGCGCTTGGGCAATGATGGTGATGTCGGCATTGACTAGCTTGTAGCCCTTGTCCTGCACAATCTTATAAACATGGCGCAATAAAACCCGGCTGTCAGCGCCTTTAAACTCAGGATCGGTATCGGGAAAATGCTTGCCGATGTCGCCCAAAGCCGCCGCGCCCAGTATCGCGTCAGATAAGGCATGTAACACCACATCGCCATCGGAATGCGCTTCCAGACCTTGTTCGTAAGGTATGTTGACGCCGCCCAGTATGACCTCACCGCCGTCTTTAAAACGGTGTACATCGTAACCTTGACCGATTCTAATCATTGTTGCTCCATATAAAATTGCGCCAGCGCCAAGTCTTCCGGGCGGGTGATTTTGATGTTATCAGGACGGCCCTCGACGATTTTCGGCTGCAAGCCCTGTAATTCCAAGGCGCTGGCGTCGTCGGTGATGGCCGGGTTGCCTTGGCTTTGTTCCAGTGCGCTTTTCAACATGCCGTAACGGAACATCTGCGGCGTCAATGCCCGCCAGATGTGGCTTCTGTCCAGCGTTCCGGTAATGGCATGGCCTTGCACCTGTTTTAAAGTGTCGGGCGACGCTAATGCCAAAATACCGCCGACGTCATCGTTAATCAGCGAATCAATCAAATGGTGAATGTCGCTCGCGGTAATGCAAGGCCGTGCCGCATCATGCACCAATACCCAGTCGTCATCAGACGCTTGTTCCCTAATGGCCTTTAGCCCGGACAATACCGAATCGGCGCGCTCTTTGCCGCCGGGCGCAGTGATGATAAGTTGATGTTGCGATACGGCCAGATCAGGCCAGTAAGGATCTTCTTCGGACACCGCAACCACAATGGCGGTAAAAACATCGGCCTGCAACAAGCGCAACAGGGTATGTTCGATGACCGTTTTTCCGGCCAGTTCCAGATATTGTTTGGGCCGGTCGGCCTGCATACGTTTGCCGACACCGGCAGCGGGCACGATAGCAAAGAATTTTATTGAATTAGCCATTAACCAGTTCTTCCAATTGAGTTAACCAATCATCAAATCCTGAGCACATATCCCGCATTTTTACTAAGCCTATCTGTTTTGCAATATTTGGCCCATGTGTCGTTTTCCTATAATTCGTAGACTTCTCAAAACGCTTTGATGGAGCCGTTTCTGTCGAATTATTCACTTTTTCAGGATTATTATCAAAATCCTCCAAAATGTTATTAGCCCAAGCATTCAGTGATTCATCCTGTAGCACCAAGGCTATAGCCTCTGGGGATGAAAATAACAACCCTTCAAATTCATACATTTGAATATAAGGAATGAGCTTTTCTCTTAACTCCTCCTTGATTGCCCCCTTAATTCTGGACTCCAAAGTCGTTTTAGTTTCACCTTCAACTTTGCGTTTGAAGCCATAAAAATCATAGAAAGTACTGACATAATCAAAATTATAAGCTAGATTTTCTAGCTCACGCTTTACACGGTCAACGCTTATATTTCCATGGATTGAAATCGGAGTAACATATATGCCTTTTTGAGAGAAATAGGGCACCAGTAAAATTTTGACAAAGTGCTCTTCAGTCGACCCCTCTACGGAAATCCCTATCCTTACCATTCTGGACGACCTCCGATCAGATTTTTCGACCAAATATCACCCATGCCATAATCTTCAAGCCAATGTATGAGCGCCGGTTTATCCGGCCTTTCAAACGTAGAAACGCCTTTTTGTTGATCAACTACAATAAAATCTTCGGGCTCAAATTGATTTGCAAAGGCTACGGATTGCGTCGAACAAATGACTTGGTTTTGCTTTGATGTTGTTTTGACCATTTCAGCAAGCACATTCAAAGCAGCAGGATGCAAACCAAGCTCTGGCTCATCAAGCACAATAGTTTTTGGCCGAGTCCTTTCAGGCTGAAGAAATAATGCAGCCATACAAATGAAACGAGCCGTACCATCCGAAAGCTGATTCGCTGAAAAGGGCGCATCATGATCACGATGAGTCCACCTCAACAACAGGGACTCATCTCCTTTCTCGCCTCTTGGCTCAAGGTAGAAGTCGTGAAAAAAAGGAGCTACAGTTTTGATAGTTGAAACGATCTCTTGATAATTAGACTGGTAATGTTTTCTCAGGAATAAGAGGAATGGTGCTAAATTACTGGCATCCGAATTAAGAAATGCACTTGAGCTCAGCCGTTGAGCCTGTTTAAATCCAGCTGTGGGGCTGGTATCGTGAAAATGATAGACCCCGCATTTTTGCATATACTCTCGGGTATATTTTCGTACATAGTCGCTATCTGACTCCGATCCTGGTAACAGGCCGCTTTCTCCTAATCTACCTTTAATTCTCCAAATTGTGTTTGACGTTACCACGGTACAATATTCCGTATCAAATACCAGTGTGTCGTTGGTTTCACCATGGACGAACTCTACGTGATAACCATTATTTCCTATTTCAATATCAATGATAATTTTTGGAGTAGTTTTTGAGCCAAAGTGGAAGAACGTGTTTGCATAACCTTGCCTCTCAGCATAAGTCTGCAACTTACCTTCGGATAAATTTCTTAAAAACGTGAATAAAGAAATAAAATTCGACTTGCCTGCTCCATTTGCGCCAATAAGTATATTTATTGGATTCATCTTCAAATCAAGGTTTCTTATTGATTTAAACCCTTTAAGTTTAATTTGATGAAGATGTGTATTCTGCGGCTCGGACATTGGTTTTATAATGATTAACGCGCTTTCAGAAAGGATTGATGCATTTTTCGTTCTTAGCCTTTCGTTCAATCACTCCAACACATGAAAAAAAGTTTCATCTTCCTTAATCATGCCCAATTCATCCCTGGCCCGTTCCTCAATGGCTTCCTGGCCTTTTCTTAAATCCAGCACTTCGGCATAAAGCGCTTGGTTACGCTGTTTTTTTTCTTCAACTTGCTTGGCCAGATCATCAAGGCGCTGTTGATAAGCCTCAATTTCCGCAATGCTGCCATCACCTAGCCATATCCGGTATTGAAAATGGATAATTAACAAGATGACGATGGCAATGATAATTTTCATAAACGAAATTCAAGGAAAAGGCTCAAGTTGAATAACCTGAGCCTTGTGCCTTTTTTTACAACATTCTAAACGCGCTACGACCTGCGTAAACTGCCAAGTCGCCTAATTCTTCTTCAATTTTCATCAGACGGTTGTATTTGGCAACACGGTCAGAACGGCTCAATGAACCGGTTTTGATTTGGCCAGTGCCTGTCGCAACGGCTAAATCGGCAATGGTAGTGTCTTCGGTTTCGCCTGAACGATGCGATACCACAGCGCTGTAACCGCCTGCATGAGCGGTATTAATTGCGTTTAAGGTTTCGGTCAAGGTACCGATTTGGTTGACTTTAATCAGGATTGAGTTGGCAATGCCTTTATCAATGCCTTCTTTTAAGGTAACCGGGTTAGTTACGAACAAGTCATCGCCGACCAATTGGATTTTGTTGCCCAATTTTTCGGTTTGATCTTTCCAGCCTGCCCAATCATTTTGGTCTAGGCCGTCTTCGATAGAAATAATCGGATATTTTTCTACCCAGGCCGCCAAAAAGTCGTTCATTTCAACGGAAGTAAAGCTTCTATTTTCCGCAGACAGGACATAGCTGCCGTCTTTGTAGTATTCGGAAGCCGCCGCATCCATACCTAAGAAAATGTCTTTGCCTGCGGTGTAACCGGCTTTTTCAATTGCTTCTAAAATGACTTCAATGGCTTCTTCGTTAGAAGACAAGTTCGGTGCAAAACCGCCTTCATCGCCCACTGTCGTTGCCAAACCGCGTGATTTCAACACTTTTGCTAAGTTGTGGAATACTTCCGCGCCGTAGCGGATGGCTTCACGGAAACTCGGTGCGCCGACCGGCAAAATCATAAACTCTTGCAAATCAACGCTGTTGTCCGCATGTGAACCGCCGTTGATAATGTTCATCATCGGCACCGGCATGATGAATTTGCCGCTGGTGTTCAAGTGACGATATAACGGTACGCCCGCTTCTTTAGCTGCCGCCTGAGCTGCTGCCAAAGATACCGCTAAAATAGCATTGGCGCCTAAACGGCCTTTGTTTTCAGTGCCATCCAACGCGATCATTTTGTTATCGATGGCGGCTTGGTCGGCAACATCCATGCCGACAATCGCAGCGCGAAGTTCGGTATTAACATTATTGACTGCTGTCAATACGCCTTTGCCCAAATAACGGCCTTTATCGCCGTCGCGCAATTCTATCGCTTCGCGCTCGCCGGTCGATGCGCCGGATGGCACCATGGCACTGCCGATGACGCCGGACGCTAAAATCACGTCCGCTTCCAGAGTCGGGTTGCCGCGTGAATCTAAAATTTCTCTTGCTTTAATATCAACGATTTGAGTCATAGTTTTTCTTTGGTTTAGGTTAAAAAAATAAATAAGGGACTATTATCGGCGTCATGACTTTATAAAGTCGTTTCGATCAAGGCCTGCGCTTTAATGGCTTTGTCGATAATCGCCAAGGTTTCCAGCAGTTCGCGCATACGGTGCAATGGCCAGGAATTAGGACCGTCGCTTTTAGCTTCCGCAGGATTCGGATGGGTTTCCATGAAAATGCCTGCGATGCCGACTGCGACAGCCGCTCTGGCTAACACCGGTACAAATTCGCGCTGCCCGCCTGATACCGTGCCTTGTCCGCCGGGCAATTGCACCGAATGCGTCGCATCAAACACCACCGGGCAACCGGTATCGCGCATGACCGCTAACGAGCGCATATCGGACACCAGATTGTTATAACCGAACGATACGCCGCGCTCGCACACCATAATCTGCTGGTTTCCGGTTGCCTTGGCTTTGTTGGCGACATGCACCATATCCCAAGGCGCTAAGAATTGGCCTTTTTTGATATTGACAGGGATACCTTGCGAAGCCACTTGCTGAATAAAATTGGTTTGCCGACATAAAAACGCAGGCGTTTGCATCACGTCAACGACCGAAGCCACTTCAGCCAGCGGCGTATCTTCATGTACGTCGGTCAGCACCGGTACGCCGATTTGTTGTTTGACTTTTTCCAGTATTTTCAGCCCGCCTTCAACACCGGGGCCGCGATAGCTTTCATGCGAGGAGCGGTTAGCTTTGTCAAA
>JBLRXA010000165.1:0-7377 GCA_047920955.1 Methylobacter sp. | reverse complement strand
AATACCTGATAGCGATGTCAGGAATCCCCTTGCTTTAGCTAGGGGAGGAGGTCAAATAAACACCAATGTGTTATCAATAGAGGTCTGAATCGGCCATGGTAAAGCAAAAACTTTGATTCAGTAAAGCCCAATCCGGGCCGCCATCGAAGACGCGAAAGCCAAGTTTTACATCGTCGGGCAAGGGGCAGGGGTTAAATCCGATTTCGTGTAACTTGGTCAGGTCGGGGTGGTTCAGTGATAACCACGTTTCGATTCGTCCAATGCCATGCCAGCGCAGTTTGTCCGCTATTTGCCGCCAAAAATCGAAACAGGGTCTGGATTTATCAGGCAAATGCAAATCCAGCAACATGGCTGTGTGTCCGCGCCGCGAGAAAATGACATAGCCTGTTATTTCTTTGCCCAAATGGGGGGTAAATGTCCATACCCAATAACTGTTTTTTAAATGCGCGGGGAAGCGCCAGGCAAGAAAGCGGCTGTCATGGATAACGGCAGCTTGTACATGGTTTTCGCGGCGGTGCCAAAGCCGGTCGAATGCGGCGCCAAATTCGCAGGTAGCCGCCAACGTGCCGTAATGGGTGCTGTAATCAGGCCATTGTGCCCGCATATCGTAGTAAAAGCGTCCCCAGTTGCTGCCTTTACGGTAATCCAATAATGTGCTGCCAAGACGCCAGGCTCTGGATGAGGGGAAGCCGTAATAAAACGCTATGCCGTCTGTTAGCCCGTGTTGCATGAACAACGATTGCGCCGTTTGCGCGAATAAACCGGCGCGCCCACGCATCACGGAACGAAACTTAGGGTGGCTGAATGAATCGCGGCCTTGGCCTATTTTTACGGTTTCCCCCTGGTAAACGGCGCGATGAAAGGACGCGCCGCTATGCGCAACAACGTCGCCGTCGCCACTAAGGCACAACATGCTTTGGCTGCCATCGGGATTGTCGCGGTAAATCCATTGCCAAACATCCTTGCTGCGCGTATCCCTGAAAACATGGCCGAACGTCGCTAATATCGACGGCCCATCATGAGGCGCAGCGGGGCGGATGAGAAAACTAGCCGACATGGAGAATGCGTGAAGTTTGGGCATGAATCTCATATTCCGACCAATACGGGTCGGTCAGGAAATCGCCCCATTTGTCGCGCATTAGGGTTGATTCTTGTTCCCATTGCGATTTTTTTTCGGGGCTATCTATGGTGCCACGGCTAACCGATTCATGATGTACCAGGGAAACATCGGCAGCCTGGACAATCCGGTAGCCCGCGAGCCTAACCGCCAAACAGAAATCGACATCGTTGTAATTGACCGCGAAGCGTTCGTCGAAGCCGCCAAGCTCGTTGAATACAGGCCGCGCCACTAAAAGACAGGCGCCGGTAACGGCGGCAACATTGCGGGTAACGGACAATTCGCCATAAGAACCGGTCGTGCGGATATTCGATGCCACCCATGCCGGATCGGTACGGACACCATTGTGTTGCAATGGGCCATTCGGATAGCACAAGGTAGCGCCGACTACGCCAACGCCATCTAACCCAATATAGCGCGTCATTAAGGCAAGCCAGTCCGGGTTTTGGATTTCTACGTCATCGTTCATAAAAAGCAGCAAGTCGGCCCGGCTGTGCGCCGCAACGGAATTGTTGAGTGCCGCCCAGTTAAAAGGCCGTTCGTCATTAACCAGATTAATGCGCTGGTGTGCTGCTAATTGTCCGAGGTAGGCGCGCATTTCCGGGTCTTGGCAACGGTTGGCAATCACGGTGACTTTGACGCAGGGATAATCGGTTGCTGTCAAAATGCCGTTTATGCAAACTTTTAGGCCATCCAGATTATTGTGGCTGGGGATAATGATTTCCACGCTGCGCGGCTCGCTATCCCATGTGCAAATGACACCTGTCCCGTTCGGGTTGGCGCTGCAGCAAGGTTGTTTTAGGCCTTTCCGTTGCAAATGGGCCAAGACTGCGCGCTGGCCTGCGGCAAAGGCTTCCGGTTTGGCCGCTGCGGAGTAGGCCAGCGATTGTCCAGTTGCGCGCCAAGCATAAAGTGGGCGGCGGAGGTGGCGGATTTCCGGGGCTGTCAGCTGTCCGCTTATGCGCAACAACATATCCCAGTCCTGCGAACCTTCATGCGCCTGTACCAGGCCGCCCAGTTGCAGCAGCAAATCACGTTGTACCACTGTAAGATGGTTGATGAAGTTATGGTGAAGCAGGGTTTCCGGCGACCAGTCCGGTTTTCGCTGGACATGCAGCAGCCTGCCGGCCAAATCGATCATGGCACTGTCGGTATAGACCAATTTGTAGGCGCTTTCCTGCTTTAGCACTAAGGCAATTTCGAGCAAGGCGTCTTCATGCAATACATCATCGTGGTCGACAAAAGCGGCATAAGGGGCGCTGGCCAGCGCCAGCGCGTCGTTGCTGGCCGCGACAATGCCGCTCCGGCTAGCCCGCCGCTTAAACCGAAGTTTGCCGGTAGGCTGCAATGTGCTAAGGGCATCGTCCAGCACCTTTAATGTATCCGGGTCGGTGGAGGCATCATCCACCAAGCATAATTCCCAGCCGGGGAAATTCTGCCCGATAATGCTCCCCAACGCTTCGGTCAGAATCTCGGCCGGGGTGTTATATACAGGCACGATAAGCGAAAAAAGCGTTTCGGTTGCCAGTCTCTCGCCGATGAGTTGGGCCGCCCCTTGCCGGCCAACCTTGTGGATGCCGACGGCGGGCAGCGATTTTTGCATGAAGTCCTGCCAACCTTCCTTTTCTGCTAACTGCGCTTCCAGTTCAGCGATAAGGTGTTCGGCATTTTTTAACTGCTTGGCAAGGGTCTGCCCGTTTTTTTCCAGCCGTGCGAAAACCCCCGCCAGTGCTTTCAAATGTACCGCCTCAAGCTGTTTGGCGATAGCCGCATAAACACGGTCTTCCCAACCGAAATAGTTTTTCTCGCGGTGCGCTTGCATTAACGTGATGGGTTCGCCATCAGAATATAAGCGGTATTCGCAAGTGATGTCGTCAACATGGGCGAACCGGTATCCGGCTAATGCCAATTGCGCCAGAAATTGCCAATCCTCATAAGCCTCAAGGCTTTCGTCAAAATGCAGGGTACGGAAGGTTTGTGCGCGGAACAGTAAGGCGTGGTTGGGGATGGCGTTGCCGACTATAAGCCGGCAAGGTTCAACGGCCTGGTTCATTATGTCCACTTCAGCGGTGATTTCAATGTCGGCTTCATGGCGTCGGCAGGACACCACCCGGCATCCGCTGTAGGCGATGTCCACTTCTGCGCGGCCTTGTAGTTCCGCGAGCAACAACGCCAAATGTTCGGGGTAAACGATGTCGTCCTGATCGAGAAAAGCGACATATTCACCGTGTGCGTGGGCAATGCCGAGGTTGAGGTTATGGCCACGGTTACTTTTTCCGATGACAACACGCATATCCAAAATGTCGAAAGCGGAAAGGTTAGGGGGGCTGTTGCCAAACCAGACCAATATGACTTCAAGTTGGTCGTATTCTTGGGCCGCCAAGCTAGCCAGGGCGTGCGCCAAAATCTGTTCGTCGTTTGCGCGCACCACCACCGAAATGAGCGGTCGTGCTTCAAAGAAATTTTGCGGTGAGCCGTCCCAGGGAAACGTTAAAAATGCTTCGCCGTGTGAATATCCTCGGGCGATGCCGCGCATTTTCGCCAAACTGTCGCAATGCCCGACATAATCGTGTTGCGTCAGCTGCGAGGAATGGGCGGCGAGAGCGTTCAATTTGCTTGCGATAGTTGTTGAAATGTCAATAACCGTATCGACGAACGGCGCCGGTTGGACGGTCTCGTAAAACCACAGGTCACCCGCCCAGTTTCCCGCCAGCGCATGAATAACGCCACGGGTAACGCGCCGATGGTCGGGGTGGGTTTCGCCCGGCGCCGGCAGCATGATGCGGGTGGGGCGAAAATCGATAACGGCTTGCACATAGGCGGCGATGATGTCGCCTTTAAGTGGGATGGCGCCGTCGGGGTAGTGCCAAAATTGCACATCGTCAAGCTGTAGTGCCGCCAGGCCAAGACGGCTTTCTTCCTGCCGTAATCCGGTTTGCTTGCGTTGGCCCGGCGACAAACCCCGTGCGCCGTCACTGACCACGATAACGCGTACAGCGGCCTTTTCGAGCCGTTTTAAAGCAATATAACCGCCGCAGCCGATAATCTCGTCATCGGGATGCGGTGCGAAAATGAGGGTTCTTTCTACTGTCATCATGCGAGCGGGACCAAACGTTGCAGTTTGCGGCGCAGGCCGCCGTGTTCCCAGTCGTTTCGTAGCAGGGCATAGCGTTGCAAATCCAAGGTCTTGCCTGAATTCAATAGCAATTCCTCGCGTAACAGGCCTTCCTCGGCGATATGCCAATGTGCCATGAAGCGTTGGGCGCGGACATTGCCGGCAACGACATAAAACGCCACCTTACGCAGATTCAGCGCAGAGAATGCCTGTTCCAGCCCGAAATGCAGGGCTTCCATGGTGCAGCGGGTACCTTGGCCGCGCACGAAACCCATGGAGAACTCGGCTTTGCGGTTGAACGCGTCGATGCTTGACAATGACATGATACCAATGGGTGTTTGCGTCGGCCTGTGTTCTACCATAACTTCAATTTCCAAAGGCGGATTTAGCCGGGCCAATGCCGACATCCGTTCGGCCAAATGCACGGCGCTAGGGCACATCTCGTTTAAGCAGGGGCGATAAAAGGAAAAATCAATGGATTTGAGCCAATCATGTAAAACCACCATATCGGCAGGCCGGATATGTCGGATGATGATGCTGTCGCCACGGTAGAGGGGGCCGGGTAAATCACCCGGCAGGACGTTAATGGCAGTGCCTCAATAAGTGGAGCCGCCGTAAGTGGAACCGCCGTAAGTGGAATTTCCAGGGCATCCGGCCGCGCTCACCGCAATTTCGTCAAGTTCTGAAAAACGTGCCGTTTGCCACATGGCGGATGGCTCAGTTGTAGAAAAAATGACCGCTTGCAGATAAAACTTACCGCTATTGAACAGATTTTTTTGTTGCAATTTATGAATGTCGACAGGGATAGAAACGGGGGAGAGCGATTCGGAAAAATTACCCGCTTCCTGTTCATGCACGTTATTGCCCAAGCTGAATGAACTGACGACGGTGAAGTTATCCGAGCCAATCCGTATTTCCGGGCTAATGTATTGAAAAGTGCCGTCATCCTTGTTTGAACTGGCGACCAAGTACACAATATTCCCCGGCTTGGCGCCGGTAACGACAATATTCATTGTCGTCGGCATGGCTGTAGAGCATAGTGCGGCATCAGAACCGCTATATGTACTGGAAGCAACACTTAATAAACGCAGCCCGGTTGCAGGCGTTTCGATGACAGATACATTGGGGTTCAGGATATCCGTGTAAGCAGGCACAACATCGGCGAAGCTACTGCCCATAAACGGCATGGAGGCAACTTTTCCGGTCATTAAATAGGATGCAAAACGTTTTTTTTTCATTTTTATCACCAAGCAGTGGAAAACCCCGCTGTTCAGGGCGGGGATGTAAGCGGCCCAATTTCGTGTTTCTACCTGAATATCTACGGGCTGCCGAACGCAGACGCTTATCACAGCGTTTTGGTCTATTCGGGATGTGTATATTCTCGGAAATCACCTTTTAAAGGTGCTACGGATTTGAATGCTAGCAGAAGATAGTCATGATTCAAGTGTTCAGCCGTCAATTTTTTGCAGGCTGGCGAGATTACGGCTCCATTTTTGGTATGCTAAAATCGGCTTTGACATATAAACAACACTGACAGGACATAATATGAAATTTAGCCCATGTATCGATAAATGCACTTACGAAGGCACACATTGCGAAGGTTGCGGCAGGACGCACGCGGAAATCGCGGAAACTAAAAAACTGGTGATGGCGCTAGTCAATTTCGCCCAAGAGCAGGACTATGAAAATAGTGAGGATTTTGCCGACGCTATCCGCCACAGTGTGCTTAAAAAACTAAAAAAAGCGCGGGCATAGCACCCCAGTGGATGGGTACTCCCGAATAGGTGGGAACGCTGTGTTAAGGCTTGCAAGTCAGACCTTCCAGGTTTTTAAAACCTGGAAGGTCTGCGTTCGGCAGCCCTTAGATATTGATTTGGGTATGCCATTTTAGGGAATTAGCCTTAGCCATGTTCTTTCCCGGAAATGACCTAACGTGCCACGGCTTCTGGGCGCCCTGTATCAACACCCGGCCAGGTTTCCAGTGCGCGTATCGGGTGCTGTGTAAAGTTTTGGCAAAACACGGCAAATTCCGCTGCCGGCATCGGTTTGGCTAATAGGTAACCTTGCAGCAGGTGGCAGCCGGCTTGTTTAAGGAACATGGCGTGTTCCAGCGTTTCGATGCCTTCGGCGATCACGTCGAGTTCAAGCCCGCCAGCCATGGCAATAATGGCGCGGATGATGGCGGCATCGCTGGGATCATCAACACAATCACGCACAAACGATTGGTCTATTTTTAAAATATCCAGCGGAAACTGTTTTAAGTAGCTGAGGCTGGAATAGCCGGTGCCGAAATCATCCATGGCGAAGCGGATGCCGGACTGCCTTAATTGGGTGAATGTGCGCAAAATGTCTTCGGTGGGGCGTAGCAGGCAGCTTTCCGTCAATTCCAATTCTATGGCGCCCGGCGCTTCAGGCAAGATGCGCTGGATAGCGTCCAGGGTGCGTTGGGCAAAGTCAGGATGCCAAAATTGCGAGGGCGCGACGTTGACGCCGACATGGAAATGGCTATCGACTAAGCCTGATTGCCGCCATTCGGCCAGTGTCATTAACGCTGTTTCCAGTACCCAGTCGCCAATCGGCAGAATCAGTCCGGTTTCTTCGGCTAATGGGATGAATTCAACCGGCGAGATCCAGTTTCCTTGAAATTGCCAGCGCAATAAGGCTTCGGCACCAACCAGGTGGCCGTTGCGGATGTCGTATTTGGGTTGGAAATTAAGCGACAGTTGCTTGAGTTCCAGTGCTTGCTTCAAACCGTTTTCCAGCATTAAACGGCGCATACCGCGTTGCTGTAATGACGGGTCGTAAAAATGGTAGGTATTGCGGCCTTGGGTTTTGGCTTCATACATGGCGCAGTCGGCATTGCGCGTCAATATTTCGCCGGTTTCGCCATCGGTCGGGTAAAAGGCAATGCCGATGCTGAAACTGGTGCTGATGGTGTGTTCATGGATGAAAAACGGTTGGCTCAATAGCTGGCCGATTTGCTTTGCTATTTGGCTGGCATCTTCTTTGGCGCGTTCAATATCGGCATTGAGGTCATTGAGGATAATAATAAATTCATCGCCGCCCATGCGCGCTACTGTATCGCAGGCTCTTAGGAACGAGCACGAAATAACTTGAGCAACTTATAAAATTGCCGCTTTAGGCA
>JBLRXA010000164.1:0-7473 GCA_047920955.1 Methylobacter sp. | reverse complement strand
CAGGACTCTATCTTAAATTAAGGCATTATTTGTCTGGACAATGGGGTCCACTATAAACATGTTGTTTTTCATAAAATTTATTTGTGTATTTGCATTGATACTCCTTATCCATTGATTAATCACCTTACATCGTTAAAGCATACTTGCCCTTAACTAACCATAAAACCTTGTTGCAGGTATATTTCCGCCGCCATTATTAATAGCCCGCTTGATTACCCGCTCTTGATAGTCCCTTGGTTCAATGCGGGCTGTCATCGGCACCGGGTGACCGTGCCGGCTGTCTTGAGTGTCACAATCATTTAACCAGTCTAAGTGGGTGACTCTTGGGATAATCAGACCTTGAGGGGTTTCCTCGAATAGTCCCAGCCTTGCCGGTATCGCCCAAGTTGACCGGCCAAACTGTAAGGCTTCTGTATATTTCGGATTTTCAAAGGTTAGCGCCTGTTTGATCTTGTCGGTTTATTCGCCGCTCAAGTCGGTTAGATAAAGCCTGTCTGAAATCGTCGTTTTCATAAAATGCGTCCTGCCACTGTCTGCTTGTTTAAGGTTTTTTCAGCACTGGTGTAGTTATTTTGCATTTTTCGGTTTTTGTCATTTTTGACAAATCGAACCAACACAACCTATTGATTTAACTAATAATATTTTTTGCGAGAAAATGAGCAAAAAAACGCTGTTTTTGCTGTCCCAGCTATACCACCCGCTGTATCCATTGGTATTCGTGGCCTGCAGGTGGTATAGATACTTTTTTTAGTGGTACAGCATAGGCGTTAATTTGTCCGGTGGTACCATCCTTTGTATCCCTTATTATTCGCGGCCTAAGCACTAAACGGTTGTTTTGGGTTGGTACAGCACTTTTTGGCCAAACAGAGCTATAACTCAAAGCTCATCCTCGGGAACATCCAGCAATTTAGCAAAAGACGTTATCAACTCTTTCCGCTCCGGTAGGTCGTAGCTTTTCCCTTCACCCCGATCCGAACGACCATCAACCGTTATGCCTAATCGCACCATCATTTTCCCAACCATATTTCTCGCCGCAGGCTTATGGATCTTGACATCATCATCGTCACGGCTCCAAGCAACAAAATCATCGACTAAATCGGCCGCAAAAATCCGCGCCTTACCGCCAAACAACTCATCTTTCATCACAATTTGCTCATAGAAAAAGCGGTTAATACCGCTCAAATTGGCCAATTTTTCCGCGATCAACGCTTTCGTTTGTGGGCATTTGTACGGGTCAAACCGTGAAATATCGACCTGAAGCAGATAGTGGAGCAACTTGGCCGCGCCGCCGTCTTTAATCCAAGCCCATAGGCTTTTAAAATAGGCCGTGTCTTGCGCTTTTTCGTCCGAAGGCTCCAACACCAAATAGCGCCGCTCACGGATCCCGGCATTCAAAACGCGCGTATGATTACTGGCAAAAATAAGGCGGCAATAATTCGGAATGGGTTCGATCTCAAGCCCCTTGCGTTCCATGTTGACACTAAAAGTAAATACACTGCCCTGAACTTGGCAAACCCGCTGGCCTACAATAACGTTTTTGCCGCCTAAAACTGTATGCGCATAATCTCTATTGAGCTGCTCCAGTATATTGATGTGCTGGTCATTTAGTGCCGTCCCATCGGGTAATGTTCTTTGAGTTTTTGGCAGTTTTGCTTCGGCTGTTTTTTTTGGGTTATCCGTGGCCGGGGTTTGTGCTGCGGTTTTGGCTTTTTCCTGCATGAATAACCGCTGATTGTGCTTAGTGATTGCCGGATCCCAATTTAACGCTTGAGTAGAATCACCGGCGCATTGCAGTAGCCGGTAACAGTCCCACGCATCATGGGCAAAGCCATCATTCAGCACATCGCCCCCATGAGAAAAAACCCGCTCAATGCCGTCTGTACACTCGCGTAAAATGATTATGCCCGGTGCTTTAGATTCACTGCCAGGCCGAACCAACCTGTCACTGCCCAGCTGCTTATAACCATTGTCCAGCAAGACGGGAACAACACCGCCTTTAGCCTGGTTAAATAGTTCAATCGGGTTTCGTCTGCCCGGTAGATTTTCGCCTTGCTGTGGCTTTCGAGGTTGGATTTCGGGCGGTTGGGTTGTCATGCCCAACACGGAATCAAAGCAGAGTTTCCAGTCCTCCCAGTGTTGAAGCATATTCAACAACACATCGGGAATAAGAGGAATTTCCGCCGGATTACCGATAAATTGATAAGCACCGCCTTCCGGG
Organism: Methylobacter sp.; assembly: GCA_047920955.1. Lineage (GTDB taxonomy): Bacteria > Pseudomonadota > Gammaproteobacteria > Methylococcales > Methylomonadaceae > Methylobacter_A. Next base: position 5,255 of record JBLRXA010000164.1, on the reverse strand, counting down.
TGCTGACCATAAATAACGTCCTGGCAATTGCCGCAACGTAATTCAAAGATAACCTTACCGTCGTGCTTAAACTGTCGCAGTCCTACGGATTGTGTCAGTGTCGGGAATTTAAAAAGCAGCTTGCCCCGGTTCGCCTTGGGGCTTTTGATTTCGACTCGTAGGGGATCTTTTAACCAGTCAATAAGTTGATTACCGGTAAGTTCATCAAAAATCTTACAAGCAAGCTCGACATCATCAAGGTCAAGTGCCAGCGTTTGGCTTGCGCCGTGGTACAGCCCAATATTAGAGCCGTTGCAGCCTTTAAAATCATCCGCATTAGCCGAGTAACCACCGGGATTACTCAAGTCTTTAGGTTGATTCCATCCCTTTGCGCGAGGTGCCTTAGTCGGTTTACCGTTAACCGGCGCTATGGCAACCAGATACAGGTTTGCTGCACAATAGCGTTTTATTGCGCCAAAGCTTTCATTTGCGTGTTGCATGTTATTTTCCTTGTTTAATGCAAACTCAGGGCTATTATTGACAGGAAAAAACAACTTTAAAAGTGCGTAAATATGAGTAATATGAGTAATACTCATATTTAAAAATAATGTAAGCTTTTATTTTTTATAAGATATTTTAACTAAAATTTTTTTTATAAATATTTTGTGATCCAGGCTTTCTGCCGCGATTGTTATCCTTTATATCGCAAATGCCTTTTCTTTCTTTACTATTCCAAAACCCACCGCAACTACGCCAACCTATTACGCCATACCAAAGCCATTTTGGTTTTTCGTTAACTTTTGTTTTGCCTCTCGTTTTTTCCCAGTCTTGTAACGCCTTAAATAATGCATCTTTTGTGTAATCCAGGCATTGAGGGTCAAAATCAAAATTATTATTTTTCGTTTCAGTTCCAAGCCATTCAATAAATTTACGCAAACTCTCAAGTCTTGCGACATTTGTATCGCCTAATTTTTTTGGTCTGGAATTCTCAGCAGTAATTTCGGATAAATCAATAATGGCTAGTGTTTGATTTGTTGCGGTATTAACATCGGTTTCTTCTCTGTTATCCGGCAGGATTGATTCTTCAACCGGTCGCAATTCATTATTAATCGTATAGGCCAACTCGGTTATTTTTGAGTGCTCAAAACATTCAAAATCAATATCTTTTTGAATCATAAAAAAGCAATCATCAGTCATTTCATTCGATAAAATTCTTTGTTCAACTGCAATTGAAAATGCGCTGTAAGCGTGAGAACAAGGCAATAATTTTTCAACGTGGGATAAATATTTCCGATCTTTGGAGAATAAATAGATGGCGGAATCTTTTGCGGTTAGCTTAAAAACGCCAGTATGTTCGTTACAATACTTTTGATCTATACCATCATACAACCGGCCGAATTCATTGGTTAATTCAACAATATTCGTGAAGGGGTCTCTATATAGAAAATTTAATGCTGTGGGTGCGCCGAATTTATCAGTCGGCGATTCATTAATGAACCAAGCGCCGCGCCCGCTGAAAAATACCAAAATATCTTTTTCATTTGCGTCGATAATCAACTAACACCTCGTCAAAGTGTAACCGTCCAAAAGGGAAAAACCGGAAGCGGGTAGACGACACCCGCTTGTTGCTCCGTCGAGCTATCCGGTTAAATTTGATTATAGCAGATGTATTTTAGCTTCTCCCGCTCCCAGTGGGCTTGTCATGCTAAGATAATCAAAAAATTGAGGAGTTTTTACCATGCGAGTCGTTTGCCCACACTGTTCCCAAAAAGCCGTTATTACGTCAAGTAATGCATTAAGTAGCCAAGTCAAAGACCTGTATTGTAAATGTACCAATGCCGAAGCCTGTGGAGCTAGTTTTGTTTGTACGCTGGGCTATAAGAACACCATTAATCCCCCTATCCATACCGCCACACAAATGGCATTCGAGTTAGTTAATCGCCTGAGTAAAGAAGAGAAGGCGGCATTGAATACCGCTATATTTCCCTGATCTAACCAGGCTGGGGGAGGGCCTGCATAATAAAATCGGGTTTCATTGTCTGGCGGTTTCCGGTTTGGTCATCATCTCCAACTCATCTTAGATGCTAAGTCGCTGTTGTCGGTGATTTTACTGCGCCGGTTCTTTCATCTATGGCATCTATGAGCCTTATAAGCCCGAGTCCAGAAAACTAAAATTAATGGAAGAAAATCGATCAAATAACAGGTGATTGACAACAATCCAGCTCAATAAAATGAGTTTTGTCACCATTCGTCACCGCTGAAAGCCGCCAACGGCAAGGGCTTCGGCCAAAAAGTGACAAAGTGACAAAACAAACACAACCTTTTTTCAAAATAAGAATTTAGCTTGTTGGTCGTGATTCTGGTGGTTTTTCCCGTTGGTTCCGGTTCTGTCCAGGGTGAACTATTCGACAGCATTTTTTAACCAAGCTGGGGGGGTAAAGTGGCTAGGCATTCTGCAGAAAACATGCGCAAGGCTGAACAGAACCCAATTAGCCGAAAAGAGTAGACCGCATTACGTGTCGGTTTACCGTAGCGTTAATAGGGTCGATAAGCGGGGCAATTTAAACTAAATCTATGTCTAGGCTTGAAAGGCTAGATGGGTTATCTATAAACCTCTTTGCGGTGTCCTATTTCCAATAGCAAAATAATCAGCTCCCCGTCTTTTATCTGGCAAATAAGTCGATAATCACCAACACGATAACGCCATAAGCCTTTTAATCTGCCCTGCAAGGCTTTGCCCGTGTTTCTTGGGTTGTCTGTTTGTCCGAGTTGGTCAATAAAGACGGCTATTCGTTGTTTTGTTGGTTTGTCGAGTGTTTTTAAGGTTTTAGCGGCTCTTGCTTCTACATTAATGATCCAGTTCATAAAGCCCGGCCTTTACGTCATCCCAAGATAAAACCTGCGTTTCCCCGCTGTCAATGTCGGCTAATGCTTTTTCGGCGGCTAACGTGTCTTGATAGTCCTCAATACATTCGACTAACAACCTATTGGCCAGCTTTGCCAGTGTTGTGTGTTCGTTTTCCGCCATTTCAGCCAGTAATGCGGTTGTTTCGTTGTCTAATTCCAATGTTGTCATGTTGATAAGCCCTTTTTGCACTTTGTTGGGCTTTATTATACGAGCTTGGATAATGCAGCGCCAAAATTCAATCGCTGTGTACGAGTTCACTAAATAACCATCCTGGGTAGTCTACTCAATAACGATAATTACCCGTGAATAGGCATTTAAGCGCCTTTTGGTATAGTTGGTATAGTTACGGTATAGTTAATTAATATAATGCTGTACCAGTTTAAACCCTTACAGAATGGGACGTTTAGCAGGGTGGTCCAGTTGGTACAGCACTTCAGCCTGGTTAAGAAAATTAATCACTCAGCGGTTTTTTTGCGTATTGGGTAATTCAGGGAAAAACTGTCCCAGCACACCCCGGTTTGGTTATCTTCGGGATGCTTTATAAGGCGCTTTCGGCCAATTGTCAGACGGATTCAGTGTGCGGCTTGATTGAGGGTGGAGGGCGTGGGAATAAGATTTTCCCCGTGTTAGCGGGGGAATGTTTTTGCAGCGTCTAATTTTGACGACCAAAATCAACAATTGGGCTTAATCTTTCTGCGACAACAAAACCACGTTTGACGTGTCATATTTCACTAACAACTCTAACCGTTCGCCTAATACTTGCCATGCAAGTTGTTTTGCCTGCTCCATTTTTTGCCGTTGGTAAATACGCCGCATTTTATTTTCATCGGTATGGTTCAGGCATTTTTCGATAACATCGACTGCAACTCCTAAATCCCCCATGAGCGTGGAGCCGCTCCGCCGTAAATCGTGGGGTACCCAATGACCACCGGTCAATATTAAAGCTTGATTGTATTTGGAGCGATTACTGAATTGGCTGTCGTTTGTCTACTACCAATTTGTTTGGTGATTGATTTTTGACAGACATGACCGCCGCCGCTTCGGTTCTGGAACAACCATATATCATTTTGCGCCGTCGCTTAAGTTGCCTAAATTGCTTCAAAGCAAAGTCTGATAAATAAATAGTGTGTGCTTTACCGTTTTTACTGTTTTCTTTAGGTATAGTCCATGTATTCAAGTCAAAATCAAGGTGCGAGAACTCCGCCTTTGATATTTCGCCAATCCTGCATAAGGTTGATAAAGCAATCCAGATTGCACATTCGGTTGACGGCAATAAATGTGCGCCGGGTATTTGCCTCGCCAATGCGCTGATTTCAACCTGGCTTAGGGTTCGATCCCGCTCGGTAGACTTGGTTGTTGTTCTTGTCACGCCGAGGCTTGCCGTAGGGTCAAACTCGATAATGTCACGATCCACGGCAAATCTGAACATTTGGCGCATGAGCTTTAAGATGTTCCTGGCCATGTGATTGACACCGCGCTGTTTCAGCTTATCAATGACCAACGTAATATGACCTTTGCAGACATCCTCAACAAACAAATCACCAATAACCGGCAACACGTCCTTATTGAACATACGCATTATTTCCACGCGATCTTTACGATTAATTAAATCGGTATCATTCCACCGGATAAACAAATTATTGACCGTTACCCGTGCCGCTAGCTTAACCAGTGCGGCTTGTTCGTCAAGCTGCTGTTTGCGAATGCGCTCTTTTTGCAGTGTTCTTTCAAGGCTTGGATCAATGCCCGCCTTGAGTAAGGTGGCATAAGCATCCCGTTCAGCCCGCGCTTCAGGAAGATTTGTTGCTTCTAATGTTAACCATTTTTGCTTGCCATCAAATCGATAATAAAAACGAAAGGATATAGCGCCGCCCTCAGATAGCGCACGAACACGGACATACAGATTCCCACCATCTTTTATTAGCTGTTCTTTATCGGTGGACTTGAGATGCTTAAGATATAGCGGTTTTATTAGATTAATAGCCATTTTTATTAGCTCCGTTTCGAGTAACTTGTCTTTTCGACAAGGGAAGTGGTCTACTAAAAATCAACAGGTTACCCATATTTTCCGGGATAGCACCCGGGATAGCATTTGAGTTGAATTTCATAGAACTTAATTGTACATCCTTGAACACAATACTCCACTAACCCAATGAAATAAAAGCTATATTATTTTAATTTTGAACTTCGTTGAACCTTAAAAAACAATAATTCACCCATCTGGGGGACAAGGGATAGTAGGTTCAAATCCTATCGTCCCGACCAATGAAATCAAAAGATTAAAGCATTTCCTGCCTAAGCAGTTTTCTCCTGTGTAGTAAGTTTGTCACAATTTCCAGAATTTCCTGCGTATTCTTCAAGGTGTGTA
>JBLRXA010000163.1:0-7527 GCA_047920955.1 Methylobacter sp. | reverse complement strand
GACCTGCCTAAAGATAGGCCAGGCCTGGTATTTATTATTTCGGAATTAGCCTTAAAGCAAGCATGGCTGATAACACGGACGAAAACTTGCAGTTGTTGGTTTTGGTCGATGAATATTCTGCAAAAATCGTTTTTTCCTTTTTATACTTCACATTTACGCCTGCGGATTTTTAAAAAGCTGAAATTTTGGGTTTAAAGGTGTTTTTTAACCGGCCTGAGTATAACTCGGGGCTATCAACTTAGGCACTTACCGCCTTTCTCAGCCCCTGTTTAAAACAAATCGGTGCCGACAACATTTAAAATAATTTAAAGCGCGGCTATATTAATCCGTTATTGCTTAAGAAAAAACGCCCGGTATAACGCGCTCTTGAGGGCGGCTAAAAATAACAAGCGACTACGCCCAACATTAATCAAAAAAAATGGAACGAGATATGCCTCAAAATAAGGAAAAACGCTCAGCCAGACGCTTTCCAACCCATTGCACGGTAGAACTTGAAGAAAGGGTGGGCGTCACCCGCGACCTTAGCACAACGGGTTTTAGCTTTATCAGCGAACAGGCGGTTCCGATAAATTCGATGCTGCGCTGTGTCATTTTGATGCCGAAAAAGAAAGGGGCAATCATACGCCTTCGCTGCGAAGGCCGGATCGTGCGCATCAACAGGACAGAAAACGGCTGGGATATTGGGGTTAGCTTCACCTCATTTCAGTGGTAATAAGGCCATTTGCTGAAAACAACGCAGCTAAACAATTGTCCACGAAAAAACGCGATATTTTCGTGGCTTTTGTGATTTTCACAGCCCCTATTTTTCTACAGCCCAAGATCTCATCAGGGGGCATTATTTCTCGGAAATCGCCTTATCAGTCGAGTATGATAGTGCCATTACATTTTTACTAACCCAAAGGAGAAGAACATGACTGAATCTGTAACGTTAACTGTAACCGGCATGAAATGCGGCGGCTGTGAAACCAATGTGACCGGCAAACTGCAGGCAATCGACGGCGTGTTGTCGGCCCGCGCCTCCAGCAAAAACAACGAAGTGACGGTTGACTTCGACAGCGACAAAATCAGCCTGGATGCCATTGCCAGCGCGATTACCGACGCCGGTTTTAGTGTAGAGGCGGATTAATGAGTGGGGTGGGCTTATGAGTGCAGAAACGAGCGACGAATTACGCTTATCCATTTTAGGTATGCGCTGCGCCGGTTGCGTCAGCGCGGTTGAAGGCGCGTTGGCGGCGGTTGATGGCGTGACCTCGGTCAGCGTCAATTTTGCCGACCATTCCGCTGTGGTTAAAGGCCATAGCGATCTGGAACTGTTGATTCAGGCGATTAAGGAAGCCGGTTTTGACGCCGCCGTGATGGAAGGCTTTGAAGACCCCGCCGAGCAGGAACAGCAGGAATTGCAGCGTTACCAAAAGCTGATGAAAAAAGCGGCGGTCGCGGGTGCTTTTGGATTGGTGTTGATGGTGGCCGAACATTTGACTTGGTTACCGGAAATCGGCTCGCCAACAGGCGCCTGGCTGTGGCCGCAAATCGCGCTGCTGACCTTGGGCATTCTGTTCTATTCAGGTTGGCATTTTTACAGCGGTGCGTACAAGTCGTTAATGCTGGGGCAAGCCAACATGGACACACTGATTGCCCTAGGCACAGGGTCGGCGTGGCTGTATTCGTGCATCGTCATCGATTATTACGACACCCTGCCCTCGCTGGCAAAACATGCTTATTTTGAAGCGGCGGTGATGATTCTGGCCTTCATTAACCTGGGCACTGCGCTGGAAACACTGGCACGCGGCAAAACATCGAGCGCCATCCGGCAGTTGATTGGTTTGCAGCCGCGTACTGCGCGCGTGGTCAGGAATGGCGAGGAAATCGACATTGCCATCGAGCAAGTCGGCTTAGGTGAAACCTTGCGCGTCCGGCCCGGCGAAAAAATCGCCGTCGATGGCGTGTTGCTGGAAGGCCATTCCACCGTTGACGAATCAATGCTGACCGGCGAATCGCTGCCGGTGGAAAAAACTGTGGGTGCCGAAGTCGTTGCCGGCACCATGAACCAAACCGGCAGTTTTTTGTTTACGGCAACCCGCATTGGCCGCGATACCGCATTGGCGCAGATTATTAAAAGTGTGCGCCAAGCGCAAAGCAGCAAACCCGAAATTGCCCGGCTGGCCGATAGGATTTCGAGCGTTTTCGTTCCGGCGGTGGTCGCCATTTCGGTGCTGACTTTTTTGCTGTGGTACGCGTTCGGCCCCGAACCATCTTTAGGTTATGCCTTTGTCACCTCGATGACCGTGCTGGTGATCGCCTGCCCGTGCGCCTTGGGCTTGGCCACGCCTATTTCGGTGATGGTTGCGGTAGGCCGCGCCGCCCAATCCGGCATTTTGATCCGCAAAGGCGAAGCGCTGCAAACGGCGGGCAAACTGACTTGTTTGATACTCGACAAAACCGGCACTGTCACCGAAGGCAAACCGACGGTTTCAACGCTTGAAGCGGTTGACGGCAACAGCGAAGAACAACTGTTGCACTGGGCGGCGAGCATTGAATCAGGTTCCGAGCATCCTTTAGCGGCGGCCATTTTGGCGGCGGCGGAACAGCGCCAAATCAAGTTGGAAAAAGCCAAACAATTTGCCGCCGTAGCCGGTCATGGCGTGATGGCGACCATCAACGGGCAGCGCGTCTTGTTCGGCAATCAAGCATTGATGGATGAACAAAACGTCAATATCGCCGCTTTTAATCAACGGCTGGAAGAGCTGTCGGCGCTGGGGCAAACGCCGATGTTGCTGGCGGTGGATAATCAAGTGGCCGGTATTATTGCGGTGTCCGACCCGATTAAAAAGGATTCGGCGCAGGCGGTGCAAGTGCTGCAAAATCAAGGCATTCGCGTCATCATGGTAACCGGCGACAATGCCATCACCGCACAGGCTATTGCTAAACAGGCGGGCATTTCTGAACTGCGGGCGCAGGTGTTGCCGCAGGATAAGGCCGAAGTGGTCAAGGAACTGCAACAAGCCGGTGAAATTGTCGGCATGGTCGGCGACGGCATCAATGACGCGCCAGCCTTGGCGCAGGCGAATGTCGGTTTTGCCATTGGCACCGGCACCGATGTCGCGATAGAAAGCGCCGATGTGGTGATTTTGCAAGGCTCGCTGCTGAAAGTGCCGGAAGCGATTGACTTATCTAAAGCCACGGTGATTAACATCAAACAAAACCTGGTCGGCGCCTTTTTCTATAACACCGTCAGCATCCCGGTTGCCGCCGGTTTGTTGTACCCGCTGTTCGGCGTTTTATTAAACCCGATGATTGCCGGTGCGGCGATGGCCTTGTCTTCAGTGACCGTGGTCAGCAACGCCAACCGCCTGCGCTGGATGCGTTTTGGCGCGGTTAAATAATCAACACGATGACGGGGCAAAATACCGCGAGTTTGGATGTCCGCACCATCATCGTCATGATGTCGGTATTGAGCCTGCTGTTTTCCGGTTTATTGGCTCTGGCGGGCTTACGCGTCAACAACTACCGGGGAATATGGCACTGGGCAGCAGGCAGCCTATTCATTGGACTAGGCTTTGCCTCTGCCTATCTTCAACAGCAGCCGCCTTACAATTTTTGGTTCGTGGTTATTGGTTCGACCTTGGTAGCGTTAGGTGTCGGCATGCAATTCAACGGCATTACCGCCTTCAAAACCGGCCATTGCAAGCCTTCTATCCCGTGGCTGCTAAGCGGGCTGGTATTTGCTTTTAATGTCTGGTTGGCCATCATCAAACCTGACATTGACGCCCGCGTTATCGCCAATTCCCTCGCATTTGGCGTGTGCAACGCAGCTTGCGCCCGTGCCTTGCTGATCCGTATCGAACAACCGTTACGCACGGCCTACTGGTTCACCGGCGCAGCGTTCGCGGTGATTGCGACGTTGTTGTTGGTCCGGGTGCTCATGATTTTCATCACGCCAGCCGATAGCTACAGCATTTATGCGCACACCCCCCTCAATTTGACCTTCTTTTTCGTCGGCAACATCGCGCAATTGTGTATCACCTTCGGCTTCGTGCTGATGCTGAATTACCGGCTGTCCACAGACCTGCAAAAACTGGCATTGACGGATGCGCTGACCGGGGCACTAAACCGGCGCAGCCTCGAACAAGAGGCCGCCCGTTTATTGGCGCGTTGCACCCGTACCGGGGACACGCTGGCAGTAATGATGCTTGATATCGACCATTTCAAGTCAGTCAATGACAACTACGGCCATCAAATAGGAGACGAGATATTAAGGCGCTTAGCTGCGGTCGCACAGCAGGGTATCCGTAGCGATGATTATTTCGCCCGCTACGGTGGCGAAGAATTTTGCATTATGCTGCCGTCTACCGCTGAAAAAGAGGCCTGGACAATAGCCGACCGCCTGCGACAAAACTATGGGGCGCTGATGATGGAATTCGACGGCGAAATAGTGCGCAGCACCGTCAGCATCGGCATTGCTGATTCAATACGCATCGGCTTGGATTTTAACGCATTAATAGCCGCCGCCGATCAAGCTATGTACCAGGCCAAACAGCAAGGCCGCAATCGGGTCGTCATGTATTCTGAATTGACGCCCTCAGTCGCTTGATTGACAACAGACAGCCTGCTTAGCCTGCAACAGCTCAGGACGCCAGTGCGCAATCGCCCAAGCAAGCAGGTCATCAACAGAAGCCCGTTGCAATTCAAGCGGCGGAGTTTGCCTTAATAAAACCAGCAACTCAAAAATAACCCGTCCAGGCGCAGCCAAATCAACCGCCGTTGCCTGTGTCTGCTTGCTAAGTTTAAAGCCCTGCCCGTCAACAATAACCGGAACGTGCATATAACACGGCGTTGCCAATCCGAGCAGTTGCTGCAGATAAATCTGCTTCGGCGTAGCCTCCAGCAAATCGAAACCGCGCACGATATGATTAACCTGCTGCAGCTTATCATCAACGACCACGGCAAATTGATAGGCAATAATGCCGTCTTTGCGCTTGACGATAAAATCGCCGTCCTGCGCGGCCAAATTATGCACAATCAGGCCTTGCAGTTCATCCTGAAAGCTAATAATGCGCTGATCGGTTTTAATGCGTAGCGCATGAGAGCCAGCGGGCGGGCTATTTAGATGCCGACACAGGCCGGGATAAATATCAGACGGGGTGTTTTCACTAGCGTTTTCCATGAGCATTTTTCGGCTACAGGTACACGGATAAACAAACTTATTGCGCTGCAGGTCGCTGAGAATATCGTTATAAATAGCGAGGTGGCGGCTTTGGTAATACACCTCGCCGTCCCAATACAGGCCGAAAATGTCCAGCGTTGTTAAGATAGCATCGGCCGCACCATTGACATTTCTGGGTGTGTCGAGATCGTCAATGCGCAAGCGCCATTGACCTTGCTGGGAACGGGCTTGGAGAAAACCGGCGAGGGCCGTGTACAGGGAACCTAGATGTAAGGGGCCGGTAGGCGAAGGTGCAAACCGGCCAATAGAGGGCTGTTTATCCAGCATTAACCCATTTGTTTTTCGCGGATTTCATCGAGTGTTTTGCAATCGATACACAAGGTTGCCGTAGGTCTGGCTTCCAAACGGCGTATGCCGATTTCAATGCCGCACGATTCGCAAAAACCATAATCCCCGGATTCTATTTCTTTAAGGGCTTCATCAATTTTCTTGATTAAGCGCCGTTCACGGTCGCGGGTTCTTAATTCCAGACTGAATTCCGATTCCTGAGACGCCCGGTCGTTAGGGTCAGGAAAATTAGAGGCATCATCCTGCATGTGATGCACGGTGCGATCCACTTCATGCATTAATTCACCTTTCCAGTTTTTAAGAATGGTTTCAAAATGCTTCAATTGGGCACTATTCATATATTCTTCGCCTTCCTTTTCTTGGTAAGGCTTAAAACTGAAAGGTGATGCGCCAGTTTTAGAACTATCGGTCATCCATTAACTCCTAAAGACAAGATTAAATAAAACCGCGCATTTTTAGCAGAATAGCAAACGGATAGCAAGGTTTATTGGTATCATTCGCCCCTTTTGTGAAGGGCATAAAAATTATGGACGTACGGCTGGCAAAGCGGACTCGGCAAATCTCGCCGTTTTATGTGATGGAATTACTGCACCGCGCCAAACAAATGGAAGCACGGGGCAAAGATGTCATTCACATGGAAATCGGCGAGCCTGATTTTCCTACACCGCAAGCCATTATCGATGCCGGCATTGAGCATCTTAAAACCGGCGCAGTAAAATATACCGCAGCCGCCGGATTGCCCGAACTGCGCCAGAAAATAGCCGACTTTTATCAACAGCGTTACGCGGTGACGATTGACGCCGCGCGTATTTTTGTCACACCGGGCGCATCGGGTGCATTTTTATTGGCCTTAGGCAGTAGCCTTAACCCGGGCGAACAACTGCTGATGGCCGACCCCTGTTATCCTTGCAACAGCAATTTTGTTAAGCTGTTTGACGGCCAAGCCCGCACCATCCCGGTAGATGCGGCAACCGGCTATCAACTGACCGCCGCGCAGATCAATCAGCATTGGACGCCTGATACCCAAGGCGCGTTGATTGCCTCACCGTCCAACCCGACCGGTACCCTCATTGCCCCAGCCCAATTAGAACAGGCCATTCATACGGTTAACGGATTGGGCGGCTGCTTTTATTCCGATGAAATTTATCACGGCCTGGTTTACGGCGGGAAAGCCTCGACAGCGCTGGCATTTAGCGATGACGTGTTTGTCATCAACAGCTTTTCTAAATATTTCGGCATGACCGGCTGGCGCATCGGCTGGTTGATTGTGCCGGAAGAATTTATCGATGCCACTGAAAAACTAGCACAAAATATATTCATCTCCACCACCACGCACTCGCAATATGCCGCCTTAGCCGCATTTGAGCCGCAAACGCTGGTTGAACTTGAACAAAGGCGCACCGAATTTGCGACGCGGCGTGATTTTCTTTATGACGGCTTAGTGCGGCTGGGCTTTAACATCCCGATCAAACCGGACGGCGCCTTTTATATTTATGCCGATTGCTCAAGGTTTACTGATGACAGCTATCAGTTTGCACTTGATTTACTGGAAGCCGAAGGCCTTGCGATAACGCCGGGGAAAGATTTCGGCACCCATTCAGCCCATCATTACCTGCGCTTTGCCTATACCACCTCTATCGATAGAATGGCACTTGCCTTGCAACGTTTGGAGCGGTTCATTGCCGCAGCTTAGAAAGCAATGATGTTTTGCTCTTAAGTTGGCGCGACAGGGTATATACCCCGTCGCGCGTTCGTACTTATGTCCCTGTAGATTAAAATACTTTACGAATTGTAATCGGCGTAACATCACAAATAATGCCGGAAACAGTTTCAGAAACAACACATCCTGGCACAATAGTCCCTTCATTGCTTGATTGAAACGTCAATCCCAGGCTTATGTTTGCAGTAGGAGGCGATACTTGGCTCATCAAAATAGAGCCATTGACGATATTGCTACCTATATACTCGATGTTCAAGTTTTTAATTCTTGATTTTATAGGACTCCAGAAAACCAG
>JBLRXA010000162.1:0-7733 GCA_047920955.1 Methylobacter sp. | reverse complement strand
TAGCCGTTCCGGGTTCTAGCCCTGAAATGTTTGAAAAAGCGATGAAAAGTGGCGCGGACTTTATTTTTTTGGATTTGGAAGATGCGGTCGCTCCGGATGACAAGTTGCAGGCCAGAAAGAATATTATCGAAGCGATTAATGACCTGGATTGGAAAGGCCATGGCGTCACTGTTTCTGTGCGCATCAACGGCCTGGATACGCAGTACATGGTGCGTGACGTGGTCGATTTGGTCGAGCAATGCGGGGCAAAGATCGGCACGATTTTGATTCCTAAGGTCGGTGTTTATGCCGATGTTTACATGGTTGAAGCCATGCTTAACCAGCTGGAAATGCAGCAGGGTCTGAAAAATAAGATCGGCATTGAAGCCTTGATTGAAACCGCTTTGGGCATGGCTAACGTAGAAGATATTGCCCGCAATGGCGCATCGGGTCGCCTTGAAGCCTTGCATTTCGGTGTCGCTGATTATGCCGCCAGTAACCGCGCCAGAACCACCAATATTGGCGGTTTGAACCCCGATTATCCGGGCGACCAATGGCATTTTGCCATCAGCCGGATGACAGTTGCTTGCCGCGCCTACGGTTTGCGCCCTATCGACGGCCCGTTTGGCGATATTAAAGACCCGGAAGGCTATAAACTGGCCGCAAGGCGCGCTGCGGCTTTAGGGTGCGAAGGCAAATGGGCGATACATCCGTCGCAAGTCGAACTGGCCAATGACATATTCACCCCGCCGGCGGCTGAAATTGACAAAGCAAAACGTATCCTGGCCGCTTTGAAAGAAGCGGCGGCGCAAGGTAAAGGCGCGGCAGCACTCGATGGCCGTTTAATCGATGCGGCATCGGAAAAAATGGCCAATAACGTGGTTAGGGCTGCTGAAGCGATTGCGGCAAAAAAATAATAGTCTTGCCGGGTTACGTTGATCCGGCCTACGCAACACATAAACTTAGGAGATGCTGTGGATATTCACGAATATCAGGCGAAAGAAATTTTAAGCGGTTACGGCGTTAAAATCGCCGAGGGCGGTATGGCTTACAGTCCAGAGGAAGCCGTGCAACGCGCCCGGGATATTGGCGGGCACTTATGGGCGGTCAAGGCGCAAGTCCATTCCGGTGCGCGCGGCAAAGCAGGCGGCATTAAAATCTGCAAGACCCACGACGAAGTCGAAGCGGCCGCTGGCGCATTGCTGGGCAAAAGGCTGGTGACTCACCAGACCGGGCCTGCCGGTAAAGTGTGCGGCAGATTGTATGTCGAAGCGGGTACTGATATTGCCAAGGAAATGTATTTTTGTTTTCTGGTTGACCGTAGTTCTGAGCGTATAGTCATGGTGGGTTCCGCTCAAGGCGGTATGGAAATCGAGGAATTGGCTGAAAATAATCCTGAAGCAATCACCAAAATTTATATCGAACCTGCCGTGGGTCTGCAAGATTATCAGGCGCGTGAAATGGCTTTTGCACTAGGTCTGGATCCCGAATTGTTAAGCCATGCGGTTAAGACGATCCGTGGCTGTTACCGCGCACTGCGTGAGCTTGATGCCAGCATGTTGGAAATCAACCCACTGGTGGTGACGCGTAGTAATGAGTTGGTCGCGCTGGATGCCAAAATGGGCTTTGATGACAACGCCTTATTCCGTCAACAAAAAATTTCCGAATTGCGTGATAAAACTCAGGAAGATCCTCGCGAAATGGCGGCGGCTGATCGTGGTTTAAGCTATGTCGGCCTGGATGGTGACATTGGCTGCATGATTAACGGTGCCGGTTTGGCGATGGCGACCATGGACATGATTAAACTGGCTGGCGGCGAACCGGCTAATTTTCTTGATGTCGGCGGCGGCGCTTCGGCTGAACGCACCGAAAAGGCTTTCCGTTTAGTGTTGGCCGACAAAGGCGTCAAAGCCATGTTGGTGAATATCTTCGCCGGTATCAACCGTTGCGATTGGATCGCCGAAGGCGTGGTCGAAGCGGTCAAGAAAATTGATATGAAAATACCGTTGATTGTCAGGTTGTCAGGTACCAACGTTGAAGAAGGCCGACGCATTATCGCAGAAAGCGGCCTGCCTATCATCACTGCGGAAACCTTGGCCGAAGCGGCTGAAAAAGCGGTGCAGGCGCGCAATGAAGCGGTTGCAAAAGAAGCGGCACAGGGAGCATAAAAATGGCTATTTTGATTGACCAAACAACACGCATTATCGTCCAGGGTTTTACCGGAAAAATCGGCAGCTTTCATGCCCAGGATATGATTAACTACGGTTCCAACGTGGTCGGCGGTATCACCCCCGGCAAAGGCGGGCAAACCCATTTAGGCTTGCCGGTTTTTAATACGGTCAAAGAAGCGGTGCGCGAAGTGGGCGCGGAAGCTAGCATTATTTTTGTGCCGCCTGCTTTTGCCGCCGATTCCATCATGGAAGCTGCCGATGCCGGCATTAAATATTGCGTAGCGATTACTGACGGCATTCCCACGCAGGATATGATGACGGTTAAAAATTTCCTGCGCCGTTTTCCGGTGGAACAACGCATGATGCTGACCGGCCCTAACTGCGCGGGTACTATCAGTCCGGGACGCGCCATGCTCGGCATCATGCCGGGGCATATTTACATGAAAGGCAATGTCGGTATTGTCGGCCGTTCAGGTACGTTAGGCTATGAAGCGGCTGACCAAATGAAACGTTTGGGCATTGGCATTTCAACGTCGGTCGGTATCGGCGGCGACCCGATTAACGGCAGTTCACACCGCGATATTCTGGAAAAATTTGAGGCCGACCCGGAAACGAAAGTCATCCTTATGATTGGCGAAATCGGCGGTCCACAGGAAGTTGAAGCGGGTATTTTTGCCAGCAAACACATGACTAAGCCTGTGGTTGCTTATATTGCCGGATTAACGGCGCCGGAAGGTCGGCGCATGGGTCATGCCGGTGCAATTATTTCATCGGCGGGTGAAAGTGCCGCTGAAAAAGTGGCGCTATTGAAAGAGCTGGGCGTCACTATTTGTCCGGCGCCGGCGGCTATGGGCGAAACAGTGGCGGCGGTATTGGCTCGGATGTAACTGAAAAATACATGGCAAAGTGCGAAGGGCGCAAGATACAGGGTTTTTAGCCCTTTTCTTGCGCCCTTCGTCCGTTTTTATTTCTCAATATCCCGCAGGACTTATGAAAATACTTATTCTTGGGGCTGGTGTGACCGGTTCATCAGTTGCCGAAGCGTTGGCAAGCGAGGAAAACGATATTGTCGTGGTCGATTTCAGGACGGAGTTGCTCGATGCCTTAAAAGAGCGTTTCGATATTGCCACCGTTGCCGGTAATGCTGCGCATCCAAAAGTGCTGGAACAGGCCGGTGCGCGTACTGCCGATATGATTATCGCGGTGACTGACCGCGACGAGACCAATATGCTGGCCTGCGTGATCATTAATGCGTTGTACAGCCAGCCGAAAACGATTGCGCGGGTACGCGCCGTCGATTATCTGAAAAACCCGCGCTTGTTCGGCCCGAATGGTATTCCTGTTGATATTGTCATCAGTCCGGAACAGATTGTTATGGAGGCTATCCGTAATTTAATCGAATTTCCCGGTGTCCTGCATATTTCCGATTTTGCCGATGGCTTAGTACGGCTTTTTTCGGTCAAAGTGGTGGCCGATGGCATTTTAACCGGAAAGAAAATTAAAACACTCAGCGCCCGTTTGACTGACGACAAAATCCGCATCGTGGCCATTTTCCGCCAAGGCAAGCCCTTGGTGGTCAATGGCGAAGCTATTATCGAGACCGGTGATGAGGTTTTTCTGGTGGCACCGCGTGAACAAGTGCAAGAAGTGTTAAAGGCATTAAATAAATTGGAGCCGCCTTTAAGACGCATCATCATTGCTGGTGGCGGCCATGTCGGCAAGCGTTTGGCGCTGGCGCTGGAAAATGACCATCAGGTCAAGGTCATCGAAAAAGACCCTAGGCGTGCGCATAAAATAGCCAATGACCTGGAGCGCACGGTGGTGCTGCTGGGCGATTGCACCGATGAGGCTTTGTTGCTTGATGAGTCCATCGGCGATACCGACTTATTTTGTGCGATTACCGAAAATGACGGCGTTAATATTGTCTCGGCGTCGTTGGCGAAAAATCTCGGTGCGCGCAAGGCGTTCTGTTTGCTTAATCATATTTCGTACAGCAAGTTATTGCCGGGCACCGGCATTGATGTTGCCGTGCTGCCCAATCAGGAAACGCTGGGTAGCATTTTAAAGCATGTCCGCCGTGGCGACGTGGCGCAAGTCAGTTCCCTGTGCGGCGGCACTGCGGAAGCTATCGAAGCGATAGCGCATGAGGGCAGCGATTTAAACTCGGTTGTCGGGCGCAGGGTCGATGCCATTAGCTTTCCTGACGGTATCGTGATGGGTGCATTGATACGCAATAAACAGGTCGTTTCCATTCACTGCAACACGGTATTTGAAGAAGGCGACCATGTGGTGATGTTTGTGATGGATAAAAAACTGATCGTCAATGTTGAGAAAAAATTCCATACTCTCTAACCAAGGGCAGGTGAAAGGTAAAGGTTCGAAAACCTGGGTCTTTCGTCTTTAACTTTTCGCTTTGAACCTTTCGCCTTGAACTTGCTGTCCCATGAATGCCATTTTCACTATTGTTAATATTTTCGGCTTAGTCACCTTGGGTTTTGGTGGCTTAATGGTCACCTGTCTGCTGACATCCATTGGGCTGGATGACGGTGCCGCCCGTGCTTTTTTTGAAAGTGCTTTGATTACCCTGCTGCTGGGGGCGGTGATGTTTATTCCGACACTTAACATGCCCAAAAAAGTGTCAAGGCAGACCGGCTTTTTGATGGTGGCGATCACTTGGTCGGTCATTCCGGTATTTTGTGCCTTGCCGCTGCTGTTTCACCTGGCCGGTCTGAGTTTTGTCGATGCCTATTTCGAGACCGTTTCCAGCCTGACCACAACAGGCGCGACAACGCTGACGGGGCTTGACCACTTGCCGATGTCGGTTAATCTGTGGCGGCATGAGTTGCAATGGATAGGGGGCATGGGCATCATTATCTTTGCGGTCGCCATTTTGCCTATTTTAGGTATCGGCGGTATGCAGCTGTATAAAGCGGAATCGCCGGGGACGGTCAAAGAATCGGATCTGCCGCCTCGCATTGCGCAAACGGCAAAGGCGCTATGGCTGGTTTATGCGGGGTTTACTGTCGTGTGCATTATTGCTTTGCGCGTGGCGGGCATGGATTGGTTTGACGCGCTTTGCCATGCTTTTTCCGCAGTGAGTTTGGGCGGTTTTTCCACCCATGACAACAGTATCGGGCATTTCGACTCGGTGTCTATTGAGATGGTGCTGACCTTTTTTCAGTTGCTGGCGGCAATCAATTTCGCCACCCATTTTGTTGCCCTCCGAAAACGCTCATTTAATCCCTATATGTGCGACAGGGAGACTCGGTCTTTTCTTGCGTTGGTTTTGGGCAGTTGTTTAGTGGCGGCGTCAGTATTGTGGCAAGAGGGGGCTTATCCTGATTTTTTAACCGCTTTACGCCATGCAACATTTAACGTGGTTACTATTGCCACCACCAGCGGTTATGCGAGCCAAGATTTTAATCAATGGCCTATTTTTGTGCCGATGTGGATGCTGTTTTTGAGCTGTGTCTCAGCGTCTTCAGGCTCTACCGGCGGCGGCATCAGAATGATCCGCACGATTATCCTGATGAAACAGGCGCGCCTGGAATTGTTCAAGTTCATTCATCCGTTTGCGGTTAAGTCCATGAAAATAGGCGATACGGTAATCAGCAATAAAATTGTTACCTCGGTGACCGGATTTATTTTTCTGTATTTCATCAGTATTGTTATTCTGGTCTTTATGTTGTTGTTGAGCGGCATGGACTTTATCAGCGCCTTTTCAGCGATTATCGCTTGTTTTAACAACGCTGGCCCTGGTCTTAACCAGGTGGGGCCCGCTTCTAATTATGCCAGTCTGAGCGACATTCAAACGGGTATTTGCACCTTCGCCATGTTGTTGGGGCGGGTGCAGATATTTTCCATTGTCATCTTATTTGTGCCGGAATTCTGGAGAAAATAAGCGCCAATATAAATAAATTAAGCGTATAAGGATCGTGAATGTTGGTTTTCGCTGCGTGTAAAGGTTAAAAACGCGTTGATAAAAACTGAATTTAAGGGGGGTGGAAGTGTTACTGCAGATAGAACAGGTACAAACAAAAAACCCAGCCTAGGCTGGGTTTTTTGGTGCTGCAAGTGTTCTATTTATAATTGAATAGAACTAGAAACTTTTTGTGCAGAGCTATCTGGATCGTCCAAGCAGCCTGTCAAGCCAACAATCATTAATGCCATAGCTATAAGAGATAAAATTTTATTCATACGAATATCCTCCAAAGGGGTTTCAATTATTTTTATTAATTTGCGCTATTGAATTAAAGCACGTGCATTTTATATCATGATAAAAACGATGATGCAATAATAAAAAGCCGGATAATTTAGAGTGCGTTGATATCTTCCGGTAAATTAAAAGAAATTTCGTTGTTGATCCAGTTTGCCGTTCCGATGGTTATCCAGGGTGAGGCAAAGTTAAGATGTAATTGATCATGAACCCAATAAGACGGCGCGCTGATCTTTTTTAGCTTGATAGTAAAAACAGCGTTGTCCAGGTTTAGACCGATTTTTTGCCCCCAGAAAGCGGTGACTTTCATTGTCAGTTTGCGCAGGCGTTTGTTGTCGATGTTGGGGGTTACTGCAATATTGGCCCACATCGAATGGACGCGCCCCCAGTTAGGCGCGAGTAGGCGGCCTTGTTCATTAACAAAAGGCAGCCACTGTTCGTTGCCGTCTGTATCGGTGTAGGTAATCGCTAAAATATGCTCATAACCGGCAAAATGGTCATGCAGATAAAGCGCGTGGGGGGTAATGCCTAAAAACGTCTGAGAGACCATTAAAATCGCGTTGCTGGCTTGTGATATGGGGCTTTGGGGTTTGTCAATGTTAAGCCGGTAAACCAGTCCGTAATGAATGGAGCTGTTTAGTTGTAAAACTAGCAACGACAGCAATATTTTTGCCATTTTTCTGGAAAATGCCTTCGGTTTTTGCGTGGCAAATTCTTCAAAAAAACGGTGGTAAAGCGTGGTGTCGGACAGCGTTTGCGGTATTAGGCAATCCGAGGTGCAGGGGACGCGGCTACGGGTGTCGGCAATGGTACGGTATTTGTTTGAGGCAAGCTGATGAATGCCGGGAAGGTTTAAAATGACGCCAGCCGGCCATAAGTAACGCATTTTTTTGAAGATTTGGCTATAAGTGTCAACACCCGAATAAATGCGCCCTGTATGATCTAGCGCATATAAATCGGTTAGCAGGGTGTCATGATTGACGGCGGCAAGCGCAGGGTAGTATGCGGCATGTTCTTGGGCATTTTTAAAATCTATGCAGTTGAACAGGTCGAAATGGTTAAGGATGAGTACGGTGCGGTTACATAACGGGCATAACTGGTCATAGAACACCGTCAGCGAAGGTTGTTTTGCGCTAAGTCGCTGACCAATATATCGCCACACTTTAAAAGGCACTAGAAGGGTGTAGAAAATCATCATCCCCAAGCCGAAGGGGTAGATATTAAAAGACAGAGTAATGCCCAGGTGCAGGCCAAGGCCGATGAATAAATAGACCGGGCGTAACCGAGGCTGGGTAAAAAAGAAAATAAAGGTAAACTGGAAGATTAATATGGTATAGCCAAGGCTGTTTTGCAGTAATTTGTTGTTC
>JBLRXA010000161.1:0-7768 GCA_047920955.1 Methylobacter sp. | reverse complement strand
TTTAAGTATTTAAGTATTTAAGTATTTAAGTATTTAAGTATTTAAGTATTTAAGTTATACCTTAGGCCATTTCGGCCTATGTCGAGCCGTGTATAAAGCGGTTCTTGTGGCGGCTTGACCAATAACGCCTAAGCAAAAACCTCAGCCTGAATAAAGCTTGAACCGGCGCTGTCTTTGCCGGAAAGTGCAGGTGTACCGTTGACCGGCCATGTTATCGCCAGCGTCGGATCGTTCCAGGCAATGCAGCGTTCGTGCGCGGACGCATAGTAATCGGTGGTCTTGTAAACAAACTCAGCACTGTCTGAAAGCACGACAAAGCCATGGGCAAAGCCTTCGGGAACCCACAACTGCCGTTTGTTTTCTGCCGATAACAGCTCCCCGACCCAGTGGCCAAAGCTCGGCGAGGAAAGGCGAAGGTCAACTGCGACATCAAAAACTTCGCCTTGAATAACCCGCACCAGCTTGCCTTGTGCCTGCTGGATTTGATAATGCAGGCCGCGCAGCACATTTTTGACCGAACGTGAATGGTTGTCCTGCACGAAGGTGACCGGCCTGCCGATAGCGGCTTCAAATTGCGCCTGATTAAAACTTTCAAAGAAAAACCCCCGGTCATCGCCGAATACCGTAGGTTCAAGCAACATAACGTCAGGGATTGCAAGTGCCGTCGCTTTCATCAGAATATTTTTTCCTTAAGAACGTGTAATAGATATTGGCCGTAGCCGCTTTTAACCAGAGGTTCAGCCAGTTTTTCCAGTTGCGCCGCATCAATCCAATGCTGCCGGTAGGCAATCTCCTCAGGACAAGCCACTTTCAAGCCTTGCCGGGTTTCCAGAGTGGCGATGAACTTGCTGGCATCGAGCAATGATTCATGAGTGCCCGTGTCCAGCCAGGCATAGCCGCGCCCCATGATTTCGACATTGAGCTTGCCCTGTTCCAGATATAAACGGTTCAAATCGGTGATTTCAAGCTCCCCGCGCACCGAGGGTTTAAGTTGCTTGGCCAGTTCCACTACTTGTTCATCATAAAAATACAGGCCAGTCACGGCATAGCTGGATTTGGGCTGCATGGGTTTTTCTTCCAGCGATAACACTTTGCCGTTAGCGTCGAACTCGGCGACGCCGTAACGCTCCGGATCATGGACATGATAAGCAAAGACACTGGCGCCTTCGCTTTGGTTCATGGCGTTGCCCAACAGGTGGTGAAAATCGTGCCCGTAAAAAATATTGTCGCCCAACACCAGCGCGCTAGGGGCGTTGCCAATGAAATCCTGACCAATTATAAAGGCTTGCGCCAAACCATCAGGACTGGCTTGCACGGCATAGTGCAGATTTAAGCCCCAATCGCTGCCATCGCCCAGGAGTTGCTCAAAAAGCGGCGTGTCCTGCGGCGTGGAAATAATCAGAATGTCGCGTATCCCGGCCAGCATCAGGGTACTGAGCGGGTAATAAATCATCGGTTTGTCGTAAATGGGCAGCAATTGCTTGGAGATGGCCTTGGTCACCGGATACAGCCTTGTACCGGAGCCGCCCGCGAGGATAATGCCTTTGCGTGGGTTCATGATGTTTTTCCAATAATTTCGCTCAGCATACGGGTCACGCCGTGTTGCCAGTGAGGAAGATGCAAGCCGAACGTGTCTTGTAATTTATCGGTATTCAGCCGCGAGTTGTGGGGTCGTTTCGCCGCTGTGGCAAAGGCACTGCTCGCTACTGCGGCAATGGCCTCGGGCGCGACTTTGATGTCCATACCGGCTCGGCGGGCGCTATCAATCACAAAATGGGCATAACCATGCCAGGAAGTTTCGCCGCCCGCAACCAGATGATACAGGCCGCCCACATCAGGCCGCTGCAAAGCCACGCGAAGGGCATGGACGCTGACATCGGCCAATAATTCTGCTCCGGTAGGCGCGCCGAATTGGTCATCAATCACTTGCAGGCTATCGCGCTGTTGCGCCAGTTTCAGCATGGTTTTGGCAAAGTTATTGCCGCGTGCGGCATAAACCCAGCTGGTGCGGAAAATAAGGTGTTGGCAGCCGCTCACCAAAATTGCCTGCTCGCCTTCCAGTTTGGTTTGGCCGTAGACGTTTAACGGTGCGGTTTTATCGGTTTCCAGCCAAGGCTGATCGCCGCTGCCGTCAAACACATAGTCAGTGGAATAATGCAGCAGCCAGGCGCCGCAGCGTTTAGCCGCTTCCGCCAAAACGCCCGGCGCCAGCGCATTAATGGTGCGCGCTACATCCGGTTCGCTCTCGGCTTTGTCGACCGCCGTATAAGCGGCGGCATTAACGATGACATCCGGCGCGACGCTGCGAACGGTTTGAGCGATGCCGTCCAGGTCGGTGAAGTCGCCGCATAAATCGCGGCTGTCGGTGCCCAGCGCTACCAGTTCGCCCAACGGCGCAAGGCTGCGCTGCAATTCCCAGCCGACTTGGCCGTTTTTACCGAATAGCAGGATTTTCATGCACTACGCCCGCTGTAGTTCTTTTCGACCCAGGCGCGGTAAGCGCCGGACTGGACATTGGCTACCCAGCTTTGGTTTTGCAAATACCATTGCACGGTTTTGCGAATGCCGGTATCAAAGGTTTCCGCCGGTTTCCAGTCCAGTTCACGTTCCAGCTTGCTGGCATCAATAGCATAGCGGCGGTCATGCCCCGGCCGGTCGGTGACATAGGTGATTTGTTCGCGGTAACTATTGCCGTCAGCCCGTGCGCTCAGTTCGTCGAGCAATGCGCACACGGTATGCACGATGTCGATATTGGGCTTTTCATTCCAGCCGCCGATGTTATAAATTTCGCCGATGGCGCCTGCATCCAGCACCCGGCGAATGGCGCTGCAATGGTCTTTCACATACAGCCAATCACGAATTTGCTGACCATCGCCATACACCGGCAAGGACTTTCCGGCCAGCGCATTCACAATCATCAGCGGAATCAGCTTTTCCGGAAAATGGTACGGGCCGTAATTGTTGGAACAGTTGGTGGTCAGCACCGGCAGGCCGTAAGTATGATGATAAGCGCGCACCAAATGGTCGCTGGCGGCTTTGCTGGCCGAATACGGGCTGTTCGGCTGGTAACGGTGATGTTCAGTGAAAGCCGGCTCGTCTTTGGCGAGCGAACCATACACTTCATCGGTGGAAACATGCAAAAAGCGGAAATCTTGCTTGGCGTCGCCGTGCAGATTGCCCCAATAGTCACGCACCGCCTCTAACAATCGAAAAGTGCCGACAATATTGGTTTGTATGAAATCTTCCGGGCCGTGTATGGAACGGTCGACATGGCTCTCAGCCGCGAAATTGATGATGGCGCGGGGTTGATGGCGCGCGAGCAGGTCGGCTAACAAAGCAGAGTCGCCGATGTCGCCCTGCACGAAAACATGGCGCGGATCGCCGTCCAGCGTAGCCAGATTTTCGCGGTTGCCCGCGTAGGTTAATACGTCAAGATTAACCACCGTTTCATCGGATTGCGCCAACCAATCCAAGACAAAATTCGCACCGATAAACCCGGCTCCGCCTGTTACTAAAATCATTTATTCTCCCCTTTTTTCCATTGCGACAATGCTGACTGACAACCACTAACACCGCATTTTAACTTAACGAATAGCGCGTTGAAGCACTTTTTACCCTATATTTTGCATCTTAGGAATGAATATTGGAAAAACAGTGTCGTTCGTACGCTGCTGTTAGGGTTAAAAAATAGCAGTTTTGAAAGGGTTTATCGAGTCTTTTTCAGGACTCCTTTTTTTAATTGGATATAATAGTGTCTATTATTGGTATTTTTACTATATTATGGACATAATTATATCCATTTCTGGGTCGATAGATGCGTTTTTCACTGCTAGATGATACTGACGTTAGTCAAGCTTACGCCGAATACTTACGGGGCTTACGCAAACAAGCCAAGCTATCGCGTGAAGCGCTTGCTAAACGTAGCTGCGTGCCTGCTGCGACCATTAAGAAGTTTGAGCTTACTGGGCAAATTTCATTTCGCCAGTTATTGTTGCTGTGGCAGTCGTTGGACTCACTTGACCGGCTTTATCAACTGACTCAATCGAACATTTATCATGCAGCAGTGCCAACTAGCATTGATGAGGTACTCAAAGATGAGTTTTAAACCCATTCAGAAGCTGAATATTATTCGTACCCTTAGCACTGGGCAGCGCGTGTCTGTAGGCGTGTTGGCGCAGAATCGACAAGGCGTCTTCTTTCAATATGATAAAAGCTACGTTAGGCAGTTTGGTAACTTGTCACCCTTCACCTTGCAAGTGGACACACAACTTCAGACAGCACCAAAGCAGCCACATCAGGGAGTACATGGCGTTTTTGCTGATAGTCTTCCCGATGGTTGGGGAATGCTGCTACAAAATCGGGTATTTCGTCAAAAAGGTGTTTTTCCTGCTCAAGTGACGGCAATGGATAGGTTGGCTTTTGTGGGTGATCACGGGATGGGATGCTTATCTTTTTTGCCTGTTTCTGAGTTTTCATCTGAGCTTTGTTCAGAGTTTGATTTAGCAACCTTGGGATTAGAGGCGCAAACCTTATTTGATCAGTCTTTATCTGATTATAAAGAGCATGATGACTTAGATGGCCACACCCAACAGGTACTGGCGGCTTTAGTGGCCGGAGGGAGCTCAGGTGGCGCACGGCCAAAAACCCAAATCTATATGCAATCTTCCAATACGAAACATTGTCGAACCTTTGCACAACCCGATGATGAAGCTTGGCTGGTCAAATTCACCTCGAAGAACCTAGCGCTTGGTCACGAAGAAGGCTTATGTGAAGCGGTGTATTTACAGATGGCAAGTCAAGCAAAATGCCAACCGCCCATTTGGCAGCTCATCGAAGCCCCAGAAAGCAGCGGTGCAAAAGCATGGCTTGCACTCAAGCGTTTTGATTATGTTCCAAATAAACAGGGCGCTGGCCGTTTACATCTACACAGCGCCTGTGGTCTGCTAGATGCGGATTTTCGTAGCCCAAGCCTTGATTATGTTGATCTGATTAAAGCCAGTCGCCAACTGTGCAAATCACCCGCAGTAGGGCAATTACAGTTCCGGCGTGCGATATTCAATTTATTGGCGGCCAACCAAGACGATCACAGTAAAAACTGGGCCTTTTTACAAGCAGATGATGGCCAATGGCAACCGGCACCTTTCTATGATGTCACCTATAGCCCACACCCATTTAATGAACATGCCACGGCCTTTGGTGGTTACGGCAAAGCGCCACCACTTAAAGTGATGCAAAAGCTGGCGGCCAGTGCCGGTTTTGCTAATTGGAGCGATGCAAAGCAGTGCATCCAAGAAGTAGCTGAAGCACTGAGTCAGTTTGTTACCCTTGCACATCAACAAGGGATCAGTAAATCAACCCTGTCGGCGATTGAGAAAACATTAGCCCAACGTAGGCAGGAGAATGCAGCGCTTTTCCTTTGACTGTGAGATACAAGACCTTCTACAAAAATCGCGGCTTCCCATTTAAAGCGGGACAAACATGCCGAAGTAGACCTTCCAGGTTTTAAAAACCTAGAAGGTCTCTCCCGTGTTACAGCGGTTTCAATTTAAATGAGTTATAACCTATGTCGTCCTTATTATCGTTGGAGTGCAGGCTTTGCCTGCTCTGGCAGGCAAAGCCTGCACTCCGGCCATGTTATTTTGTTCAAGTTTTTAAATAACCCAGTATAAATCAATTTATTATGACTATAGTCGCGACTAACGTTCGCTAGTTAATCATTAGGAAAATGTAATTTATGAACAAACAACAACTCGCCGCCAAAATCTGGGAATCAGCCAACCAGATGCGATCAAAAATCGAAGCCAACGAATACAAAGATTACATACTCGGTTTTATTTTTTACAAATACCTCAGCGACCAACTCGTGCAGTTTGTCAGCGCCCAAGGCATGACAACCGAAGACATTAAAGCCTTAAATGAAAGCGATGCCGAAACCGTAGCGTTTGTGCAAAGCAACCTCGGTTACTTTATTGCCTACGACAACTTATTTTCGACCTGGATCGACCCTAAATCAGACTTTGACGAGTCCAACGTGCGCGACGCGCTCTCAGCGTTTAGCAGGCTTATCCACACCCATCATAAAAAATTGTTTGACGGTATTTTCACCACCCTGGAAACGGGCTTGAGTAAACTCGGTGAAAGCGCAGGCAAACGCACCAAAGCCATTAGTGACTTGCTGCACCTGATTAAAAGCATCCCCATGAACGGCAACCAAGGTTATGACGTACTGGGTTACATTTACGAATACCTGATTGAAAAATTTGCCGCCAATGCCGGTAAAAAAGCAGGTGAGTTTTATACCCCGCACGAAGTGTCGGTATTAATGTCACTCATCATCGCGCACGAGTTAAAACACAAAGATACTATTGAAATTTACGATCCAACAAGTGGCTCAGGCTCGCTACTCATCAACATGGGTAATGCCGTCGCGCAATATGCCAAAAACAAAGACAACGTGACCTATTACGCCCAAGAGTTAAAAGCCAACACCTACAACTTAACGCGTATGAACTTAATCATGCGCGGTATTAAAGCCAGCAACATTAAAACCCGCAACGGCGATACCCTTGAAGACGATTGGCCGTATTTTGATGAAAGCGATCCACAAGGTTCCTACCAAGCCTTATATGTAGATGCCGTCGTCTCTAACCCACCTTACTCACAAAACTGGGATTCAACCCATAAAGAGAGCGACCCACGCTATTCGCGTTTTGGTTTAGCGCCTAAAACCAAAGCCGATTTTGCCTTTTTGCTGCACGATCTTTACCACCTAAAACCCGATGGCGTTATGGCCATTGTGCTGCCCCACGGCGTTTTGTTTCGTGGCGGTGAAGAAGGGCAAATTCGCACCCAGCTCATTGAGAACAACCACATCGATGCCATTATCGGTTTACCGGCTAATATCTTTTTTGGCACCAGCATTCCCACAGTGATTTTGGTGCTCAAACAAAAACGGCAAAACACCGATGTGCTGATAGTCGATGCCTCCAAACACTTTATAAAAGAAGGCAAAAACAACAAGCTGCAAGCCTCCGACATCAAGCGCATTGTTGATGCCGTCATTAACCGCGAAAATCACCCAAAATTTTCCCAAGTGGTCGCTAAGCAAACCCTGCGCGACAACGGCTACAACCTCAACATACCGCGCTATGTGGATTCCTCTCCTGCCGCCGAAAGCTGGGACTTGCACGCCACCCTATTAGGCGGCATACCCAATAGCGAAATCGCTAATTTACAAGACTATTGGCAAGCCTTTCCGCAACTGCATGCGGCCTTGTTTACACCCACATCGGCCAGCTACAGCGAACTCGCCACCGAAAAAAGCGCGGTCAACGCCACCATTACCCAGCACCCGCAAGTATTTGAATTTATTAACACCTACAACCAAGCCTTTAACGGCTTTGACGCTCACTTAAATACAAGCCTCATTCAAGGCTGGCAAGCGGTGAACCGCAACCAGCAAGAAGCGCAATTAAGTGCCGAGCTATTTACGCGCCTTGCGCCCATTGCCTTGATCGATAAATACCAAGCCTACCAACTGCTTAATAACCAATGGCAAATCATTAGCGCCGATCTGGAAATGATGCAAACCGAAGGCTTTGACTCCACTAAACAAGTGGATGCCAATAGTGTGATTAAAAAGAAAGACGGCAAAGATATTGAGGTGCAAGACGGCTGGAAGGGTCACATACTGCCGTTTGAACTTGTGCAAGAAACGCATTTAAGCGATGACTTACACGCGCTAGAGAAGCAAGAAAATCGCTTAGCC
>JBLRXA010000160.1:0-7784 GCA_047920955.1 Methylobacter sp. | reverse complement strand
CCAAAAAGAGGGGAAATTAATAACGGGTTAAGTCAGTTTTTCGACAGGCTAGGACGTACCCCTATTAAATAAAAAACAAACTCAAGATAGCAAACACAATAGGATTTGCGTAAGTTGAGTCGGCTGTTGCCGATGTGCTATCCCTCCCCGACTTAAAGGCCGGGGTATTTCGCGCAAAAACTGATGAAATTTTACTCGTGAAGTAATATGTAAGTTGTTATTAATTGTGTAGTTATTTTTAAAGCCAATCATTAAGTAAAATGACTTCAAGTGTTCCGTTGGAGCGAATACCTTTATCGTTGGTGATTAGAAATTCACAGCCTGCTTGTAGTGCAGTTGCACAATGAAGCGAGTCAATTAACTTCATCCCCGTTTCAGCTCTTAGTCTTGAAGCTGTATCAAATAATGCAGAGTTATGAGGTAATATTTGTAGAAAGTTTTCTCGCATAAAGAAAGCTTTACCTCTGGCTATTTCCATTTCATTTTTAGAACGATAGGGATAAACCATTAATTCAGCAACTGCCGCATCACCCGTATAGCCGAAGACTTCTTGACGATCACAAGCAACTATTATTTTTGATGTAATGGATAAATAAGGCTCATTTTTATCAAAAAAGTAAATTAGGAAATTCGCATCTAAGTATGTCCGATGGCCTTGAATCCTAGCCAAAAGTTCGTTTATTTTTCCCATTCGTTGTGTAGGTTACGGATTGTAGTTTCAACTTCTTCGGAATTTTTTCCCCAAGCACCGGCAAATAATCCCGCATAAGATAAGACATCATCTACCTTTTGAGCGGTGTCTTTAGGTTTGAAAATAATGACTCCATTAACATATTCAACATCAAAGCGACAATTTTCTGAAAGATGAGCAATTTCAACAATGCTCGCAGGAATAGTGACTTGATTTTTGCGACGCATTTGAACTTCGGGCATAGAAGTACCCCCATAAAGTAGGAAAGTTAGAAATTAAAAAATATTTCCTACTTATTATAGGAATCATTACTTAAATGTCAAAAAAAGATAACGGGGTCAGGTGTTCGCAGTAACAGTAATTTAGTTAACGGGTTCAAGTCCAGCCCAAGGATTTGTCCATACGCCTTGGTAGTACGCAGGAGCGGCGTTTGAGTAATCAAGGGTCGTGAGTTCCTAAACGGCAAAGATGCAGGCCGTAACGCAAGTGAACCTAGATATAGCCTCGTAAACTTAATGCGGTTGCCGACCTCGTGTCTGTATAGGGAAGGCCGTTGGGCGGGTATGTGGAGAATGGGTAGCAGGGTCGGCATGTATCGGCAGTTAAATTACCCAGTGCTGGAGATCCATAACAATGACGGGGAGGCCGTCGACTACTGCGTATAAGGTAACGGAATAACAGGGTCAGGTCTTTGAATTATGATACAAAGAGAAGCGCATTTCAGTCGAGCAAATGATCGGCTTTCCGGTAGTACAGATCGATTTCTTCGCAACGAACGTTCCTGGGCAGGAGATTTACTTTCGGAATGGAGTCGTAGTCATGAAAACCGGCGAGGTTCACACATCTGGTCAGGTGAGCTACCAAATCAATCTTCTGCCGCGTACCGCTGATGCCTAACGAATAAGGTTAGATTGTGTGAGCGATAACGAACCACAATCCACAATTTGGAGCATGGGGATATGGGCATGATGCGGGATTATTTGATTAAGTGATTTTAAATAATCCACTACAAATCTTTATGGCTTCCCATTTAAGCCAGGACATCTCCAGGTTAAACCGTTCGTGGTGAACCCTTCGACAAGGCTCTCCTGATCGCAGCCGAAGGGCTTAGGGCGAACGGTTAAGCCTTGTCCCGCTGTTCAAGCAGCAAGGCGATGTCTTCATAACTAATAATATTTTTATGACTGTCAAGAATGTAGTTAGCCAGCTGGGTAATGGCTGCCCAGTTCAACGGGTTACTTATGAAATCGAACGCAAGCACGAACAATTCAGCTGATTTATCGTCCCGCTGCTGTTGATGGATCGAAAAACTTTGCAAGTATTCGTCAATTAATACCAGATCGGAACTGCCGCCATAATTTTTTAACGCCTCCAGAGTAATTAATTTAACGCTAAACAGCTCATCATCGGCATCGGTAATATATTTAGCCTCAGCCAGCGGGCCGACCAGCAGATTGATGACATCTGCATCAAAGGCGGTCATATAATCATCTGCCAGCAGTAATGGCCTCGCTGTTTCAGGCAGTTTCGGGTCTGGCGGATTGTTTGAAACATGCACTAAACCTTCAATAGTAAAAGGCAGCGATTTGATTAAACGGCCGCCCTCGGCTCTGGCCATACAATCATCATGAGTCGCTTGATAACGGATTAAATCTTCTTCAGAGGTATCATTTAAGTCTTTAAGCAGGATTTCAAAAAAAACCGGCGGCAGCTTGTTAGCCTGGTTATTCAAATAAATAGCCACTGCATGTCCGGCTTCATGAAAAACGACGCCCTGCCGATGGCTGTTCTGGGGGAGAAGTTCAATACCTTTATTGTCGCTCATGCTAACGCCCCCATGTTTGCTTGTATCAGATAGTCTTTTTTCTTGTCCATATCGCTATCGGCGTCGGCAAAACGATGGGCGATGGCGATAAATTCCTGCTGAATGTCAATAAAGGCATCAATCATGTCGGCGTCAAAGTGGCTGCCGCGCCCTTCTTGCATAATTTTGACCGCCTGTTCGTGGGTCATGCCGTCTTTGTACACGCGCCGACTGATCAGCGCGTCGTACACATCGGCCACTGCCATTAGGCGTGCCGGAATCGGAATGGCATCACCGGCGAGTCCCTGCGGATAACCGCTGCCATCCCATTTTTCCTGGTGCGACAGGGCGATAGACTTGGCGAACGACAGAAAGTCGACGTGGGTGCCGAGTGCATTTTCGGCTTGCACGATGGCGTTATAGCCCAAGGTGGTGTGTGCTTTCATGATCTCGAACTCGTGCGGCTCAAAACGCCCCGGTTTTAGCAGAATCCGGTCAGGGATGCCCACTTTGCCGATGTCGTGCAACGGCGCTGATTTAAACAGCATGTCGATATTGCTGTCGGTCAGAAACGAGCAAAAACGTGGATGATGGCGTAAGTGTTGGGCCAATGCCTTGACATAAAACTGAGTTCGGCGAATGTGGTTGCCGGTGTCGGAGTCGCGGGTCTCGGCCAACGAGGCTAAGGCCAGAATGGTCACGTCTTGAATCGCCACAACCTCGCGGGTACGCCGGGCGACTTCCAGTTCGAGAAAGTCGTTGCGGTCATGCAGAAAGTCGGCCATCACTTTCAGCGCCAGATGGCTTTTTACCCTCGCGATAACGATGGGCGGACTGACCGGCTTGATGATGTAATCGACAGCGCCGAGTTCGAGACCTTTCTTTTCATCACCCACTTCGGCTTTGGCGGTCAAAAAAATAATCGGAATATGCCGGGTCTTGGCGTCGAGCTTAAGTTGTCGGCAGACTTCGTAACCATCCATTAACGGCATCATGATGTCGAGCAAAATCAGGTCGGGCGGCGAGTCTGACCTTGCTATTTTTAGTGCTTTTTCGCCACTGCCAGCCAGCTTGACTTTGTAGTCATCCTTGAGCAGGTCATTCATTAATAGCAGGTTATCAGGCGTATCGTCGACCACCAGTAACGTCGCTTTTTCAGTTAAATCGTGTGGGTTCATGGTAATTCCCTGTTAATCAGCGGCTGCGATAGCGGTTCTCAGTGCGGCCAGCGCCGCATCGAAGTCCAATGCACGAAGGCCTGCATCAATTTTGTCGTAATCGTTAGGAAAAGCGCTGTGCAGTAAACTTGCGTTAGCACGCATCACATCCAGCGCTTCGGCGTCATCGTCGGCTAGCAGCTTATCCAGTTGCTCACAGGTCGCTTTGAGCTGGTCTTTATCAACCACGATGGTGGCTTCGACCTGCTTATGCGGCAGTTTTTGCTCCAGTTGCGTGATGATATTTTGCAGCGGCTTGTGCAATCTGGTTAGCCAGTGTTCGATTTCGTGCGCTGGATGACGCTCCCTAATCGCGGTTTCAAGACTTTCTGCCAAGCGCGGCAAGTCGTTAGCGCCGATATTGCCGGCCACGGCTTTTAAGGTGTGAGCCAGACGCTCGGCGCTTGCCCAGTCGTTAGTGTCCAGTGCCTTGCTTATGTTCTCAGTGGCGTTTTTCTGTCCGGCAACAAACTTGTTCAGCATCGACAGATAAGTCAGTTTATGGCCGAGTACGCGGCGCAGGCCGCTAGTTGTGTCCAAGTTGTCGATAGTAAACGGCAGGTCGGTATCTTGCTCGGTCTGTGGCAATCTCTTGGTGCTGACGGCTTGCGGGTGCTGCGGTTTAATCCATTTTAATAGCGCCAGCCATAAATCTTCAGGCTCGATAGGTTTGGCAATATGATCGTTCATGCCAGCGGCGAGACAAATATCGCGGTCGCCCTGCATGGCATTAGCAGTCATCGCGACGACGGGGATGGTGTTGAAACGAGGTTCCTTACGGATTTCGCGGGTTGCGGTCACACCGTCCATCACCGGCATCTGCATATCCATCAATACGATGTCGTAATCGGCAGCTTTGAGCTTGTCCAGGGCGATTTGGCCGTTTTCCGCTAAATCGACGACAAAGCCGGCGTCGCGCAGCAGTTCGGTGGCGACTTCCTGATTAAGATCATTGTCCTCGACCAGCAGAATGCGCGCGCCGCTAATGCTGGCGAGTTGCTCGAAGCTGTCGCTCGAAGTTACGCTGACCGTGCCCGAGCCATCGATGACACCGCCGAAAATACGCACCACGCTGTCGAACAGTAGCGAGGCGCTGACCGGTTTGATTAAAATATCCTCGAAACCGGCTTCCTCGGCGCTCTTAATCACTTCTTCGCGGCCATAAGCGGTCACCATCATCATGCTCGGGATTTGACTGAGGAGCGGTAGCTGCTTTAATTGTTTGAGCGTCTCGATACCGTCCATACCCGGCATTTGCCAGTCAAGGAAGACAATCTCATAGGGTTCGTGTGCCACGTCGGCACCGCTGACGGCAGCAATTGCCTCCTCACCCGATTCGACTTGATTAACCTGAAAGCCCATGCCGACCAGTAAATCGGCCAAAACTAAACGGGCGCTTTCGTTGTCGTCCACCACTAATGCACGCTTGCCTAGCTGACCATCGTCAAACGTCAGCTTGCGTTGCTGTCCGATACTTTTGTCGAAGCGTGAAGTGAACCAAAATGTACTGCCTTTGCCGAGCTCGCTGTCAACGCCCACTTCACCGCCCATTAGTTCGGCCAATTTTTTTGAAATAACCAAACCTAAGCCGGTGCCGCCAAATTCGCGGGTGGCCGAGGTATCGGCCTGGGAAAATTTCTGAAACAAATGCGCGATCTGTTCTTCGCTCATGCCGATACCGGTATCGCGCACCGCGCAGTGAATCAACACATCGGCGTCGGTTTCCTCTTTCAGCCGGATGGTGATGGCGATTTCGCCCTGCTTGGTGAATTTAACTGCATTGTTGCTGTAATTGATCAGAATCTGCCCTAGGCGCAGCGAATCGCCAATCAGTTTTGACGGTACCTTGTGGTCGACATCAAAGACCAGTTCCAAGCCTTTGGCGGCGACTTTTACCGAAATCAGATTGGCCACATTTTCGAGTACCTTTTCCAGTTCAAACTCGGCGTATTCGACGCTAAGTTTGCCTGCTTCGATCTTGGAAAAATCAAGCACATCGTTAATGATGCCCAGCAAATGCCGACTGGAAGACTGGATTTTAGTCAGGTAATCGCGCTGATGCGGGGTCAGCTGGGTTTTCATCACCAAGTGCGACATGCCGATAATGGCGTTCATCGGGGTACGGATTTCATGGCTCATATTGGACAGAAAATCCGATTTAGTCAGGCTGGCTTTTTCTGCTATAGCGGTAGCACTTTCCAGTTCGGTATTTTTATCCTGTAGTATCTGATCCAAACGTTTACGGTCGGTAATGTCATGGACGGCAGCAAACACGCCTTGCAATATGTTGTTTTGGTTATAAAAGGTGCTTGCATTGTAAGATACCGGCGTTTCTCGGCCATTTGGCGCCCGCACGCTAAGCTCATAATTGGCTAACGTCTTTTCGCTTAGCACTCGTTTAATACCCGCTTCGGCCTGTTCTGGATCAGTAAATAAGTATTTAAATGAGCTGCCAATCAACTGCTCGCGACTGCGGCCAGTCAGCGTTTGCATCTGTTGATTCATATCGGTGATGATACCCGAAGGATCAGTCGCCATCAGCGCATCAATGTTAGATTCGATTAACGAGCGGGTGTAGAACTGCTGATCGCGTAAAGCCTGCTGCACGGCATGTTCTTCTGTGACATCTCGAAACACCAGCACTGTGCCAACAACCTCCTCGTCACGGTTACGTATTGGGGAGCAACTATCGGCAATCGCGCATTCGCTACCATGACGCCCAATCAGTAAAGTATCATCAAGTAAAGTCTGTACCGTGCCTTGCGCTAAGGCTTCCTTGACTGGGATAAGCACAGGTTGACGGGTTTCTCGGCTGATAATGTGAACGACTTCAGACACTGCATGGCCGATAGCTTCTGCCAGCGTCCAGCCAGTCAGTTGCTCGGCAAGCGGATTCAGCAGCGTCACCAGCCCTTCTGCATCAGTGGCGATGACCGCATCACCGATAGAGTGCAAGGTAACAGCGAGTTTTTCCTCACTGATTTGTAAGGTGGCGTTAGCTTGCTGCAGTTGTTGATTGGTCAGCTCTTGAATCTCCAGCAGTTGCTGGGTTTGGTTATGCGCCAAGTTTTTTAGTTGCTGCTGGCTTTCCCGATAGACTAAATAGGCGAACACCAGTATACCCAACAGCACAAACAGACTGGCGACAACAATAATGACAAACAGGCGGCGCATCGTCACTTGAAACTTGGTTTCATTCTCAGTCAGTGCGTTTTCTTGTAACTCGATGAAATAATTCATTTCCGTACGAATCGCATCCATCAGGCGTTTGCCTTGGCCATCACGCACATCAGCTAATACCGCTTCGATCTCACCCTTACGGCGCAATTCAATATTATTGGCTATGCGTGTCAACTTGGTGTCGATCAGGCTAGCCAATGCGTCCAAGTGCGTACGCGCAGGCCCCATTAAAGTCAGTTGGCGCAATTCTGTTATTTGCCTGTTTATACTATCGCTATCGCGCGCAGCTAAATATAAATCCAAAAAAGCTTCGTCGCCGGTTAATAAATAGCCCCGCTCACTAGTTTCGGAGACGGTTAGTGTGGACACTAGACCAGCCGCGCTAGTGAGTACAATACGACTATCCTTCCGCACTTCGGCAGCCGATTCGATTTCTTGAAAAGACCAAAAAGTTACGCTCACTCCCGCTGCAACTAACAGCGCCGCACCGGCAAACAAAATCACAATAATATGTGCTGTTTTCAAAAAGAGCCCGCCTTTTGCAATCAAATTTTTTCAATTAAGCCCGGTTTTTATGACAGCCTGTCATGTATTTTTAAGATAGGTGGACGCCGGGATGTTAAAGCATCGTAGTGCTAAACCTGATTGTTCACGGTGCGCTATCGCGCATAGAGTGGTATTTTTTCTGGCAATCCTCGACGGACTTTAGACGGACTTCATTTAAGTTGATTAACTTCCGAATCGTGATTCTGTTACTAACACCCGTTGCCCATCCGGTTCAAGCTAGCCATACAAATCCCAATGCTGTTTTCCGGTCAGGAAAACATAGAAAACATAGGTAGAGTAGAGAACAGGCTTGCGCCTGTCCTCCCTCATCAAACCGTGCATGCGC
>JBLRXA010000159.1:0-7809 GCA_047920955.1 Methylobacter sp. | reverse complement strand
ATTTTCTCAAATTTCAACGAGGTTGCCTCTTTTCTTATCCCGAACTCAGGTTAAAAATAGCCAAAGTGTTCGGTTATTATTAAAATGTCGGGAATTGCTCTGCTTGTTTATTAATGGGGCAGACAGTTGGCAAAGGGTGATGCTGTTTTTTTGATACTTCAGCCATTGCCCTGATTTTAAAATGCTTTGCTTACCCTTGCGTCAACCTGATTTCCGCTTCGCGGTATTTTGCCGCGCAATATGCCGCCACTTCAGCCGGCAAATGCGGCCCCGGCGCGGTTTTATCCCAATCCAGCGTTTCCAGATAATCGCGGATATATTGCTTGTCGAAACTCGGTGGGCTGATGCCGACCTGATATTGGTCGGCAGGCCAAAAGCGTGATGAATCCGGGGTTAAGGCCTCGTCAATCAAATATAAAACGCCGCCGTCATCAATGCCGAATTCAAACTTGGTATCGGCAATAATAATGCCGCGCTCTTTGGCGTAGGCGGCGGCTTCCTTATACAGCTTCAAGCTGGCGTCGCGCACTTTTTCCGCTAGGTCTTGTCCCATCAATTCGACGGTCTTTGCAAACGACACATTTTCGTCATGCTGATCGACTTCGGCTTTGGTTGAGGGCGTATAAATCGGTTCGGGCAATTGCTGTGCCTGTTGCAAACCTTCGGGCAGTTTAATGCCGCAAACCGCACCGGATGTTTGGTAGTCTTTCCAGCCGGAGCCGATTAAATAACCGCGCACGATGGCTTCGACCGGCAGCGGTTTCAATAACTTGACCACGATAGCGCGGCCTTCAATCTGTGCGCGTTCGGCGGCATCGGGTACGACCTGTTCCAGCGGAATATCGGACAGATGATTGGGCATGACATGCTGCATTTTTTCAAACCAGAAATTCGACACGCTGGTTAACACACGGCCTTTGCCGGGGATAGGGTCGGGCAAAATGACGTCGAATGCGGACAGCCGGTCGGTGGTCACAATCAGCATGTGCTGGTCGTCAATGTCGTAAATGTCCCGCACTTTGCCACGGGCGCGCAGCTTTAAAGACGACAGGGTTGATTGGTATAGGGCTTCTGGGGCGGTCATGAAGTTCTCGCTTGAGGTCAAATAGGTTGATTTTACCGCGTAGGCCAAAATAGCGCCGCTATTTTCTGGCTTCAATCAGTTTAATCATATCGCTGCTGCGTTCATCGACATGCACTGAGGTGAAGGCACAGGCTTTAACGTTTTTAACGGTGTTCCGGTTGATGTTGGCACCGACCAGGGCGACAACAATAGGATTAAGCAGGTTCATCAGCGCGGCCAGCACGGCATTGGAACTGATGACATGCTCCAGCAATAACACTTGCCCGCCGGGTTTGCACACGCGGTACAGCTCTTTCAGGCCTTTTAGCGCGGACGGCACTGAACAAAAAACAAAGGAGCAAACCACTGTGTCGAAGCTGTTGTCGGCAAAGTACAGTGACTGAATATCCATCAATTCCAGTTCGACAGTGACGTTTTTGCGCCCGCGTTTTTTCGCGGCCTGTTTGAGCATTTGTTCGCTAAAATCAATCGCGGTGATTCTGGCGTCCGGCGGATAATAGTCGAAATTTTTGCCCGTGCCGACGCCGACTTCAAGGATATGATGGCCGTCAACCTTGTCCCATAAGCGTTTGCGCCAACTTTTAAAAAACAGCCCTTCCATGATGGCTTCCAGCCCTTCAAAATACGGGGCGATGCGGTCATAGCGTTGTCTAATCGCGTTGCTGTCTGCTTTCATAAATAGCCACGGGGTAAATTAATCGGAAGCGGCATGGTACAGCGCAAACTTGGCTGTCATCAACAAATAATACACGCGTCCGGGGATTGCCTGCCATCTCGCGTTACACGCCGGAATGGTCTATCCTGAATGACACATCCAACCTTAAATTCAGGAGTGCGTCATGGCTCGTATCGTCTGGCTATTGCTAAGCGCGGTGTTATTCACCTCATCCGTTCAGGCCAAACCGTTAACCCCGGAACAGGTGCCGGAACCGCTCAAACCGTGGATAGCGTGGGTATTACAAGACGGCCCGGAACCGGCCTGCCCTTTCATCTACAACAGTTACGAAGAGAAACGCTGTAGCTGGCCGACGCAAACCCAGCTGGATTTGACCGGCACAAAAGGCATTTTTTCGATGGGCTGGACGGTCTATCGCGATAGCTGGATTAATTTGCCGGGCGATAAAACCCACTGGCCGCTTAATGTGACGGTCAATGACAAGACCGCTCTGGTCATGGATAAAGACGGCCTGCCTGCGATTAAGCTGGTTGCCGGTGTGCAGTACCGCATCAAAGGCGAGTTTTTGTGGGACGCCATTCCCGATAACTTAAAAATCCCTGCCGATACCGGGTTGGTTGACCTGCGCATCAATGGCGCCACAATCCCGACACCGGCGATCAAAAACGGCCAGTTGTGGTTAAAAGCCAGCGAAATCGGCGCAAAAAAACCGGAAAACAGCCAAAACAGCCTCGATATTCAGGTCTTCAGACATATCACCGATGACGTACCCGCCCAGGTTTTAACCCGGCTGGTGCTGGAAGTGTCCGGCGCACAGCGCGAGGTCAAATTGCCCCGCCCTATGTTGGACGGCTTTATCCCGCTGAGCCTGCACAGTCCGTTGCCTGCGCGGCTGGAGCCCGACGGGCGGCTATTGGTGCAGCTGCGCCCCGGCCATTGGCAGCTTGATATAGTGGCGCGCAACACGCAGGAACTCAACACTCTGCCACTGCCGGGCGGGCAAGATGCGCCGTGGCCGGACGCGGAAATTTGGGTGTTCGATGCGCGCCCGCAGTTGCGCGTGGTTGAGATTGAGCAACTCAGCGCGATTGATCCGAGCCTGACCAATTTATCCGATGAATGGAAGCACCTCCCCGCCTACAAAATCAGCCAAGGCCAGGCCATGGGCTTTAAAACCATACGTCGCGGTGACCCCGAACCTGAACCGAACCAGCTTAATTTAAGCCGGAAACTATGGCTGGATTTCGACGGCGAAGGCTATACGGTCAATGACACCATCACCGGCAACATGACCCGCAGCTGGCGCTTAAACACGCTACCCGCCACACAGCTGGGGAAAGCCGCCTTAAACGGCAGCAACCAGTTTATTACCCAGGACAAATCCGGCAAGCAAGGTATCGAAGTGCGTACCGGCACGATAACGCTGGATGCCGACAGCCGGGTTGTCGGTGCGGTCGGTTCAACCAGCGCGGTCGGTTGGGAACAGGATTTCCACAGCGTCCGCGCCGAACTGAACCTGCCGCCGGGCTGGCGTTTGCTGGCAGCCAGCGGCGTTGACAATGTGCCGGACAGCTGGATTTCGCGTTGGACCTTGCTGGACTTGTTTGTCGTGCTCATTGCCGCGCTGGCGACAGGCCGGTTGTGGAACCCTTACTGGGGCGGCCTCGCGCTGGTCACGCTGGTGTTGATTTGGCATGAGCCGGGCGCGCCACAGTTCGTCTGGCTGAATATTCTGGCGGCAACGGCGCTGATTAAGGTATTGCCGACTGGCCGCCTGTTAAGGTTTGTCAACGTCTACCGCAGTTTTTTCTGGCTAGTGTTAATCATGACCGCCGTGCCGTTTATGGTGGCGCAAGTGCGCACCGGGCTTTATCCGCAACTGGAAAAACCCTGGCAAGGCGCCATCATGCCGGATACCCGCTACGCCGAGATGGCCGGGGATATGGCTGAAATAGCCGCACCGGCGACTGAAACGATAGTCGGGATGAAAAAACAAACCTTAAGGCGCGCCATGCCTTCGGAGTATTTGGCAGAATCTTATAGTAGCCAAGAAAACGCCGTTGACTTCGGGCGCATTGACCCCAAGGCCAAGGTGCAAACCGGCCCCGGTTTGCCGCAATGGCAATGGCACAAAGTGCAATTGTCATGGAACGGCGCGGTGGATGCCGGGCAACAACTGCATTTGTGGTATTTGACGCCGACGCTGACGCTAATACTCAATAGTGTCCGCGTGGTTTTGATCGCCGTGCTGGCGGCGCTGCTGTTCGGCGGCTTTGCCAAGGTCAAATTTAATCGCCTGCGCACATCGTTGCCGGTGCTGCTGTGGTGTGTGCTGTTGCCGCTCTTGTCGCTGCCATGCGCCGACGTTTACGCCGAACTGCCGGATAAGGCTTTGCTTGATGAATTAAGAGTGCGCTTGCAGGAAAAACCAGTGCCGCCGGACTGTGTGCCGAATTGTGCGCAAATCCAGCAAATGAGAATCGCCATAAACGACAAAGAACTGACCATTACCCTGCAAATCCACGCGCATCAAGCCGTGGCCGTGCCGCTGCCCGCTGAATACGAACAGTGGTTCCCGCATGACATCCGGGTTGACGGCAACGCCGCCACCGGGCTTTACCGCGACAACAACGGCTTGTGGATTAACCTGGATGCCGGTGAACATCAGCTTGTGTTAAGCGGCGTCGTGCCTTTATTAAGCAAATTTACCCTGCCGTTACCGTTAAAACCGAACTGGGCAAACATTGAAAGCAGCGGCTGGCACGTCATTGGCTTACAGGAACATGGCCAGGTCGACCCGCAACTGCAATTTAGCCGGACAAACCAGAGTGTGCAACAGCAAAACCAATCGGCGTTGGAGCCTTCTGCTTTGCCGCCGTTTGTCAGGATTGAACGCACCTTGCAACTGGGTCTGGACTGGCGCGTCATCACCCGGGTTATCCGGGTTTCACCGGCCGATTCCGCCGTGGTTCTGGCGGTGCCTTTGTTGCCGGGCGAAGCGGTGATCAGCGCCGGTATCCGGGTTAAGGATGGTAACGTTGAAGTGAACATCCCCGCCCAACAAAGCCTGTTGCAATGGGAATCTACGCTGGCAAAATCGGAACACATCGATGTCCTCGCTACGCAAACCGAACAATGGGTCGAAGTGCTAAAGGCGGACATTAGCCCGATCTGGCATCTTGAAACGGCGGGCATCGCCATGATGCACCTCAACAATAGCGGCCAATGGCTACCCGAATGGCATCCTTGGCCGGGCGAAAAAATCACCCTGCACATTACCCGCCCTGCGGCGGTAGATGGGCAAACCTTAACCGTCGACACCAGCCGGTTAAACATCAGACCCGGTCAGCGCACTCAAGAAGCGGAATTAAATTTCAGCCTGAGAAGTTCGCAAGGTTCGCAGCACACCCTGACCCTGCCGGAACAGGCGGTGCTGCAAAGCGTCGCCATTAACGGGCAAAGCCAACCACTCCGACAGGAAGGCCGAAAACTGACCTTGCCGATTAATCCCGGACAACAGACTATTGCCATCAGCTGGCGCGAAGCCAGCGGCATCAGCAACATAATGACCACGCCGCAGGTTGATTTAGGCATAGCCAGCGTCAACGCCAACCTGACTATCGGCTTGGGGCAAGATCGCTGGGTTTTGTTCGTGTTCGGGCCGAAAATGGGGCCTGCGCTTTTATTCTGGGGCGTGTTGTTGGTGATTTTTATCGTATCGCTAGGTTTGGGCAAAGTCCCGCTAACGCCGTTAAAAAACCGGCACTGGTTTTTATTGCTGATAGGGCTAAGCCAAATTCCGCTGCTGTCGGCGGTTATGGTGGTGGCCTGGTTAATGTTGCTGGGGTGGCGCAAAACGCAAGCAGTTGCCGACTTGCGCTATTTTAATACACTGCAGGTTGTGCTTGGCGGCCTGACTTTAGTGGCGCTGAGCCTGTTATTTTACGCCGTCGAACAAGGCCTGCTCGGTTCGCCCGATATGCAGATCGTCGGCAACCAGTCCTCGGCGTCCAATTTGAACTGGTATCAAGACAGAAGCCCGGCGACCTTGCCCACGGCGACACTGGTTTCCGTGCCGCTGATGGCCTACCGGGTATTGATGCTGGTCTGGTCGCTATGGCTGGCGGTGTCGTTGCTCAACTGGCTGAAATGGGGTTGGGCGTGTTTTTCCAATAATGGCATTTGGCATAAAGCCGCGCCTAAAAGGCAGGCCGAAAGCGTCGGGGTTGATGATAAATGGTTGGCCGACAAGCCGAAAGAAAAATAATGGCCATCTATTTTATAAGCTATTCAGTTGCCCTCGCCTTCTAACTTCCGATAAAGCGTACCTCGGTCAATACCCAAAACTTTGGCAGCCTGAACTTTGTTACCTTGGGTCATTTGCAAAACACGGCGGATGTAGGCGATTTCCAGCTCTGCCAGCGACATGGACTGCATTGCGGCTGTGCTTAACAGATTGTCGCCAACCGGTAACTGGGTCGCTTGCGCCAGGTCTTCGAGCAAAATCGTATCATATTCGGTCAAGGCAACGGCCCTCTCCAGCGTATTAGCCAATTCGCGCACATTGCCAGGCCATGAATACGCCCGAATCCAACGCATCGCTTCAGCCGATATGCCGTGGATTTGTCGCTGCAGTTTGCTTTGGGCATTTTGCAAGAGATGATCGACCAAGCGGTCTATATCGGATAGCCGTTCCCTCAAGGGTGGGACATCCAGGCGAATCACATTGAGCCGATAATAAAGGTCTGCACGCATCAATCCAGTCTGCACAGCTTTTTCTATAGGTTGGTTAGTGGTAGTGGCCGCAATAATACGAATATTGGTATCTATTTCCCCTGCCGAACCGACCGGCCTCACTTTACCTGTTTCCAGCGCCTGTAAAAGTTTGGGCTGGATCGCTAAAGGCATTTCCGCGATTTCATCCAGGAACAAAGTGCCGCCTTCGGCTTCAACAAACAGTCCGGGACGATTCTCGCGGGCATCGGTATAAGCGCCTTTGCGCACCCCAAACAACTCGCTTTCGACCAAGGCGAACGGCAATGCTGCGCAGTTGATTTGTAAAAAAGGGCCGTTGCAACGGGTGCTATGTTCGTGAATAAAACGAGCCAATGCCCCCTTACCGACACCGCTTTCTCCGGTCAGCAAGACGGGGGAATCGATTTGTGCCGCGCGGCTGGCGAGTTGCAAGATTTTCTGCATACTCGGACTTTCTGCAATCAATTCTTTGGGGGCAAAGCTCTTGTCTTGCGTTGAAACACGCACG
This sequence comes from Methylobacter sp., assembly GCA_047920955.1. Lineage (GTDB taxonomy): Bacteria > Pseudomonadota > Gammaproteobacteria > Methylococcales > Methylomonadaceae > Methylobacter_A. The sequence continues at coordinate 786 of JBLRXA010000159.1, read as the reverse complement.
ACTTCGCGATACATGGCGCGATCCCTAAAGGCTTTTTCGATTGCGGCCAGTAGAGTAGCCAGTGAAAAGGGCTTGGTTACAAAACCGCAGGCACCGGCTTGTAAGCTATGGACGCCCATATCAATACTGCCAAAGGCGGTAATCAATAAAATCAACTGCCCCGGTTTTATGGTGTGAATAGCCGTCATTAAATCGGGGCCACGCAATCCGGGCATTTCTATATCGCTAATCACCAGGTCGAAATGTTCGCTTTCAAGACGTAACAACGCCCGTCGCGGATCACTCTCCCCGCTCACGTTATATCCGCTGGCGCTGAGCATTTCCGTCAAATACTCCACCACTCCGCTATCGTCATCGATTACCAGTAAATGCTTCGTCCCGGCAGCTTGATCAATCAATGGCATGTTGGCGCTCCTTGGCGGGCAAAAAAATGCTAATGGTGCTGCCTAGTCCAGGTGATCTTTCAGCTTTAATAGTGCCGTTATGGGCAATGACAATGCTGCGTGCGACAGCAAGGCCAAGCCCTACGCCGCCTTGTTGGTGGCGTGTGGTGAAAAACGGTTCGAACACATGCTGCAACACATCTGGAGGAATGCCGCAGCCATTATCCCTGATAGTCAGTTGTACGCCGTCCGAAACGGCTTTGTTCTGGATGATTATAGGGACGATGGCAACCACAATGCAGCCTCCCGAAGCCGTTGCTGAAAGCGCGTTGGTTATCAGGTTCAGCACGATTTGTTGGATGCCGTCGCTATCGGCAAAAACCAGCGGCAGATCATCCACGGT
>JBLRXA010000158.1:0-7880 GCA_047920955.1 Methylobacter sp. | reverse complement strand
TGCTTGATGTTACCCCTGCAAGCAGAGCTTGAGGGTAGTCACTCCCAAGCTGGAGATTGGGAGCGAGACAGACAGCGCGAATCCGCCTTACGCGGGTTCGTTATAGTTTACATAGAATTGGTGTAGTACCCTGAGCTGTTAAACATCCACTACCTGTTTTAGCCCAAGTCAAAGCGCCGACACCAAGCGTTGGTATAAGTATTAATGTTGATGCTGCATTAGTCGTTGCAGTCGGTGTGACCGTAATAGTGCCGTTAGTGACGCCAACGGAAGCGACATGAGTGGTTGCTTGTGTGGCTGGAATACCATTAGTACCAAGGTCGCAGCCCGTTGTAGTACCCAGCTCCTGCGCACAGGTAGCAACAGCGGTCTGATAAGCCCTTCCGACAGAAACAACTTCAGAAAATTTTGCCTTAGCTGTGTAATCCTGATAAGCCGGAATCGCAATAGACGCCAAAATACCAATAATCGCCACAACGATCATTAATTCGATTAAGGTAAAACCTTGTTGTGCTTTTTTCATAGATAATGTGTTCATGAGTGAATCCTCGTTAAGTTAAAATAAACCTCAACAAGCTATAAGCAGAAGCTGTGCCAGCTCAGGCATAACCGACTTTAATTTTATCAGCCAACACAATAACAGCAATAACCCTCGTTAAAACAAGCAGATAACAATGACTGAAACAAAACACCTTCACCCTTGTTTTCGCTAAAGTCGGCGATAAAATTCAACATTGAGCTATTATTTTATTTTGTCCCAGAAAAAAACTGCGCCAAGGTAAAAATGACCAGCAAAAATACGCACCACGCCCATAATGACTAGCAAAAATTCGCGCCACGCCCATAATGACTAGTAAAAATCCGCGCCACCCTCATAATGATCAGCAAAAACTCGTGTCAGTCGAAGACGTCGCGCCCTCACTGCCCCCCATCAAAGGATTCCACACATGCCGCATATCAGCCTGCAAACCGCCGCTACCTTAACCGAATGGAGTTTGAGTACGCTAAGACGCCGCGTGGCCGATGGCACCTTGCGCTGTGCCGCGAGTGAGGATAGGAATAAAGCCCTGATTTGTTTCGATTCAATCAAAAACCATAGCTGCATCCCGCTTAATCATGATGATATTGAGCTTATTATGAATGCAGATAGCGGTGACGCTAATGCCCAAAATGATTTAGCGGTGCTTTTTTTAGGGCATCATAAACCGCAAAGTGCGCTTTATTGGTTAGAACTGGCGACTAAGCAAGGCTTTGCTGATGCCATGTATTTACTAGGAAGTTGTTATCTAAAAGGGTGTGGTGTCGCTAAAGACACTAATCTTGCCATGATGTGGATTGCTAAAGCCGCTTCGTTAGGTCATCCCATTGCTTTAGATCAAATGAAATCAATACGTTTACTCAACGATGATGAGATAGAAAGCAGAGTAGATTAAGCGGGTTAGCAAAAATCATTATTCTATTATTTTCCCAACCCTCAGAAGGAAAACTGTATGAAAATCATTTCCTGGAATGTCAACGGCGTCCGTGCTGTGCAAAACAAAGGCTTTGCTGAAACACTTGCCTCGTCCCCAAGCTGGAGAGACTGTGAAAGTATTTTTGAAAATATGGCTCATAATATTTTAGTGATGCGTAATTCATTGTTTTATTGATCGTGGTCGGGGCTAAAGCTCCGACCACACGAATACTTTCACAGTCTCTGGAGCTTGGGGGCGGGAAATGACCATACGCCTTAAAATGGCAGTTGATCGCCGGGGGATTTTATATCCGACTGCCCGGATTTAGGATGGTCATCAGCACCTTCATAATCAAACAGGCCGGTGATCATTTCCCACAGGGTTTTTTCAAGGTCGCGCTTGGGCACATCCACGGTCATTTCATCGGATGCTTTTATAACGGGCACCGCACTGGGCTTAAAATCGCCTTGTACGCCGATAAGCTGGTCGTTGTCGAAAAACAGCGAAATTCTTTTTTGCTCCTTCTCGCCATCGCCGGGCTGCGCCGAATAAAGGTAGTCCCAACGCTTTTGATGGAAGAAGTTGACCAGCATGGGCGAGCCCATGATGTAAAGTACCTGGCGTTTGTTCATGTTGGGCCTGAGCTGGTCAATCATCGCCTGGTCGACGATATTGCCCTGCTGGACGTCAATGGTATAGACGCCGGGCAGGTTGGTCAGGATGTAATCACAGGAGGCGAGCATCAGGCTTGCGGCGATGACAAAGCTGCGGGACATCTGGCGTGGTCTGGATAGTTTGGGCGCAAAAAATGGCTTTCTCATTTGAGCTTGCGGGTAGGTTAAAAAATGCCAAATCATACAGGATGTTAAGGGATTATCCTATCAATCCTCAAGCGTCGGCATTAATGTGGGGTAAAGCCGGTTCATCGGCTCGCTGCGCGATTCGCTCAGTTCTTTGTCCTGCTGTTCGATAAAAAATGCGGCCATGTTTTGTGCGTTCGCCGCTGCCATGCCGTGTTTTTGCCCCAAGCACTGCAAGGCGGTTGACCAGGCATCGGCAAGGGTCGGGTCGCTATGGAACACGGTGACAGAAACCAAATTATGGGCAATCGGCCTGCCGGTGCGGGCATCCAGCGTGTGGCTGTAACGCTGGCCATCATTGTCGAAATAATGCCGGTAAGAGCCTGATGTCATCACCGCAACCGGCGCATCTTTAGGCATGGTCAGGACTTTGTGCATTACCCGCTCCTCCGGCAATGGCCGTTCCAGGGCAATGCGCCACGGCTCAAGCCCCGGTTTGTGGCCGTTGGTTTTCAGTTCGCCGCCAATTTCAACCAGGTAATGGGCAACGCCTTGTTGCGCCAAGACAGCGCTGATCCGCTCGACGCTGTAGCCTTGGCTGATGGACGATAAATCGATTTTCAGGTCGGCCTGTTTTTTACGCAAATGGCTGTCATCGACAATCTCGACTTTGTCCATGCCGACTTGTTTGAGCGCGGCGTTAATGCTGGCATCGTCAGGAATGCCCGGGGTTTCGCCGCTAAAACCCCATAAGTCGAACAAGGGCTTGATGGTCAAGTCGTAGCAACCTTGGCTGGCCTGATAAACGCTTTGCGCGGTTTTGACTAAATAAACGATTTCACTGCCGACGTCCTGGCTCTCGGTCGTTTCGGTGTTGTTGAAAATTTCAATGACCGAATCAGGCCGGTAATTGGACAATTGCTGGTCGATGCTAGTGAATTCAGCTTCGACACCGGCTTTAATCGCATCATTATCGAGCGGCGATTCCGACCAGTAGCTGATATGGTAAGTGGTGCCCTGCGCCACGCCTTCAAGTTTTTGCATGTCGGGTTCCGAGCAGCCCGCCAGTAGGGTTAACAATGCGTAGGCAATAAGATGCAGGCTGGTTTTCGGTGTTTGTGGTTTTATCATGGCAAGGTTAATGGCAAATTTTATAAAGCGGGCAGTGTAATAACTGCGGCGTTAAAAAACAAATGGCGGCGTCATTGGCACATTTTGAAAAATTCGCAGCCGGTGCTACGAAAATAGCCAATAGTCGGCTAAAATGCGCAGTTTTTTGCTGGTGCAACATTATGGCTAACGATATTCGTGTTGAAAGATGGAGCGGCGCCGCTCTGGAGCAATTTATCCCTGAATTGGCGCGGCTTAGGATTGAGGTGTTCCGCGACTTTCCTTATTTGTACGACGGCGACATTAATTACGAAAAAAAATACTTACAGACTTACATCGATTGCGCGGACAGCGTCATCGTGATTGCATTCGATGGCGACAAAGTCGTCGGCGCATCGACCGCCATCCCGATGAAATACGAAACCGATGAACTGAAACAGCCGTTTCTGGATAATGGCTATAACCTCGACGAGGTGTTTTATTGCAGCGAATCGGTGCTGGATAAAAACTATCGCGGCTTAGGTATTGGTGTGCGCTTTTTTGAGCAACGCGAAGCCCATGCCGAAGACTTGGGCGGCTTTAAGCATATTTGTTTTTGCTGCGTGGAACGCCCCGCCGACCATCCGAGAAGACCCGCCGATTATGTGCCGCTGGACCAATTTTGGACTAAACGCGGCTACGTCAAACACCCCGAACTACATACAAGCTATATCTGGAAAGACCTGGACGATAGTGAAGAAACCCCGAAACCCATGACTTTTTGGCTAAAACATGAACGTTAAAATTGCAAGCGCCCAGTACGACATCAGTTTTTTAGAGAACTGGCAACAGTATCAAGACAAGGCCGAACGCTGGGTGAGCGATGCGGCAGGGCAGGGGGCGCAAATCTTGCTGTTTCCCGAATATGCCAGCATGGAACTGGCCTCCTTGTTCGGTCAGGATGTTTATGCCTCGTTAAACAAGCAGTTAGACGCTATGCAAGCATTGCTGGATGATTATTTGGCTTTGTACCAAACGCTGGCAAAAAAATACCGCTGCATTATCCAATCCGGCACTTTTCCGGTAAAAACCGCTGCTGGCGCGTACCGTAACCGCGCCTATTTGTTTATGCCGAACGGCCAAGTCGATTTTCAGGACAAGCTGATGATGACCCGCTTTGAAAATGAGCACTGGTCGATTCAACACGGCGAGGATTTAAAATGTTTCGATACCGAATACGGCCGGATCGCCATCAACATTTGCTACGACAGCGAATTTCCGCTATTGGCACGCAAACAGGTTGAAGCGGGCGCCAACCTGATTTTGGTGCCCAGCTGCACCGACACCCTGGCCGGTTATCACCGCGTCAAAATCGGCTGTCAGGCCAGGGCGCTGGAAAACCAATGTTATGTCGTGCAGGCGGCGTTGGTCGGCGAAGCGCCGTGGTCTGAAGCGGTTGATGTCAATATCGGCGCGGCGGCCATTTATACGCCGGTGGATCGCGGCTTTCCCGATAACGGCATTTTAAGCATCGGCGAGATTAATGCCGTGCAATGGGTGGTTGCCGAGATAACGCTCAGCGCCTGCGCTACCGTGCGCGAACACGGCCAGGTTTTTAATTACCGCGACTGGCCGTTGCAATACCGACCCGGTTATGTCGAACGTTCTCAAATGAATCGGGAATAAAGCTTTTCCCATATCCCTGCCAAGGGCAGCACCGGCGGCGCTGCCCAATACAGTGCAACAGTACATAAAGTCATTAATACTGAAGCTGCTAAACTGTTATAACCCCACAATTTAAACGCGGTACCGAATGATTTTTTCATTCTCGAATTAGATAAATCAACGCTATAAAGCTCATCTAACAGCAAATGCGCGATAAATCCTAAGGCAATGAAAATCCCGTTTAACCAGGCATTGGCTGCCTTCCAATGCAGAAAATGATAACTAATACAGGTCATAAACAGGGCAAAAAACAGCGTCGCTAAGAGCGAATGAAAAACGCCGCGATGAACGGTAAATCGATTAAATAATGCAAATAGACCATAACGAACTAGCAGATAAGTGCCGACGGCAATCGTCAATAGAACATGCGATGGGTATTGGTCTTTAAAAATAGACAGTGTCATAAACAAGGCAGTAAAAGCTAACAGATTAAATAGCAGTTTTACCGGCCTTGAATTTTCGGCATCAATATCTGGCAACAACCCGCCTAATATGCCTAAAAAAATAAACCACGGCATATCGGTGTGAGTTATCAACTGAGCGTCAACAGCAACAATAGCCGCACCAATACCGGTTGCTGCAGCAATGGACAAATGGGTTTTAAAATTGGCCATGTTAAAACAATAATCCTATCAATTTAAAAGGTGCAGATTATGACAGCATCTGTTGGTAATGGGGTGAGTGCTTAATGTCTGCTGCTTCCTGCCCATTCATATTCAAAAAGCGGCAATTATGAGATCATGCTGCAACTTTAATATACCCGGCGTTTTTGCTAACACCTTTTTTAACTGATTACTTTTATTTATGAAAACTGCGTCATTTGTCGTCTTGATTGTTGTATTGAATGCCTTGTCAGGCTGGCTCACTAACCTGCCTCAAGATGTAGGCTCGGATGTCCCGTCAGGAAAGCTCAACAGCCTGTCTTTCGCGCCATTTCGGGAAGGCCAAGGGCCGCTGGATGGGATATTCCCCAGCCCTGAACAAATTGACGCCGATTTGCGCCTGATGGGCGAAAAGACCCATTCTATCCGTACTTATGCCAGTGCCGAAGGCAGTATGCCGGTGATTCCCGAACTGGCAAAAAAATACGGCCTAAAAATGATACAAGGCGCCTGGCTTGGCGCTATCGAAGCCGACAATAAAACCGAAATTGCCGAAGTTATCCGCTCCGCCAACGCGCATCCCGATGTGGTCAAGCGGGTCATTGTCGGCAACGAAGTGCTGCTGCGCGGCGATTTGGAACCTGAACAACTGGTTGAATACATTCGCGAAGTCAAACGCTCGGTCAAACAGCCGGTGTCTTACGCCGATGTGTGGTCGATGTACATGAAATACCCCGACTTAATCAAAGAAGTCGATTTTGTCACTATCCATATTTTGCCCTACTGGGAAGATGAACCGATTACTGTCGAGCAGGCGCCGGGGCATATTGAACGCATTTTCAAGCAGGTTCAGCAGGAAATTAATGCCATTGCCCCCGGCAAAGCCATCTTGATTGGCGAATCAGGCTGGCCGGGTGAAGGCCGTCAACGGGGCTGGGCCGTGCCTAGCGTAGTCAACGAAGCAAAATTTATCCGCGAACTGATCAAAGTGGCCAACAAAAACGGCTTTGACGTCAACATCGTCGAAGCCTTTAACCAGTCGTGGAAAAGTGAGTTTGAAGGTGTGGTCGGGGCAAACTGGGGACTTTATTCGGTCGACCGTAAAGAGGTTTTTCCTTTAACCGGGCCGGTCTATGAAAACCCCGATTGGCTTAACGGCATTATCGCGTCAACGCTGCTGTTTTTGGGGGTTGCGGTCTATTTTTGGCGACCTTTGCAAGCCTTGTCGCCACTGCGTATCACGCTATTTTTAGCGTTCTCGCAAGTGCTGGGCGTGTTAGTGGTCAACATGGCCGAACATCTGTGGTACACCAGCTATAGCGACTGGCAACGGGCGCAAGCTGCACTAACGGTAGGCTTGAACGCGGTATTAGGCGGCTTAATCTTGCAGCGCGGCTACGGCTTATTAGCCGATCAGCCAACCTACGTAAAATTGGGCGCCTGGATATACGCACTTTACTTATTATTTGCCGGATTTGCGGTTTACCAAACCGTTGGCTTGGCGTTACATGGACGTTATATCAGCTTCCCCACCGTCGCCATTTACGTCCCTGTTGCCGGTATTATCTGGCTATGGCTAATCAACTGCATGAACCAGCACGCTTGGTCATTAAACAACATCGGGTTTAACCACCTGGCCGGACACTTGAATCTTAATGCGCATCAAGACAAGTGGATGGCATACACGCTAGTGCTTGCAGGCTTGGCGCTGGTCATTATGGAAACTAAAGCCTTTATCGAAAGCCGCGACTTTATTATGGCTTATCCTGAACTGGGCAAACGTATCGGCACCGCTGTTATTTTTTCGGTAACCAATGCCCAACTGATGGCCTGGTTGCTGTGTTTGGCCATTCTCGCCTTATCGCTGCGGGTCGGCAGCCATAAAAAACATGAAGATTAAAAAAACGGCGCTTCCGGCAAGGTTTGCCGGAAGCGGGGGTGGGGGCTGGGGCGCATAGGCGCCAACTTAAGGAAAAATAGCAATGTCGGTCGAAATTGTCTAAAATTAAAATACTAAATTTAACAATTAGTTACATATTTTAAGTGTCGACAAAATTGGATGTTTTGCTCTTAAGTTGGCGCCTATGGGGCTGGGGCGTGGTGGCTATTCGATTGTTGCCAGCGGTTAATCTGCCAAACGCTTGGAAATGCGCTGATAAGCCTGCTTCAAATTTCATATACAAACATATTCATTTGATAATTCGCTTTCC
>JBLRXA010000157.1:0-7904 GCA_047920955.1 Methylobacter sp. | reverse complement strand
ATCTTTTCTATGATAAGTTGCTGATGCATAATTATACCGCGTCAACCAATTCGCGGATTTCACGAGCTGCATCAGCTGGTGAAGCTGCGCCGTAAATTGCAGCGCCAACGACGATGATGTTTGCACCGGCTCTCACGACGTCTTGTACAGTTGAAGCGTTAATACCGCCCGCTACTGAAATTCTGACTGGCAAGCCTAATGAGGCAATGTCAGTTAAGTCAGCAAACGGTGTATGACCGGCTGCTTGAGCGTCAAGACCTGTGTGGATTCCCATGATGTGGGCACCGGCTTCAGCGGTTGCTCTTGCGCAGGCAACTTTGTTTTCAACATTGATTAAGTCGATTTGAGCTTCTGCACCGTGTGCGTTAGCTGCTTTGATAACACCGATACATGTCGCCAGGCCAGATACACCCAGAACAGTACAAATATCAGCGCCTGCTGCGTAAAAAGGAGTGGCTTCGTATTCGCCGGCGTCCATTGTTTTAAGATCAACTAACAGTAATTTATCTGGAAATCTTGCTCTTAGCTCTTTAACCAGGTTAACGCCATTGTGTTTAATGCATGGAGTTCCGATTTCAAAAATGTCAACGTGCGGTGCCACTAAAGTAGCCAGTGCGACTGTTTGGTCGAAATCCAATGAATCTAATGCCATTTGTATTAATGGTTTTGCCATGATGCGTGCTCCGATGGGTTAATAGTAATAATTATAATTTTGGTTACTTACTCTTTATGCGAACGCAACTTTAAAGTAGAAAGGGGACTGATGTCAATGCCCAATGTTCGGCGCCAGCACATGAATAGCAACTGATTGACACGCTTTTTCCCAAAAAACAAAAAATGCGCAATCAGCTGAATCCCTCAGCTTACCCAATATTAAGTTCAGCTTAATTTGCCATAATATGTGCGCAAGCAACCCAGTCGCTTAGAAAAGGCAATAGAATGTTCGCCTTACACGCGATGTAAATTATAATGACGCCCCCAAACATAGAGAGAAACACGCTAATGGAACCCTTTACCAATATAAATGCACTCATCATCGACATGGATGGCGTCTTATGGCACGGCGACCAACCGATGCCGGGCTTGGTTGATTTTTTTCAAACATTGCGCAATCGGCAGCTGCCTTTTATCCTGGCAACCAACAACGCTAGGTTGACTCAAGAGCAATATGTCATCAAATTGGCACAGATGGGCGTACAGGTAAGCCGTGATGAAATTTTAACCTCCAGCATGGCAACTGCCCTATATCTGGGCGAGCATTACCAACCAACGGAAACCCGGGTATTTGTAATCGGCGAAGATGGCGCCAAAGAACCGCTGATTGAACGCGGATTTACCTTAACCGAACTCTATGAGCTGAATGACGACCCGGCCACCCCCAACAAAGGTGCGGATGTTGTTGTTTGCGGTATGGACAGAACCTTGTCCTGGGACAAACTGGCAACCGCCACGCTAAACATCCGCGCCGGCGCTAAATTCATTGGCACTAATGCCGACACCACGTTACCCACCGAACGCGGCATCACTCACGGCAATGGCGCGATTCTGGCCGCATTACAAGCGGCTACCGGCATTGAACCCACCATTATCGGCAAACCGGAACCGATCATTTATCAGCAGGCTTTGGCCTTATTGAATGTTGATCCCGCGCACACGGTAGCCATCGGCGATAGGCTTGAAACCGACATTTTAGGTGCTGTCCGCACTGGCATACGCAGCCTGATGGTGTTAACCGGCGTATCCAGCGAAAAGGACTTTGAAAGCACCGACTACCGGCCTACTTGGGTCATGCCGGATATTAGCGCGATAACCGAAGCCTTAAACAAGCTCGACTAAACATTGCCGTCCACTAAACCCGAACACTTTGGAGCCGCCGCCATGAAAAAATTCCTCAACAACACCGACACCTTGCTTGACGAAAGCCTTGGCGGCTTTGCCAAGGCTCATGCCGATATTATTCAATTCAATACCGAACCACACTTCATCAAACGCATAAAGCCCACGACACCGGGCAAAGTCGCGCTGATTTCCGGCGGCGGCTCAGGACACGAACCTTTACATAGCGGCTTTGTCGGTTCGGGTATGCTGGATGCGGCCTGCCCCGGCCAAGTATTCACCTCCCCTACCCCAGACCAAATGCTGGCGGCGGCACAAGCGGTGGAAAATGGCGGCGGGGTTTTATTCATCGTCAAGAATTATGCGGGCGATGTGATGAATTTTGAAATCGCCGCCGAAATGCTCGATTGCCCGAATGAAAGCCTCCTAGTAAGCGATGACGTGTCTTTTCCCAAAAGCCACAGCACCGGACGGCGGGGTGTTGCCGGTACGCTGATTGTTGAAAAAATCATCGGCGCGGCGGCAGAAAACGGCGCCGATTTGGCAAGTTGCAAAGCCTTGGGCGAGCGGGTCAATCAGGTCACAGCGTCCATGGGCGTGGCCTTGAGCAGCTGCACTGTACCCGCATTGGGCAAGCCCACCTTCGACATCGGCGACAATGAAATTGAAATGGGCGTGGGCATTCATGGCGAACGCGGACGTGAGCGCATTGCCATGAGCAGCGCCCGCGAAATTGTCGACTATCTGGCGACTGCTATTGATGAGGATTTAAAACCGCAACCCGGCCAATCGGCGCTATTGCATGTCAACGGTTTCGGTGCCACACCGTTAATCGAACTGCACCTGATTTACGGACTGGCAGCACACTTTTGGGAGCAGCGCGGCATTACCATCTGCCGTTCGCTGGTCGGTAATTACACGACCTCGTTGGATATGGCGGGTTGCTCAATCACGCTGAGCTTGCTGGACGACGAACTGTTGAAGCTATGGGACGCACCTGTGCATACCGCCGCTTTACGCTGGGGCTGTTAATTGTGCCGTTAATACTTCCACCAGCGCGCAAATCATTAACTGGCTAGTTTTAGCGCCTGCGTCGATATGCCCACGGCTGCGCTCTTCCAAGAAAGACGCGCGGCCTTTGGTGGCAATCATATCTTTAGTCGACTCCATGCCCGCTATCGCGGTGCGGGCGACATTATCCAAAACCTCAGGCAAGGCAACCGCATCCGTTGCCGCCTGTTGTAAATAAGCCGCCACCGGAATCAGCACATCGAGCATGGTTTTCTCACCGGCATCAGCCTTGCCGCGCAGCTTGACTGCGGCCACGCCGCTGCTGAATACCTCGGCAAAAGCAGTTAAATCCAAGGCCTTATCCCGCGCCGCCTTGCTCATTGCCACAAACAAGGTACCGTATAACGAGCCCGAGGCACCGCCCACCGCAGTCATCAGGGTCATGCCGATTTTCTGCCATGCCGCCACCCAATCCAGCCCCGCTAATTCTTCGCGTTGAGCCATCAATGCCTTGAGCCCGCGTTGCAAATTAGTCACATGATCGCCGTCGCCAATCGCCTGGTCCAACGCCGTTACTTCGTCGGCATTAGTTTCGATGACAGTATTAATGGCCTGAATCAGACGGGGTAATAATGCTGGCGTTAATTGCATGAGCTTTTCCTCTTTAAAAAATACTAACGTTAGATTTTCAACACCGGCACCGCCGCCAGCAGTTTTTTCGTATAAGCCTGTTCGGGGCGGGTCAACACCTGTTCCACACTGCCCTGCTCTATAATTTTGCCTTGGTACATCACCGCAACCTCGTCGGCGATTTCCGCCACCACAGCCAGATCATGGGTGATAAATAAATAGCTGACGCCTTTTTCCTGCTGCAATGTTTTCAGCAATTGGATAATCTGCGCCTGCACCGACACATCCAGCGCACTGGTCGGCTCGTCGCAAACAATCAGCTTAGGCTCAACCGCCAACGCGCGGGCAATACAAATACGCTGGCGCTGTCCGCCGGAAAATTCATGCGGATAACGCAGCGCCGAATTTTCCGGCAAATCAACTTGCTGCAACAATTGCCGAACCCGCGCCTTACGTTCGTCCGCACTCATATCGGGATGCAAGGCGCTGATGCCTTCGGTAATAATATCGCCCACCAGCATCCTGGGGTTCATTGACGAAAAAGGATCTTGAAAAACAATCTGGATGTTGGCGCGCTGCTGTCTTAATTCCTCGCCGGTCAACTGACTCAAATCAACGCCATTAATTTTGACCTGCCCGCCGCTCGCCGGTATTAAATTTAATAAACTCTTGCCCAGCGTCGTTTTACCGCAACCCGATTCGCCCACCAAAGCCAGCGTCTTGCCCTGTTGAATATCAAAACTCACGCCATCCACCGCCCGGACATAATCGACAATGCGCTTAAAAATGCCTTGGCGTATCGGGTAATAACAAGAAAAATCGCGGACACACAGCAACAGCGGTTTTTCCGTTACCGGATGGGTCGAACAGCTCGCCATCAATGGCAGCGCATTCAATAACTTGCGCGTATAAGGATGTTTAGGATTGCTAAAAAAATCCGCCGTGTTGCCGGTTTCAACAAGTTTGCCCCGCTGCATCACCGCAATGCGATCTGCCATCGTCGATACCAGCGCCAAATCATGGCTAATCAACCACAAGGCCATGCCGGTCTGCTGTTGGATAGTTTTCAGCAAGGCCAGTATTTGCGCCTGTATAGTGACATCCAGCGACGTAGTCGGTTCATCGGCAATCAATAAATCCGGCTTGCCCGCCAAGGCGATCGCAATCATCACCCGCTGCCGCTGCCCGCCGGACAGTTGATGGGGATAGTCTTTTATGCGCAGCTGCGGTTCGGGTATTTCAACCTGCTGCAACAATTCCAGCACACGCTGTTTAACCGCCTGTTTGGGCAAAGAAAAATGAATATTGATGACTTCTTCAATCTGACTGCCTATCGTCATTACCGGATTCAGCGATGACATCGGATCCTGAAAAATAAGGCCAATGCGGTTGCCGCGAATTTTGCACAAATCAGACTCAGACCGGTTGAGTAGATTGTCGCCATTTAAGCGGATGTTGTCGGCACTGAGGCGGGCATTGTTGGGCAATAATCTCAGTACCGACAACGCCGTGATGGATTTTCCCGAACCCGACTCACCCACTAAGGCAAAGGTTTCACCCGGATAAATTACAAAACTAATATCATCAACAACCTTTTGCCGCCGGTTAAAAGTGACGCTAAGACGCTCGACGGCCAATAGAGGATTAGTCATTGCCTGCCCGCCTTGGATCAAACGCCGCCTGCACCACGTCGGCAAACAAATTCGCCGCCAGCACCAGTGCGAACATGAACACAAAGGCAGCCGTCAGCGACCACCACACTATCGGCTCGCGCGCCATTTCCAGCCGGGCGCCGTTAATCATGTTGCCCCAGCTGTAAGTGGTTGGATCGACACCGATATTGATGTAGGACAACACCGCTTCGGCCAACACCAGCGAACTAAAATCCAGCACTACCGAAATCAGTACAATGTGCATGACATTCGGCAAAATATGGCGCAGTAAAATCGTGCCTTGCTTCACGCCCAGCGCCTGCGCAGCCTGGACATATTCCATTTCCCTGAGTTTAAGCGTTTCCGCCCTCAGCAAGCGGCATAAGCCTGTCCAGCTGGTCACGCCCAAAATCAGGCACAAAAATAACAGCCGCATATCGGCGCGGACGACCACGCTGGTGAAATCTTCTTCGTGGTTAGCCATATACACCTGCACCATCAGGATGGAAGCGGCTATCAGCAACACGCCGGGGATGGAATTCAGCGTGGTGTAGATGTATTGAATAACATCATCCACCCAGCCGCGAAAAAATCCCGCCAAAATGCCAAAAATAATCGCCATCGGCAGCATGACCAGCGTTGTCAAAGTACCGATAACTAAGCCGGTGCGGATGCTTTTCACCGCCTGATAAAACACATCTTCGCCGACTTTATCGGTGCCGAGAACATGATAATAGCCGGATAAGTAGATCAAGGCGTAACTGACCGAAACGATAATAAACGCCACCGCCCAGACTGCTTTTGCGGTCGGACTGCGCATCAGGCGCTTGTGTTGTTCCGCCAGCATTCCCCACGACAGCAACATAAAAAACCCCACCAACCCGGCGCCTTGGGCAAAACCGTACAACCCTTTTTGCAAAATGTCGTCAAAGCGCTGGTTTTCAAGGTCATCCAGATGACTGCCGCCAAATTCCAAACGCGGATAATCCCAGTGCGTACTGCCATCGGCCAACGTAATCATTTCCTTGCTGTACAGCGTCGTCGCAAAAGGTGCGGAATAGGTTTTTTCGCCGTGTTCTCGCAGCGACACCGCCCAGTAATCCAATAGACTGATGATTTCATTAGTCTTATTACCGGCGGCCTTGAAATGCACCGAATCCAGCAAGCCGATCAGCACAAAAAATAACAATACCACCAGCGACACCATGCCCATCTTGCTACGGCCTATTTGTTTCAACGGGCGTTTAATGTGTTCTTTGCCGCGCAGGTACAAGCCCAGCACCAGTATCACAGCAATCAGTACGTAGATTAGCGCGTCTGTCCACAAAACAATCATTACGTTAACCTGCGTTAGTCAAATCATGCTCGACAATGTTCAAAGCCAGCTTTGAACTCCATTTTAAATGACAGACGCCTAAATCGGAGTCCAAAGCTGGCTTTGGACAATTAAAAATCATCTTCTTGTAACACCATTGTTTGATAAGCGTCATTGTCTTTAAATTGTTTAGCTAAGTTTTCCCGTCCCGATTGCACCAGCCGTTGATGAAAACTGGAAAACGGATAGTCATGTAAATTATCACAATAGCCATGCTTGACCGGGTTAATCAATAAATAATTTAAGCGAACCCTATAATCCTTTTCATCACGCGGACAATAATCCCAAAAGTTCCACCAAACCGGCCGGTCACATGCGTAATGGGCTTGAATAACATGACTGGTTATGCCATGTATTTTACGAAAAATATGACTCAAATCATCACCCCTATTGCTCACGCCTAGCAGATGATAATGATTATCCAGAATCACCCAATCATTGAGCATCCAGTTTTTCTCACGAAAGCAGCTTTTAATCGTCTCAAGCAAATGCTGCTTGATGGTATCGGCTGCTAGCAGCGGTCTTTTTTGATAAATGGCGCTGGTGACAAAATAGGGAGTATTGTCCAAAAATAAATGCGCTGGCGTATGTGGGCCTTTTTTTAACACTACAGAACCTCAACAAAACGTTCAAAGCCAGCTTTGAACTCCAGACTAAATGACAAAATACGTTTTAAACCCGGTGGAGTTCAAAGCTGGCTTTGAACAATAGCTATGACAACCTCACCCGAGGATCGACCAGGGTGTAGGAAATATCCGTCAACAGCAGGCCAATCACATACAACACCGAACCCAGAAAGACCATGGCGCGCACAATGGCAAAGTCCTGGCTGTTAATCGCGTCGATGGTGTAACTGCCCAAACCGGGGATACTGAAAAAAGACTCCATAATCAGGCTGCCCATAAATAACAA
Source organism: Methylobacter sp. (assembly GCA_047920955.1). Taxonomy (GTDB): domain Bacteria; phylum Pseudomonadota; class Gammaproteobacteria; order Methylococcales; family Methylomonadaceae; genus Methylobacter_A. The sequence goes on along the minus strand of JBLRXA010000157.1, from coordinate 488 downwards.
AGGCAACACCACGACCACGCCGGTCAATATCGGAATCATGGCATTGCGCAAGACATGACGGAACAGGGTTTGGGTTTCGCTCAGGCCTTTTGCCCGCGCCGTGCGCACATAATCTTTTTCGACTTCTTCGAGAAACAAGGTTCGGTACCAACGCACACCTGAGCCTATGCCTGAAAATACGCCGATCAATACCGGCAAAATCAGGAACTTGACCGCCGAGAGGCCGTCGTCATAACCGGAAATGGGCACTAGCCTTAATAATTTGGCGATAAAAAACTGGCCGCCGATAATATAAAACAGCGATGACACCGACATTAAAATCACGCACACAACAAGCCCGGCATGTTCCAAATAGCTGTTGCGGAACAACACCATCATCAAGGCAAAACAGATATTCACCAACAAACCGACAATTAAGGTCGGTAGCGCTACCGCAAGGCTGGGCCACATACGCTCTTGAATATCGGCGCCGATATTTCGGCCGCTAT
>JBLRXA010000156.1:0-7957 GCA_047920955.1 Methylobacter sp. | reverse complement strand
CAATAATATTGCTCATTACCACACCTTAATTTAAACCAACTCCACAATAAATTCTTTAAGCAACTTTTCCTGCTCTGCGCTCAAATTCTTTTTTTTTAACAAATCTGGCCGTTTCTGCCAAGTTCGTCCTAACGCCTGTTTCATTCGCCAGCGGTCTATGTCCGCATGATTGCCGCCTAATAAAACATCCGGCACCGGATGCCCGTCAATTTGTTCGGGGCGGGTGTAGTGCGGGCAATCTAGCAAACCATCGCTGTGCGAGTCCTGCTGTGCTGAATTTTCATCACCGAGTACGCCCGGCAACAACCGCGTTACTGCATCAATGACCACCAATGCCGCCAATTCGCCGCCGCTAATTACATAGTCACCGATAGACCATTCGTCATCACAATCTAATTCAACAAAGCGTTCATCAATGCCTTCATAACGCCCCGCGACTAAAATCAATTGCGAGAACTTGCAAGCTTCCGCTAGCAAGACTTGGTTAATCGGCTTGCCCTGCGGACTCAAATAAATCACTTTGATGTTTTCAGAACCCGACTGTTTGGCGTTGCTGACCGCATCATGCAAAGGTTGATACTTCATTACCATGCCGGGGCCGCCGCCGTAGGGGCGATCATCAACGGTTCGGTGTTTGTCGTGCGTATAATCCCGTGGATTCCAGGTCGACAAACTGACAATATTGCGTTCGATTGCCCGGCCGGTTACGCCGCAACTTGCCGCTGTTGTCACCATGTCCGGAAACAAGGTAACAACGTCAAAACGCATCAGCGTCATTAAAACTCAGGATCCCAATCGACAATAATGTTGCCTGCATCCAGATCAATCTTCGTTATCGTTTGTCCTTGTAAAAACGGAATCACCCGTTCTCGCTCACCCTGAACAATGATCACGTCATTAGCGCCGGTTTCCAGCAAACTATCGACAACGCCTAATTGAACGCCATCAATGGTTTCAACGTTCAGGCCGATTAACTCAGACCAGTAATACTCGTTTTTTCCGGTTTTCGGCAATTGATCCTGACGTATAAAAATATCCCAGCCCATCAAGCTTGCCGCCTGATCCCTGTCATTAACGCCATCCAGTTGGGCGACGATAGTCTTGCCCTGTAACTGGCCATCAACAACAGCGACTGTTTTGCTTTCATCGCCTTTTTTCAACAACCAAGGAGAATAAGTTAAAATATTTTCCCTCGGATCAGTAAAGGAAAATACCTTAACCCATCCTTTTACACCAAAAACGCCGGAAATTTTTCCAACGCTTATATACTGCTGCCCAGTCAATTCAGCTTATGCCGCTGCTTTGCGGGCATCTTTAATCAATTTTACAACGCGCTCGGAAGGCTGTGCGCCGTTGGCTTTCCAATAATCAACGCGCTCGCAATCTAAACGCAATTTTTCTTCGCCGCCCCGCGCTAGCGGGTTGAAAAAGCCAAGACGTTCAATGTAACGACCGTCACGACCGCTTCTGCTATCGGTTACAACAACATGATAGAAAGGGCGGTTTTTAGCGCCGCCTCTAGAAAGACGAATGGTTACCATCTAAGATCCTCAAAAAATTTAGTCAGTGTTTGTTAATCGACCTATTTTACGCAATTTTTCATATAAGTAAAGGACAACGCCTTCGCTTTATAATGCTGGATAGCCTGCCATGAGTACAAAAATTACCGTCTCATGCCGCGTACGTTGTTTTTTATGCCGCGCATCATGTTGGTCATATTGCCACCTTTGAAGCGTTTCATCATTTTCTGCATCATCAGAAACTGTTTCAAAATACGGTTGACATCGGACAATTGCTGTCCACAGCCATCGGCAATACGCTGTTTCCGTCTGCCTTTAATCAAGTCGGGATAGCGCCTTTCCTTCATGGTCATGGAGTTAATTACGCCAATCTGGCGGGATAATTCCTTGTCGTTAACCTTGTCTTTCATTTCTTGGGGAATGCTGTTCATGCCCGGCAATTTGTCCAGCATCGAACCGACGCCGCCCATTTCCAACATTTGCTGCAACTGCTCCCGAAAATCCTCCAGATCGAATGACTTGCCTTTTTGCAGTTTTTTGACCAGTTTTTCGGCTTTTTCCTTGTCGACTTTTTGCTCAATCTCTTCAATCAGACCCAGCACGTCGCCCATACCTAAAATACGCGAAGCAATACGATCAGGATAAAACGGCTCCAGCGCATCAGTCTTTTCGCCCATACCGATAAACTTGATCGGCTTGCCGGTAATATGCCGTATCGACAGCGCCGCACCGCCGCGCGCATCGCCGTCTGCTTTAGTCAGGATAACCCCGGTCAGCGGCAAGGCGTCATTAAAGGCTTTGGCGGTAATCGCCGCATCTTGGCCGGTCATGCTGTCGACCACAAACAAGGTTTCGACAGGATTGATTGCGGCATGCAATTCTTTAATTTCACCCATCATTTCATCGTCGATATGCAGACGGCCTGCGGTATCGATGATAATGACATCAAGAAATTTTCTTTTGGCGGCGTCAATCGCGTTTTTGGCGATATCGACCGGCTTTTGTGAAATGTCGCTGTCAAAAAATTCCAGCGAAAGCTCGCCTGCCAGCATTTGCAACTGCTTGATAGCGGCGGGGCGATAAACGTCGGCACTGACTACGCCGACTTTTTTCTTTTGATTTTCTTTCAGCCAGCGACCCAGTTTGGCGACCGTCGTGGTTTTACCTGCACCCTGCAAGCCAGCCATTAAGATAACCGCAGGCGGAACAGCATTAAGATTCAGCTTTTCGTTCGCCTCGCCCATCACCGAAATCAACTCGGCCTGAACCAGCTTAATCAGCGACTGGCCGGGCGACAGGCTGGCCTGGACTTCCTGACCTAATGCACCGGCTTTAATGCGTTCGATAAAGTCGGTAACCACCGGCAAAGCAACGTCAGCCTCAAGCAAAGCCATACGCACTTCGCGCAGCGTTTCCTTGATATTGTCTTCAGTCAAGCGCCCTTGACCCTTAATTTTTTTAAGCGTGCTACTTAATCGATCGGTTAAATTATCAAACATATCAATATCTTTAATTAAATCTTAAGGAAACCACTTGCTAGCACAAATGCGTTAGGACTATTTAGCCGGATATATTAACATAGCCCTTGAAGCCTTTGCATTAAACTCAATGGCAATTTATCCCCTGCCGACAACAAGCCCACACCTGACAGCGGTGTTATCTAGTGACCGTAAACTAATAAACAGACCCATGAACGCCATCCTTGCTACTCTGTCAATTTGCACCTACTTGGCCAGTACCCTGCTGATTGTCTGGGATACCCGGCTGAATAAAAAAAAACGCACACCGCTTTATCTGGCATGGATAGCTGTGGTCGCGCACGTCGGCTACGTCGCCGCCAATTTCCAACAGAACAACGGTTTCAATTTTAGTTTTATCAGCACCGCCGCTCTGGTTTCGCTGATTGTCGCCTTGTTGCTGATGATGGCAACGCTGAATAAGCCGGTCGAAAAACTGGGCATTGTCATTTTCCCCATTGCCGCCATTATGCTGGCGCTGGATTTGAATTTGCTCGAAAAAGAACACACGTTACACGCCCATAATTGGCAGATGAGCGTTCATATACTGACGTCGATTATCGCGTTTAGCCTGTTAAATATTGCCGCATTGCAGGCCATTTTACTGGCCATTCAAGACCAGCAACTTAAAAGCCATCCGCCCAAACGCTTTATCCAGTCATTACCGCCGCTGCAAACCATGGAGGCGTTGTTGTTTCAAATGCTCGGCACAGGGCTGTTTTTCCTGACCATTTCCTTAATCAGCGGCTTTATTTTTATTGAGGATTTATTTGCCCAGCATCTGGCGCATAAGACCGTATTGTCGATCATCGCCTGGATTATTTTTTCCGGTTTATTGATAGGCCGATTACGTTACGGATGGCGCGGAAGAACGGCGGTGCGCTGGACGTTGACCGGCTTTGTGTTGCTGTTGCTGGCTTACTTTGGCAGCAAACTGGTATTGGAAATTATTTTGCAGCGCTAAAAAGTGTTCGCGAAAATCACGACACTTTTCGCTTTGCAAACATCAGGCAGACGGCCAATAAAGTTTCCCACGGTTCACCTGCCTGCTGGCCTTTAATCTGCCGGTCTGCCTTTGCGCCCAAAGTCAGTATCGTATTGAGGTCGCCATCGCTTAGCCGGTTCAATGCGTCACTAACTAATGGCTGGCGCTTGTCCCAGATTTGGTTATTTTTAAAGGCCAGTGCTCTATTTTGCCCTTGCGCCAGCGCCTGTTTGATTTTGATGAACACACGCGCTTCCCGCGTCAATGCCCATAACACTACCGGCGCTGCGACGCCTTCCGCTTTCAGCGCCGACAATATCTTCAACAGCCGCTCAGTTCTTGCCTCCAGCACACAGTCCATCAACTTAAAGACATCGAAGCGGGAGCTGTCGGCCACCACGTCAACAATTTGCTGCTTGCTCAGGCGGCCTTCGCCGTATAACACATACAGCTTTTCTATTTCCTGCGCCGCCGCCAGCAGATTGCCTTCAATTCTCGACGCCAGTATTTTGATGCCGTCAGTTTCGGCCTGCAAGCCGCGCTGCTGCATCCGTTGTTGTAGCCAGCGGATCAAGTCGTGCCCGTTTAGCGGCCAGACTTGTATGATGCAGCCGACCTTGTCCAACGCCTGAAACCACTGTGTTTTTAACGAGCTAGTGGCCGTTTTGGCGGCAGTAATCAGCAACAGCGTATCGTCCGGCAAATGCCCGCAATAAGTGATTAAAGCCTTAGCACCCTCAGTGCCCGGCGTACCGGTCGGCCATCTTAAATCGATGATTTTTTTATCGGCAAAAATGGACAAAGAGCTGGCCGATTCGGCCAATTCATTCCATGAAAAATGGCTGTCCGCAACCAGCACTTCACGGCTGCCGTAATCCGCTTTACGGGCTGCAGCCCTGATCGCATCGGCGACTTCGCCTTGCTGCAAGGGCTCGTCGCCGCTAATGAAATAAACTGGCGCCAAGCTTTTTTGCAAGGCCGCCGTTACCTGATCGGGCTTAAGCCGCATGGTTACTTTGCGCCCGCCTCTAACACCACCCTAGCGCGGTTCACGATGGTATGCACCGCCTGTTGGTACATCTCGTTGCGTATCATGGTTTCTTCGTTGTCTTTGGCAATCATGAACTGTTGGTCGTTGTAATAATCACGCCTAATTTCAACCGGTTGTCGTTCCATCAACAAGGCGTCGCCGACATTGGCAAGTTCGTAATCCAAGCGGTAATAAAGCTCAAACTCGTTGGTCTTGCCTCTGGAGCTGAGCGACAATACACGCCGGTTAAAATCTTCATCGAATATCTTGATTACGATGCCTGCGCCGCTACGCGAATCGACAAGTTGGCCGGAAGATGTTTTCATCACCCGTTTAAATTGCTCGCGTAGTTGCGGCGAACCGCCTTCCACATAAACAGTTTTCATGTTTTCAGGTAATTGGAAAGCGCCGCGCAAATGATAGCCGCAAGCGCTCAATAACAAAGCCATAACAAAAATGGCTGCTTTTTTTGTCAACACAAAATCCCCTTAAACAACGATATTAACCAACTTTTTCGGCACCACGATCACTTTTTTCACCGACTGGCCGTCAATAAAACGCTGTACCTGTTCATCTGCCAGCGCCATAGTTTCTATTTCATCTTTAGACGCCGTAATCGATACCGACATCTTGCCGCGCAATTTGCCGTTGACTTGCAGCACCAGTTCCAGCGTGTCCTGTTCCAAGGCCGACGCATCAACCAGCGGCCATGACGCGCCGACCACCGCTTCTTGATGCCCTAAATCCAGCCACAGTTGATGGCAAATATGCGGCACGATAGGCGACAGCATCAGCACAATGGCTTCCAGCACTTCTTGCCGTATCGCTTTGCCGTTATCCGACTCATCAACAAATTTGGACAGCGTGTTGATCAGCTCCATATTCGAGGCAATGACGGTATTAAAAGTGAAACGTCTGCCGAAATCGTCGGTCGCTTTTTGAATCGCCAAATGCAGTTGGCGGCGCACCGCTTGTTGTTCGCCAGTTAATGATGACTTATCTAGCGGCGCTGTAGAACCGCCAGCCTCGCAATGCAAATAAGCCTGTTTCCACAACCGTTTCAAAAACCGGAACGCGCCTTCCACGCCACTGTCCGACCATTCTAAAGATTGCTCCGGCGGCGCGGCAAACATGATGAACAGACGCACGGTATCGGCGCCGTATTGGTCAATCAGGCTTTGCGGGTCGACAGTATTGCCTTTGGATTTGGACATTTTGCTGCCGTCTTTCAGCACCATGCCTTGAGTCAGCAACTTTTTGAAGGGCTCGTCGCAGACCAGCAAGCCTTCATCGCGCAGCAGTTTGGTGTAAAAACGCGCATACAATAAATGCAAAATCGCGTGTTCGATGCCGCCAATATAATGGTCGACCGGCAGCCAATATTTGGCGCTTTCGTCAATCATTTTGTCCGGGTTATTGCCGGCGAAACGCGCAAAATACCAGGACGATTCCATAAAGGTATCGAAAGTATCGGTTTCCCGGCGCGCCGCTTTGCCGCAGGTCGGGCAAGTGGTGTGCGAGAAAGTCGGATGCGCAACCAGCGGCGATTGCGAGCCGTCCAGCACTACGTCTCTGGGCAATTCCACCGGCAAATCCTGTTCGGGAACCGGCACTGTGCCGCAGTCGTCGCAATAAATGACCGGAATCGGCGCACCCCAATAACGCTGACGGGAAACGCCCCAGTCGCGCAGGCGGAAATTGGTTTTGCGCTGGCCTTTATGGTCTTTTTCCAGCGCTTCAGAAATCGCGGCAAAAGCCTGCTCGGATGTCAAACCGTCAAATGCACCGGAATTTTTTAACACGCCTTTTACGGTGTAAGCCTGCTCCGAACAATCGCCGCCGTCGCCGTCTTTGGCGAAAATCACCTGTTTGATCGCGATACCGTATTTCTTTGCAAACTCATAATCGCGTTGGTCGTGGGCGGGAACCGACATCACCGCGCCGGTGCCGTAACCCATCAACACGAAATTGGCAATCCACACCGGAACCGGTTTGCCGGTGATCGGATGCAGCGCTTTGATGCCGGAGTCGATGCCGCGTTTTTCCATGGTTTCCATGGCCGCTTCCGAGGTTTCCATCATCTTGCAGTCGTCGATAAAGGCGCTGATGTCAGGATTGGTTTCGGCGGCTTTCAGTGCCAACGGATGCTCCGCCGCCACGGCAAGATAGGTCACGCCCATCAAGGTATCGGGGCGCGTGGTGTAGATGCTGACAGGCTCAGACTCAGGCACCGGGAAATTCATCTCCACCCCTTCGGAGCGGCCTATCCAGTTGGCCTGCATGGTCTTGACCTGTTCCGGCCAGCCATCCAAGGCTTCCAGGGAGCTAAGCAATTCATCGGCATAGGCGGTGATTTTTAAAAACCATTGGGCGATTTCCTTGCGCTCGACGTGGGTGTCGCAACGCCAGCAGCAGCCGTCGATGACCTGCTCATTGGCCAGAACGGTCATGTCATGCGGACACCAGTTGACCGGCGCGGTTTTTTTGTAAACCAGGCCTTTTTCCAGCAGCTTCAGGAAAAACCATTGTTCCCACTTGTAATAGGACGGATCGCAGGTAGCCAGCTCGCGGTTCCAGTCATAACCGAAACCCAGGCGTTTAAGCTGATCGCGCATATAATCGATGTTGCTGTAGGTCCAGTCGGCGGGATGGACGCCATGCTGCATCGCCGCATTTTCCGCAGGCAGGCCGAACGCATCCCAACCCATAGGCTGCATCACATTTTTGCCCAACATGCGCTGATAGCGGCTGATCACGTCGCCGATGGTGTAATTGCGAACATGCCCCATGTGCAATTTGCCGCTGGGATAAGGGAACATGGCCAAACAATAATACTTAGCTTGTGTCGAGGATTCCGACACATTAAATACACCTGACTCGTCCCAGGCGGCCTGTACTTGTTGCT
>JBLRXA010000155.1:0-8095 GCA_047920955.1 Methylobacter sp. | reverse complement strand
GCAGGCAAAGCCTGCACTCCAACCTGTAATTAACTGAATTTGAAAATGCTGTAACTACCCGCCGCGCCAACCGAAAATCCATTTCAACCAACGTTTCCGTTGCGGCGTCAATGCCTCTTTAAGCCGCTGGTCGGCAACACGGCGGTTGATTTGCGCCAGCGTCGGATAGATGTGGAGAGTGCCGCTAATGTCGCTAGCGTTCATGCCTTTGCTGATCGCCAACACATATTCGGCAATCAATTCCCCGGCCTGCGCGCCGACAATACAGGCGCCCAATAATTTACCGCGCGGCGTGGTGATTATTTTCGCCATACCGGCGGTTTCGCCTTCAGTCACGGCGCGGTCGATGTCGGCAAACGGGAAACGATAAACGCGGTGGGCGATACCTTGTTGTACCGCTTCGTCCTCGGACAGCCCGACCCTGGCCAGCTCCGGATCGGTGTAAGTACACCACGGAATATTACGGGTTTGCGCCTTACTCGGCCAGTGCAACAGCGTGTTTTTCAGCACCACAGCGGCCTGATGCTCGGCGATATGAGTGAACAGATAAGGCCCGGCAACATCGCCGCAGGCATAAATACGTTTATTGCGGGTACGCAGACGGGCATCAAGTTTGAGCTGGCCGCGCTCGTCCAGCTCGACGCCAGCCTGTTCCAGCCCCAGCGCGTCGATGTTGGCTTTGCGTCCGGCCGCAATCAGCAGATGGCTGCCATCGAGCCAATATTGCCCCTGTTTTGGATGCGCCAGCAGAACCCGCATTCCGCCCTTGTGCGCTTCAACTTTGATGACTTGAATGCCCAGTTGCAGCCCGATACCTTCCTGTTGGAATTGCGCCGCCACTACCGCACTCATGTCTTCATCTTCACGCGGCAACAGCCGTGGGGCAAGATCGAACACAGTCACTTGACTACCCAGCCGCGCCAAACTTTGCGCCATTTCGCAACCAATCGGCCCGGCGCCGAGAACCAATAAATGCCGGATCGCCTGCGGCACCGAAAACAGGGTTTCGTTAGTCAGATAAGGCGTGCGCTCCAAGCCTGAAAGCTTCGGAATAGCGGCGCGGGAACCGGTGGCAATGACGAAATTTTTGGCGCTCAGCAACCTGCCGTTAACGGTGAAGATAGCGGGTGCGGTAAAGCGGCCTGCACCGAAAATGACTTCAACCCCCAGCGCGGCAAAACGTTCCGGGCTGTCGTTCGGCTCAATGTGTTTGATTACAGCTTGCACCCGTTGCAGCACCGCAGACAACTCAATGTCCGGGGTTTGTGCGCCGATAGCAAAACGGCCGGCAGTGCGCACGGTATGAGCCACTTTGGCGCTGTGGATTAGCGTTTTGCTGGGGATGCAGCCGTAATGCAGGCAATCGCCGCCCAAAGCTTTTGTTTCCACCAGCACCACTTTAGCGCCCAAGGCTGCGGCACCGGCAGCGACCACCAAGCCCGCCGCGCCGCCGCCGATGATACATAAATCGTAATCGGTTTTAGCGAACATGCCCAGGCCAGCGATTAACAACAGGAACCGCCGGACGCCGCCGATTCGCCCTGCGTCCCCGGTGTGCAATCGAACAAGCCAAAATGCCGGGATTGGTCACCCAACACCTGAAAATGTCCGCCATAACGGGTGGCGGCCAGCATGTCGGCGGTGTTGCCGCACACCCGCAGCGGGCGCCCGGTTTCAAAATGATGATGGTCGTCCAGATCGAAAGCGTGGGGATGTTCGGGAATGGTACCCAGATAGCAGGCAACTTGGCCGTAATCCTCGCAACGGTCTTCCAGCGGCAATTTGAAGGCGCGGACAGTAATCGAGTCGAACTTGACCATGCCGATTTTGGCGGCAACTTCGGCGTCATCAAGGCTAATCGGATTGCGTTTGGCGATACGCACATCGGGGCAGCCCAAATCCTGCAAAATGCGCCGGAAATCTTCCCAATACAATGCGCCGCCTAGGCATTCGCCCAGTAAAACCGGGTCTTGACGCAAAGCTACCGGAATGCGGCGGTCGGCAAAGACATCGGAAAAATACAGTTCGCCGCCCGGTTTCAGTACCCGGAATATTTCCGCCAGCACCCGTGGCTTTTCCGGCGACAGGTTGATAACGCAATTGGACACCACCACGTCGATGCTGTTGTCGTCGATACCGACCGCCGCCAGATTTTCAATATGGCCGTGCAAAAATTCGACATTGGCGTAACCGAAACGCTGTGAATGCCAGTCGCGATGCCGCACCGCGACTTCCAGTTGCTCCGGCGTCATATCGACGCCGATGACCCGGCCGGTAGGACCAACCAGTTTCGACAACAAATAGCAGTCGCGCCCGGAACCGCAGCCCAAATCCAGCACAGTCTTGCCGGTCAATACCGGCGGCAGTGGTGAGCCGCAGCCGTAAAAGCGTTCCAGCACTTCTGGATGCAAACCGGCCAGTAGGGCTTTTAAATAAGTCGGCATGGCGTCGATGCTGCAACAAGCGCTGGTTTTCAGGTCGGTACTGGATTGCAACACCTGGCCGTAATAATGGCGGACGGATTCGTTGATGTCGGTGGTCATATTTTTGTTCCCTTAGGTTTTAGGTTAGGTGATCTCTAAAAAACAATGTCCACGAAAATAATAGCATTGCTTATTTTCGTATCGTTTGGGGATGCCTGCTTTTTTGGGTTAAGCGTGCTAAGCGTGGCTTTCGTGGACAATTATTTTCAGGAAATAGCCTTACGGGCTGGCAGCTATTACAACATTTTTCGTATTCGCCCGCGCCGCGCTGATTGCGACGTGGGCACGGCTCCCACATAGCCCTCAATAAGAGGGCGGCATAATCGGCTCAATGCCTTCAAACTCGGCTTCGGGATGATGTTTGGCGATCAACTGCCTGATTGCGTCTATGCGATCGCGTGCAATATCGACCAGCACCAACAACTCGCCCTGCTCGATGGCCTGCTCAAACTGGCGCAATCTTGAATTACCCGAATTCATGCCCGCCAAACCGCCCATCAACGAGCCGATAGTCGCACCCGCCATAATAATCCCCAGCAACGGCCCACCGGCAATGGCAAACCCGGCAAAGCGCAAACCCACCAAGCCGGCCAGCAAGCCTGTAGTGCCACCCAAGGCAACACCCCGCTCAACAGCCGGGAGAAAATCGGTTTTTATGCTCACGCCCGCTTCGGGCAGCCCTTCCAATGGCGTGTCCCGTTTCGCCAGAATATGAATATGCCGGTCTTCGATGCCTTCGCCCCGCAGTTCTTCGACGATTTTATGGGTGATTTCAATGGTGGGGACTAAAAAATAAATTCTTCTCATGACACACTCCTCAAATTTGGCAATATTCGCATAGGCGGTAAATGGGCGGACAAACAGCAGTCTGTATGATAAATTTATCCGACGCTATTTCAATAAGGTGAACTACCTATGCACGACTCATTGATAGCCTGTTTCCAGCCCTATAAAACCAGCCATTTAACGGGAGATCATCCGTGAATACGACAACTCGCTTATTAACCCACCGATGGCTTTTGCTTTTTATTTGGCTTTCGGCTTTCGGCCTGAATTCTACCGCATTCGCCGATGAAAGTGCCGACATTGAAGTTTATGTACAACAAGGCTGCCCGCACTGCGCCGATGCCAAGGATTTTTTGCGGGCGCTCAAAGCTGAACAACCGAACTTGAGCATTGTTTTTTACGATGTTATGCAAGACCCAGCAGCGCTAAAACGCTTACAACAGCTTAGCGAAAGTCAGGGCATTAAAACCGTCAGAGTACCGGTGTTTCAAATAAACGGGCAATTAATTTTTGGTTTTTCGGAGGCACTCAATACCGACCAACATATCCGTAATGCACTGACCAAAACCCAAACCACCAACATTCACGAGCATGCAGACGGCTGCGACATAACATTATCGTTGTCCTGCGAAGCGCCGCAAGACGACGTATCGCAAGACATCAACTTTTTCGGCTATCCACTCTCGCTCGATGACATTGGTTTGCCGCTGTTTACCCTAGCCATGGGCTTGCTCGACGGTTTCAATCCCTGCTCGCTGTGGGTGTTGATGCTGATGATTTCGTTGCTGGCATCGATGCAAGACCGAGTGCGGATGTTCGCCATTGCCGGTACTTTTGTCGCGGTGGAAGGTTTGGTTTATTTCATTTTTATGGCGGCCTGGCTCAACTTGTTTTTGCTGATTGGCCTGTCTCGTATTTCGGAAATCGTCATTGCCCTCATTGCCGTGGTGGCTGGACTGATTAATCTCAAGGATTTTCGCTTTTTCGGCCAAGGTATTTCCTTATCGATTCCGGAAGCGGCCAAAGGCGGCATTTATGCCAAAATCAGGCAAATCCTGCAGGCGAAAAACATGACGGCGGCACTGATTGGCGCCGTGGTGTTGGCCATTTTGGTGCAGATTGTCGAGTTTATGTGTACGTCAGGGTTTCCAGCGCTGTACACGCGGATTTTAACGCTCAGACAGCTCGACAGCGCCAGCTATTACGGCTATCTGCTGCTGTACAATCTGGCCTATATGTTCGATGACCTGGTTATTTTAGCCATTGGCGTCATTACCCTGAGCCAGCGCCGACTTCAGGAAAAAGAAGGCCGCTGGCTCAAGTTAATCAGCGGCCTAGTCATGCTGGGGATTGGCGTTTATTTGCTGTTTGATGTGATGCGTGGATAAATGCGGTTATTCAATCTTGAACATTAACTAACAAAGCCGCAGTAAAACCTTGTAACTGTGCCAATAATTCATTATCCGGCTGTAACTCGCGCACTAAATCAAGTAGCTGTTTTGCTTCGTTCAGTTGCCTCTGCGCCAGCAATGCCAGTACTTTTTGTAGCTGACGCCGAACAATGAAATCACAAAAAATCAGCGCCGATGCCGTGCGTTTAAGGCGCAAAGATTTAGCCAAGGCTGACATCGCCAGTTCCGCTTCATGCTCAAACCAAAAACGCACGGCATGGGCTAACCAATGCTGTGCGTAATGCTCGCTACTGATAACGCTGCCTAAATCCGCCTGACAACGGGGGCATAGCACAGCCCCCGCTAATCGCGCCATGCAGCTAGGACAGCGCTCCATTATGATTCCAGGTAGTAAATAATGTCGGCTAACTTTGCCGCTGTCCTTTTTAGACGCGCACTGTCATTTTCGGCGATGCAGCTATTAATATCTTCGATTAAATCGATCATATCTTCTTTGTCTTCATTAGACGTTTTGTCGAACAAAGCCTCGGCTTTGGCGACCAGTTGACGCGCCTCAATAACGTCTGCTTGCTCAGTCTTGGCCGCTTCGCTATCAACAACAGTACTGGTGTCGGCTTGACCGAACAATTTATTGACGCGGTGTCTGGCCGTATCCAAGGCCTTATCTTCAAAACGCGACAGCGCATTTTGAATGGTGATGGATTTTTCCAGCCCGGTGTCTTTTTCCTGTGCCGACACTTGTAAAATACCGTTAAGATCGAGCGCCAAGGTGACTGTTATCGGATTACCCGCTTCGACATCCTGCAAGCCCTCAATCAAAAACGCGCCGATTTTTATATTGTTTAAAGCATCAGGATCTTCGCCCTGATAAACATCGATCTCGACGGCTTCTTGACCATCCTGATGAGTAAAAAAGACTTCGGTTTTACGAATCGGCAACGCGCTGTTTTTGTGGATAATCGGCGCAAATTTAAACGGGTAATACTGACCGTCCAAATAGCCTATCGCACTGGTGCCGTAGGTATAAGGCGTCACATCGACCAATACCGCATCCACTTTTTGACCACTAATCATGGCGGCCTGGGCGGCAGCGCCCATGGCAACGCATAAATCCGGATCGACTTCGCTGTGCGGCTCAAAGCCGAATTCATCAAACAGCCGTTCGCGGATGCAGGGCGTGCGCGTAGAGCCGCCGACCAAAACGATTTCGTCAATGTCGGAGGCGGTCAATTTGGCGCCTTTCAGGGCAATATGGACAGCATCGATGGTGGCATTGATATAATCCTCAATCATGTCCTCGTAATCAATGCGCGACAGTTCAAGCGACAGATGCACTGCGGTGCCTTCATGTTCGAGCAGGTATTCTTCTTCGATGGTTGTAAACGGCTGGTCGGACAGTGCGAATTTTGCATTTTCCGCCGCACGGGTGATACGCGCCAAGGCCTTGCTGTGCTGGCGGGCGTCGATGCCTTTGCTGTCGCTCAGGTGCTCAAGAATGTAGTCGATAATCTGTTGATCGAAGTCGTCACCGCCGAGATGGTTGTCACCATGGCTGGACAGCACTTCAACCACACCGTCCTCGATATTGACCACCGAGACATCAAAAGTACCGCCGCCCAAATCATAAACCAGCATCCGCTTTTGTTCGGCTTGATTGCCGCCATAAGCCAGCGCGGCGGCGGTCGGTTCATTGATCATGCGCACGACTTCCAAACCGGCGATTTCTCCGGCCTCGCGCGTGGCCTGACGTTGTGCATCGGAAAAATAGGCGGGCACGGTAATCACCGCTTTCGTGATCGCTTGCTTAACGTGTTGTTCGGCAATGGCTTTCAGGCGCTTTAAGATAATCGCCGAAATTTCCTGCGGCGCGTAATCGTGCCCGGCCAAATCCACTTTGATATCTTGCCCCATTAGGCGCTTGATCGATTTGACCGTGCGTTCGGGATAAACCAGATATTGGTTTCTAGCGGTCTCGCCAACCAAAATGTCGCCCTGATCGTCAATACCGACAAAAGAGGGCAGGATTTTTTTGCCGTTGTCGGTAATGACATGAACCTGGCCATTTTCAACGATGGCAACTTCCGAGTTGGTGGTGCCCAAATCGATGCCGATAATAATTTCGCTCATAAGATAATCCCTAGTTAGTTTTAGTGTTTATTGACTTTGACTTCGGCAAGGCGAAGCACCTGATCGTCGAAAAGAAAGCCTTTGCGCAGTTCCTCAATGACGATGCCGTTATCCTGTTTTGCATCATGGGCGATTTCAACCGCAGTCATGGTGCGCGGATCGAGCATTTTTCCGACGCAGTCTATCGGCAGCACACGATGACGTTGTAACAGTTGCTCAAAACGCCGCAGGGTCATGGTCTGACCTTGCTTAAAAGACTCGATAAAATCGATATCCTGTTTTTTAGAATGGCTGAACAACGAGGCCACTGGATGATAGTTTTGCAAGACCCCAAAACCCACCGTTAAGCGGTCATACACATCGACCAACTCCAACAGCACCGCGCGCAAAATGTCGCCGCGCTGTTGCTGCAACTTTGTTTCATGGCGAGCTAGCTCATCGGCCAGTGCTTTATTGTCAGACTGAATGGCGCTTAAGGCCTCAGTGAGCGTATCCAGTGTGCTTTTAAAATGGCGCGCTTCGGCTTTGACTTCGGCTTTTAAACCGGCCATTTCGCCAAGTAAGGTCGCCAAATCCGGCTGTGCGTCGCCGTGCGTCGCTTCTAAATCAGTTTGTTCCAAATAGCTTTGAAATTCGTCCAGCAGACGTTTTTTTTGCGTATCACTCATCGCGCCGCCTTTATTTGTTCAACGGTCAATTCGGGCGCGGCAATGATGAAGATATTGCTGTCAATACCGGCGCGCAATAATTTATTAAACTGCTCGGCGCTGATTGCTGCCGCTTCCCCGGCACCAAAAGCTTGGTCGAGCAGGCCATCAAAATCGGCCTCCGGCAATGTAAACAGCGCATAGCGGGTACGACAGCCTAGGTCTTTAATGGTCTCATAAGCCTGCTGTATGCGCTGGAATTGCTCATGATGGTGATCTGGCGGAAACTGCTTAACTTTGCGCAAATAAGCCTGTTTGATGTCGGCATCGGTCGCCTGTTCGTCAACGTCGAGAATAGCGTAAGGTGTTGTCATCAGTATTAACCTTGATTAAAAAAACGGAAAAGACGGCGGCTTCGAGCCCGGAGTAATACCGTTAGCCTTAAGGACTTCCTCGGCGGTAACGCCGACATCTATGCCTAATTCATTGGCCGCATGTAACATTAACATGCCAAACAAGGCGATTGGATGTTCAAAAATACGGCTGACATCGATATTATCCGGCATCAGTTTAGCCAGCACTTTCATCGATTTTTCGGGCGAATTTTTGCTCATAAATTCACTCACTTTTTTCTCCAGTT
>JBLRXA010000154.1:0-8161 GCA_047920955.1 Methylobacter sp. | reverse complement strand
TACTCGACTTCTGTTCATATAATTTAACTTTCCAATCATTACTCGTTCGGTCTGTATTTTTCTATTGAAGATCATAGATCGAAAGATTATCTTCGATAAAAGGGATTGTTTCACGGTTTGGGTCCAAACATTGCTCCTTGTTTAAGTTACGAATCTAAAATCCTTAAAATTTCAAATGTGTTAGTAAAAATTACTTCACCAACTCCATCAACTTGCCATAGCTATCAACGACATCATATTTCACCTTGTCACCGTTGATTTTATGATTCAGTTGCTCAAAAAATTTGCGGGCGCATTCGATTTTGGAATGTTCAATTGCCCTTAGCTGCATCGAAGACATGGAACCTTTGGTTTCGGCAATGAAATAAACGTGTTTAACTGAGCCTTGCTTGAAAGCAATCGCCCAATCGGGATTGTAGTTGCCGACCGGTGTGGGAATAAAAAAGCCTTTGGGCAGCTTGGCATAAACGACAACCTCTTCGCTGGTATCGAGTTCGGTCACAAAGTCACGCTCATTTTTCGAGTCGGTAATGATGTAATCGTAAATATGCCGTTGCAGTTTTTCACCGGCCTTACTTAAATCCAGCTTCTGTTTATCCTGGGTAAAAATATCCTGGCTATAAGTTTCGTTCAACGTGTCATAGGTCAGATGCTCGACGATGACCGTTGCTTTTTGCTCATTAATCAAGTTTGCCGCTTTGGCAATAAAGTCTTCCGGATTGGCTTTATATTGGCCGAACACAGCCTTATTGATACCCTGCAAAATATTTGCGATGGCTCTGCGGGTCAGTTTCGTTTCCTCTGCAAGTTTGCCAATTAGATCGTAAGCGACAGCTGAATGCACGGATACGCGATTCGATTCCGTGCGAGTTGCCGTCAACTTGAACGAGTCACCTTCCTTTACTTCATCATAAGTGGCATCGGCTATTTGTTCGCCGCGTTGAATGGTATATTGCAAGGGACTCACTTTTAAAGACTTGTCCAATTCACCGATGCATTTTTTGACCAGTTCCTCAGTGGCAAAGTCAACGGTATACGCGGCCTTGCGGTTGATACGTTGCCAAAGCTCTTGAAACTCCTTTTTATCAAAATTGGCGTTCCGTAGATTATATTTTGCATTACGCCCGTCTTCAGGAACTGGCAATTGAGCTTCGCTGAATACGCTATCAATTAGTTGGAATATCTGTTCGGCATGTTCGGCTAATTCCGGCGGCAATTTCGCCAGTTCTCCCTCTTTCTTGGCATCGTGATAATGCTTCGTAATCCGGTCATCGTCATCCGTGTAATCATGCTTCAGCAGGTATTTATAAATCTGCTTGGCCATTTGCGGCGTCACTTCAACATCACCCATCGCCGTTTTTAATACCTTGCCAGTAAAATATTCTTCATTGGCAACGCGCGGCCTGGCCGACAACGAATCGCTGATATCCTTCTGCAATCCGCTGACAAAATCCTTGTAACTCTCGCTGGCAACCACAGTAAGGACATTCACCTGATGCACGATTGCCGGATCGTCGATGCGTTCACCGAACTGATTGACCGACAAACGCATGCCGCGCCCGACTTCCTGACGACGCGAGACAGTATTATCGCTGTGCTTGAGTGCGCAAATGACAAATACATTGGGATTATCCCAGCCCTCGCGTAAGGCCGAGTGCGAAAAAATAAAGCGCACCGGTTCATCAAAAGACAATAACCGCTCCTTGTCTTTCAGAATCAGGTCATAGGCATCGACATCATCGGTTTCGGTCGATGTTTTGCCGGTAACCGGATCAATCAGGCGTTTGCTTTTTTTATCGATAGAGAAATAACCGGCATGGGTCTGGGCCGGATCAATGGCACTCAGGTAATCGTTATAAGCGCTATCTTCCAACGTCAAGACTTCATTCAAAAACAGCTTGTATTCCTGTTCAAACATCTCGGCATATTCGCCCGGGACTTCGCCGTTGTCATCATAGCTTCGGTATTTAGCCACGGTATCAATAAAAAACAGCGATAATACTTTGATTCCGTCCGCAAACAATTGCTGCTCGGTTTCGAAATGCGCTTTGATCGCTTCCCGAATTTGAATACGGCGCAGCACGCCTTCGTTGACATCTCCGGTGGCATCACCGACTGTTAACTCAACGCCGTTAGTAAAACTCAGCGTATTGGTATTGGCGTTAATTTCCGATACTACAAAGCCTTTGTATTGATCTAGTTGCCCGGATAAATCAAACAGATTATCGCCTCGGTTCAATTTACGCAGCACACGTTTTATGCCTGATTTTTGCTTTATCTCCAACTCCACCTGAACCACTGGTGGTTTAGTATTGGACAAATCGACCCCGCCCAAATATAAATACGGATTGGTGCCGCCGATACCTTTGACGCTTATACCTCGCACTGAAATTTTTTTCACCAGCTTCTGATTCAAGGCATCCAGCGCATCCAACCGATAGACTTTATTATGTTCAGTCTTATGCGTCGCCGAATAACGCAAAATCATCAGCGGATTAAACTCTTTCAGCGAATCCAGCGTTTTCTTGCCCTCCATCTTTTGCGGTTCGTCCAGGATCATGATGGGACGATTGTTTTTAATCACGTCGATCGGCCGACGCGACTGAAAATCATCCAGTTCTTCATAAATCCGACGATTATCCTTGCCCCTGGCATTAAACGCCTGCACATTAATCACCATCACATTGATACCGGCATCGGAAGAAAAGCTTTCCAGTTTGTGCAGTTGCTTGGAGTTATAGATAAAAAACCGCGCCTGCTTGCCATAATCTTTCAGAAAATGTTCGGTAGTAATTTGCAGTGATTTATACACCCCTTCGCGAATAGCAATACTGGGCACGACAATGATGAATTTAGACCAACCATAACGCTGGTTCAACTCGAACATCGTTTTGATATAGCAATAGGTCTTACCGGTGCCGGTTTCCATCTCGATATCCAGGTTGATCGGACTGACCTTATTACTGACCAATTCGTTAGAAATCGGTAAATTCTGATGGCGTTGAACACTTTGGATGTTAGCCAACAATTGCGACTGATTCAACTTAACCCCTTCATTTCTAAATCCGTCATTCTCAAGTAGGCTTTGCTGCCCAGCTGTTTTAATTTTACCCGGGTCAATTTTGTACTTAAAAATACTTTGAGGTGGTTGTCCTTTAAAACAATCGGCAACCGCCGCGACCGATTGCGCCTGATAATCCTGGTGTTTAAATTTTAGCTTCATCAAGCACTTACCTTGTTTTTATTCTGCATTTATTCTGCAATTAAACTGTTTTATTCTGCATTTATTCTGCAAGCTTCCATTCGGGGGCTTTACGTGAACCCACATTTTGAATGCGACCCGAGCGGCGTAAATTGGTCAACAAATTGCCAACCTTGTTTGTTTTTTGTTCTTCATCCAATCCATCACTCAATTTGCCCCATAGCAAGTGATCGATTTCATGCCGCGTAGCGCTACCGAATTCAGTTAAATAATCGACAATCAACTTTGCATAAAAGGCGTCATCCTGAGCGCGGGTTTTAATGTAATCGGCCTTATTGGCTGTCGCCTTGGCGACTACGGCAGAGACATGCAGATTTGGCTTGCGCCCCTCTATCAATTTTTCCCGGCGCAGATGTTTAACCATGTCGTCCGATACAGGCAGATGTTTTTGCACACGATCCAACGCCAGAATATCGACGAGCGGCAAACGGGTATTCTGCATCAGTAAGCGACTATAGGCCGGATCGACGACTTTGCCATGAATGGTTATCTTGACCGCCCCTTTTTCCGTCAAATCATAATCAGGCATGGGAAAATAACGGCGGGCTTATACCAAATGCATTTCGTAAATGCCATACCCCATCGTATCGATCATATTCAGCTCAGTCATGGCTTGGGTCAGGAACGGATTGCGATACCGGCGCGGCGTCTTATTACCGGCGATATAATCTTCCGGTTTGCCTTCAAAAAACTCGCCTTCATTCTCAAAGGTCAATTTGTCGGGCCATTCCGTCACCACAACTCTTCCATTGCGCGCATAATCCTGATGGGCAATACAATTATGCAACGCTTCCAGCACCACCTTCTGGTCATACTTGGCCACTTCAACGGCAAACAACTCGTCACTTGGCAATAGGCGAACCTGAATATTCCTGATTTTCTGATAGAGCGCCGAGGTGTTCAGCAGAAAAGGTGGGCCGAAATGTTCATAAGCGCGTTCCGGGCCTTCAAGCTTCCAAGTCATTTGCGCGGGATGAGGTGACAATAGATAGGCCGCTTCTGGCTTGCCTAACAGCAGTAAGGTCGTGCGGGTAATTTGCCCGCTTTGGGTCAAGCGGGCGCGGTCGAGAAATGTTGCCAACGGCCAATGTTGGATTTCGTCGCTGGCAAAACGATTGGCATATTTTTGCGCAAAAGCCGCTCGGGCTTTGTCGATTGCTTTTTCATCAAGATGCTCACAGCCGGCTGCCGCAACCACTTGCGCCGACCAGTCAACCGCAATGGTTTGCTGGCGAATTTCATCCAGCTTATCCAGCCCAAGATTCGTCAGGCTCTCACCGGCTCGAGCATAGTAATGGCCTTTCCAGGCAATCGGTAAGCCTCTCGGTGCGGCCGGAACTTCGAACAACACAACGCGGCCATCTTTATGTGGAAACTCAAAAATATTGCGAAACGTGATGCTCGGTTCCGTGCTGTCCGCAATTTGCATTTTAAGACTCTGAAGGCGTTCCGAATCGGGACGATAATCGGACCCGACCACCGTACGGTTTTTGTTATGCACTCCGAACACCAGCCAGGCGCGTTCCTGCCCCCTTAGGTTGGCTTCATTGGCTAATGCTGAAAAATACGTGCCGATCTTGTCGGTATCATAATCTTTACCCGCCTGCTTGAACTCAACGACCTCGTTTTCCCATTGGGCGATCAGTTGATCGAGCAACACACCTAAATCGATCTGGTTCACTATTCCATCCAAAAATTAAATTTCCGGCAAATGTTCGGTTACGCCTGTCGGCTAACCCAACCTACCCTAAATAACCTTGATTTCGGTATGCGGCGACAGTTGCTTGAAGAGTTGCGCAATGTTGATCTTGACGCTGTCGCTGGCGAAACCGGCGTCGCGGAATACGACGCGCAGGGGCTGACGTTCGGCCAGTTGTTTGACGAAAGCTTCGTCGATGCCGGATTCGAAACAGGCGGTCAGGGCGTTGCCGTCGACGAACAGCACTTTTTTGTCAGCTACAGTTTCTTCCTTGATCGGCAAGGTCAAATCCACGCCCCAATCCAGCAGCACCTGGAACAATAAATCCTCCGCCGTGCGGCCTTCGCGAATGTTATCGACAAAGCTTTCCAGATCGCCCTGCCCGAAAGCATCCGGCGTGGCGTAAACATCCTTAATATTGGAACTGTCGATTTTCAGCACGCGAAAGCCGATATCCAATTCATCTATGCCTTCTTTATCGGCATTGTCGGCCTTGATTTTTTGCCCGGCGCGACGGATGCGTTCCTTGCCGATCTCGGCGATGGTTGCATAACCGGCTTTAAAGGCTTCGGATTTTTCGTCGCAGGGTTCGGGCAGTTGCACCATGATGAATTTGCGGTTGCCGTTGTCCTGGGCGTTTAAATCCATCAAAGAGTGTGCGGTGGTAGCGGAACCGGAGAAGAAGTCTAAAATGACGTCATCAGTTCGAGTAACGAAAGAAAGATATTGAGAAAGTAAACGCACTGGCTTCGGATTAGTAAAAGTTGTTTTTAGCTCTGGAAATAGCCCCCTTAAATCGTAAGCACCTATACGCCCATCTAAATCAATTACACTTGATAATTTTTCTACGTAATCTTTGGCGTAAACTTTTAACTCAATAATTTTTTCGTGATTTTCGCCAAATAATATTTTCCCGTCTTCAAGCAATTTTCGCATTGTTGATTCTGGAAATCTGTAACCCATCAGGGGTTCTTTGCAAGGCTCTTTCGTTATTGGATGCAAGACATCATATCGATATCCTTCTTTACCAGGGTTATGAACGCTTTGACTGCCAGTATATACTCCATATTTGTCAATATATTTGTATCTATCGAGTGGGCCAAGTTGCGATTTATTTTCTCGAAACCACTTCGAATATTCTTGCTGTAATTCATCCTGGTTTTCATATTTACTAATCAATTTATTACCAAGTTCTACCAATACATCTTTTACATCTGAAAATTTTGATTTCCAAGCAACTTCTAAACTGATTTTCGAACGCGCATAAACATGAATATTTTCATGTTCAATAGCAATGTTAGTTGGGTTATTGTCTGTAACATTTTTCCAAATAATTGTCCCTAAGAAATTTTTCTCTCCAAAAACCTCATCACATATCCGTTTTAAATTGGCTTGCTCTTTGTCATCAATCGAAACAAAGATCACTCCATCGTCTCGCAACAGGTTCCGCGCCAGCTTTAAGCGCGGATACATCATGCTCAACCAGTCGGAGTGAAATCGGCCGTTGGAATCCTGGTTCTTTTGATATTGCTCGCTATGCAGCAAGCGGTTGCGGTCTTCGTCACGCAGTCCGGCGTCTTGCTGATATTGTTCGTCTTCAGCGGTAAAACGATCGTTATAGATAAAATCATTGCCGGTGTTATAGGGCGGGTCGATATAAATCATCTTGACCTTGCCCAGATAGGTTTCCTGCAACAGCTTCAGCGCTTCCAGGTTGTCGCCTTCGATAAACAGGTTTTGCGTACTGTCGAAATCGACGCTTTCCTCACGGCACGGGCGCAGGGTTTTATTGATCGGCGCATTGGCAGTGGCCAAGGCTTCGCGTTTGCCGGGCCAGTTGAGTTGATAGCGTTCCTGCGGTCCTTCGACGGTATCCGCTGACAGCTCCTGGCGCAATTGATCGAAATCGATGGCTTTCTTCAGGCTGCCGTCGGCTTGCCGGGTTTCAGTGACGCAGTTGGGGATCAATTCGGCCAGTCTTTCGATGTTTTCCTGGGTAAAATCGGGGCTGTGCAGTTTCAGTTTGTCCATGTAGTTTGTTATTCGATGGTTCAGTGTGTCGTTAAGGCGACGAGTTGTTGTTTCAGTTGGCGCAGTTGCGCATTCAGCTCGACCTTGCGATTAAATTGTTTTTCCTTCTGCAATCGGGCTTCCAGTTTACGACGATCGTTGTCGGTCTTGCGAATCTTACTGATGCGTTCAACTTGCGCTTGCAAGCTTTCGCCGGATTGCTGCGGCCACGTCAACAAGGGCTGTAATAGTTGCCGGTATAGGCCGGACAAGTCCAAGGCAATGGGTAATTCAGCCGTTAAACTGTCTGAGGGTAACCAGTCGCCGGAAAAATAATCACTGATAACCCATTGCCCGTTTTCCGCCTCGCTGGGCCGTTTGTAGGCGGCGGTTATTTTAACCTGATCCTGGAATTGCAGCCGGTAAATAATCGGAAATGGGATAGCTTTGTCGATGCAATGCAATACGGCTTCATTAAGCTCATCGGTTTTGAGCAGGATATCGAAGATTTGTATTTCCGGCACAGCTGGCTTCGCTGGCAGGTTGATAGTTTCCGGTGCGAGTTTGTATTCCCAGATGATCTTATCGATCTGGTCAACAAAACATTCCCGTAAAATTTTAGTAGGTTTGGCATATTCATAGATTTTGGCCTTAGGTACAGGTTGGCCAAAACGGGCCTGCCGGGGATAGTTAAACAGGACTGGCATTAACCTGCCTCCTGAATCACCAGAAAGTTAATCAATTCAAAATCGTCGAGCCCGGCAATAGTGTTCTGCAAGGCGGTGGTTTGACCACCTGAAAACAGGCTGTCGATGTCCTTTTCCTGTTTGACGACAATCATGGATTCAATGGCCTGATTCAATAACTCTGAATAGCCATGCATGTCCCGGCCATCGACGGTGGCGGTATTGAACAGGCGGCAGACTTCCGGGATCGGCAGTAGCTTACCTTTACAGGCGGTACGCACTAAATCGAGCAATCTTTTGACTTCGGTGTGATTGGCGATAATGACGCCATCATTATCAATATAAATTAAATAATATGGATGCAGGCGGTTTTGCTGATTGATATTGACACCATGATTACGGTTGCGCAGAGTAAAAATTACGCCTGGCTGCAAACCTTTGCTCTCATCGGCCGGAACGACGGCATGCATGCCGCTGGGAATATTGGACAAATCACCCTGCTCC
>JBLRXA010000153.1:0-8322 GCA_047920955.1 Methylobacter sp. | reverse complement strand
CGCTAAAAACCGGTGCGCAAGCCCGCATAAACCGCCGTGCCGTTAAAATTAAAATCGCGCAGTTCAGGGGTGCGCTCATTACTGATGTTCTCGCCACGCACATATAAATCCGTTTTTGGCGTCAGCTTGTAGTTTAACAGGGCATTGATACGCGGCGCACTCTGTGCCCGAAATTGATTGGCCACATCAAACCAGTAACCGCTATGGAGGGTCAATTCTACCCGCAAGGTTAAGGCTTGCCGCAATTGGACTTCATTCCAGAATACGCTTTGATGCTCAGGTCTGGCGGGGATATATAATTGCGTTAGCGGATTTTTGGCGTTCATGTAGCTGTAATTTAGGCCGCTTTGCCAAACATTCGACCAACGGTGCTGCGATTGCATTTCCGCGCCCCACACATCGGCTTCCTGCACGTTACCCGCCCGGCTGATGCCGGTTCTCGAATCCAGCTGCATCGTAATCATGTGCCGGTAATGCTGATAATAGCCGCTGATTTTGACTTCGCTTTCGGGCAAGGGCTGCCAGCGCCAGCCGAGTTCGCCGCCGGCATTGTGTTCGCCTTGCAGTGCCGGATTGCCGAACACCGGATGCGTCAATTCACTGACGCCAGGCTGGCGGTAACCGGTGCCGCCGTTGGCCCAAACGCTCATCTGTTGCGGTAATGCCCGGTTCACGCCCAGCGTGAACACCTGATGGTTGCCATAGGTGTCGCCATGGTCGAAACGGCCTTCGGCGCTCCATTGCCAGGCGTTGAGGCTTAACTCGCCGCGCACGTTCGGGCTGATCACGGTTTGCTTGGCTGATAAATTGAGCCCCTGTTGGTGTTGGGTATTGACGCCCCAAACCAGCAGGGCTTGATTTTGAGGGTCTTCACCCAGCGGCAGGCGGTGGCTGTTTTTCCAATCCAGCATCAATAATTGGCTGGTCAGCGTAAACGGTTTGATCGCGGTGGTTTGCATGTGTTGCCGGTCTTGGGTAAAACCAAATTGCAGCGAACTGTTCCAATACTTCGCCAGATCGTATTGTCCGCGCATTTGTGCCACCCAGGTTTCATTGGAGAGCTTGCCCTGCGTGTCGTCTATCCAGCCTATCGTGCGTCTGGGCAACTTCAGGCCGGGGCCGTCTATGCCTTCACGGGTGCGTACAAAATAAAATGACGCGTCCAACTCGCCCCGGCTGAATTCTTTGAACCAGTTGGCCGACGCATGGGTCATGCCAAAATCATCGCGTTCAGCGCCATCTTGCGCCTGGCTGATACCGCTAAACACATCGCTACGCCCAATCACGGCGGAAAAATCACCCGCTTGGGTAGATAGGCCACCGCCCGCGGCACTGCGCAGCGTGTCGTAGCTGCCGCCTTCAACATGAAAAAAGCCGGTCTTACCCTCGATATGCCGGGTTTGCAAATGAATGGCGCCGCCGAGCGAACGGCTGCCGTGCCGTTCGCCGCCCGAACCCCGCGTTACCGTTACCCGGTCGAAAGCATCCAGCGCGTAGTGGCTTAAAGAATAAAATCCGGCAAAGTTGGCAAACAGAGGTACGCCGTCTAACGTCAGCAGACCCTGGCCGCCGCCGCCCGCGCCGCGCAAACTCATGCCGGTCACCATCTGGCCGCTGCCCTGGTTAAGCATCAGGCCGCTTTGCCCCCTTAATACGCCGTTAAGATCGGCCATGCCGCTGGCCTGTAGCGCCTCCCGACCGATCTGGTTGTGCATACGCGGCGATTCGACCAATTCAGGGTAGCTTAGATCATCGTAGACCGTCACTGGGGCAAAAGAAACTTTGTCGTCGGCAGCTCTGGCGTTGGTTGACAGACATAATAAAAATGCCGTAATTATCGGGATGTTTTTCTGGTGCTGGACAATAATTAGGCTTGCATTATTCACTTTAGCGCCCCGACTTCTTTTTGCGTCAGCTGGGTTATTTTGGCAATCGTCGCCACATCAAAACCTTCAGTCAGCATGGCTTTACCGATTTCAATCCTGCCTTCAATCCTGCCTTTTTTTTCACCATCATAAAACGCGGTGTCGGTGATTGCTTTGGCTTCGTTGTAAGACAATCTGCTTCTTAAATAAGCATCGTATTGTTCACTGCTCAGATGCGACACTTCGGCAATTTCAAAGCCTTTTTGAAATATCGGCTCGAATTCAAGCCCTGTTTGGCTTTCGCAGTAGATGTCGAAAATAGACTTCCGTTCCGCCTGGGTATCCGACATGTTCTCGGTATTTTTAAAACTCAACTGCGCAATTTGATGGCGTTCGGGCAACAGCTGGTTCAAAAAATCCATCAACAGGTCTTTGTTCGCTTCTTCGCCAAATAATTTTTTAAATCCAAAGTCGGTGTAGGGGTTGAAGTATTTGCTAATCATCTTGGGTTCCTTGGACAAGCGGCTATTTAATGATTATATAGATTTCCTGCCTCAAATTTCACATACACTCCTTTGTCAATTGATAGGCTTTAAGGCCATTTCCTGAAAAAACACGAAAATCTCGTGGCCTCTATATTTTCTACAGCCCAAGGTTACCAGAGGACATTCTTTCCCGGAAATCGGATTACCCACTTAACACGGCGCAGACCTGGCAGCAGGCGTTGCCATTGCCGACGACAAAACAGTCTGGCCAACAAGCCAATAGCATAGCTGTAACAGGCTTTATCGCAGATATCAACAGAAAGGGTTCATCTTTATAGCCGCGCAAAAATACCTTTGCATTTTCTTTCGCATTGTTAGTAATATCACTTACCTTTCAACATAAATTTAGTTAAGCATTGAGGCATAAAGCATGACAACCATAGCAGACCCCATTATCGGCAGTTGGTACAAGGATGTAGAAAACAATCTGAAATTTAAAATCATCGCCATCGAAGAAAGCGATGATTCCATTGAAGTCCAATACCTTAACGGCGACATTGGCGAATACGACCATGATAGCTGGTATAACTCGACTTTCGATTATATCGAGGATCCTGAGGACTGGAGCGCGCCCTTTGATGACATTGAAACCGATGACTTGGGCTATACCGATCCCGACGAACATAGGCCCAATCCTGAAGATATGGACATTGAAGATTATCTGGATTGATTAGGAAGCCACTCCCATGAAAATGAGCCCCCAGGAATTTCTGGACTGGAAAACCAAACGCATCACGCTATTAGCCATGTCCGGCGCGGGCAAAACCACGTTGGCCAACAAACTGCCCAAAGCCAAATGGTTCCATTATTCCGGCGATTACCGGATAGGCACTAAATATCTGGAAGAGCCGATTTTAGACAACATTAAGCGCCAGGCGATGTTGGTGCCTTTTTTGCGCGAGCTGCTGCTGTCCGATTCCATCCATATCAGCAATAAAATAACCGTTGATAATCTGGCGCCGGTTTCCAGCTTTCTCGGCAAGCTCGGCGATCCGGACTTAAGCGGCTTATCGTTGCAGGAATTCAAGCGCCGGCAAAAACTGCACCATCAGGCCGAAATTGCGGCGATGAACGATGTGCCCGATTTTATCGATAAAGCCCAAGACATTTACGGTTACGCGCATTTTGTCAATGACGCTGGCGGCAGCGTGTGCGAGCTGGACAGCCCAGACGTATTGGAAACTTTGGCGCAACACACGCTGATTGTTTACATCAAAATACCGCCGACACTGGAGCAAACCATTATCGAACGCGCCAAATCCGACCCCAAACCGCTGTATTACCGGGAGGCGTTCCTTGATGAAAAACTCGCCGAATTTATGCAACTTAGACACTATTCCCGTACCGAGGCGATACAGCCGGATGATTTTGTCTCCTGGGTTTTTCCGGAATTATTCAAATCCCGCCTGCCACGTTATCAGGCTATTGCCGATCAATACGGCTACACCATTGACGCCAATGATGCCGCCGCCGTTAAAAACGAGGATGACTTTATCAGGCTTATCGCCGATGCGCTTGCTTGTCAGCAATAATTTGAATGGAGTCCGCTTATGCCTTTAGTTGCCCATACTGATTTGCCCACATTCCAACGCCTGCGTGAAGAAGGCGAAGAGATATTAGACCCGGAACGCGCCCGTAACCAGGATATACGCGAAATGCATATCGGCCTGCTGAATATGATGCCCGATGCGGCATTGGAAGCGACCGAACGGCAGTTTTTCCGGCTGGTCGGCGCCTGC
The DNA here is from genome assembly GCA_047920955.1 of Methylobacter sp. Lineage (GTDB taxonomy): Bacteria > Pseudomonadota > Gammaproteobacteria > Methylococcales > Methylomonadaceae > Methylobacter_A. The sequence goes on along the minus strand of JBLRXA010000153.1, from coordinate 4,173 downwards.
AATCAGATTGTCCAATTTCATGTCCACCCCTTTACCATTGAGGGGCTGAAAAGAAGCCCGGAAGCGCAAGCCCATATCACCAAATATTATGAGCCTTTCGACAAAATCAAGCGTGACGGCCTGGATGCGTTGATTATCAGTGGCGCCAATGTCACCCGCCCACATTTGCAGGAAGAAGATTTTTGGCAACCGTTGACTGAAGTTTTTTTCTGGGCGAAAGAAAATGTCACCTCGATATTGTGTTCGTGCCTGGCCACCCACGCCGTGATCCAATATTGTTACGGCATTGAGCGTACCCGCTTACCAGCTAAGTGCTGGGGCGTGTTTTCGCACAAATTAACGAACCGCACCCATCCGCTAATAACAGAAATCAATACCCGTTTCGACGTGCCGCATTCGCGTTTCAATGAGATATTTCAACGCGATATGGAACAGCACGGCGTTAAAGTATTGGCCGCCAGCCAAGATGCCGGTGTGCATTTGGCGGTCAGTCCCGACGGTTTTCGTATCGTGTTTTTTCAGGGGCATCCCGAATATGACGACATCAGCCTGCTGAAAGAATACAAACGCGAAGTCCTGCGTTTTTACCGCGCCGAAATAAACGACTATCCGCCGTTCCCGGAACATTATTTTAATGATGTTGTTAAACAGGTTTTAACCGGCTATGAGCAACAGGTCAGAGCCGCCAGACAAAACGGGCAAAGGCTGGCAGAATTTCCGGAAAACCTGGTTCTGGAACATATCGACAACACCTGGGGCGACACCGCAAAAGCAGTGTTCAACAACTGGCTGGGCAAAATATACCAATTGACCCATCAGGAGCGCGGCCTGCCGTTTATGGACGGCATCGACCCCAACAACCCTTTAGGTTTGTAGATGCACGAAGAATTTTTACAGCAGGCGATTGATCTGGCCTCGGAAAATGTCCGCTCCGGCCAAGGCGGCCCTTATGGTGCAGTCATCGTCAAAGATAAGCAGCTGATTGCCGCCAGCGGCAACCACGTCACCCGCAATCTGGATCCGACAGCCCATGCGGAAATCATGGCGATACGTTTGGCTTGTCAAAAACTCAATGATTTCCAGCTGCAAGACTGCATCCTTTATTCCAGTTGCGAGCCTTGCCCGATGTGCTTAGGCGCGATTTATTGGGCGCGGCTGGCTAAAGTCTATTTTGCCTGTAGCCGCCATGATGCGGCTGCCGCCAATTTTGACGACAGCTTCATTTACGACGAGATTTCGGTGTTGCCGCACCAGCGCCGTATCGCCATGCTGCATTTAAGTTTGCCGGATGCGCTGCAGCCGTTTACCGTCTGGGCCGAAAAAAGCGACAAGGCGCTTTATTGATCACCCCGCAATGACGTAATTTTCTGCTGTCCGTTCCAGGGTGCCACTTTAAATAAGAACAACATACCCGGCAGCGCAATCACAAAGCAAAACAGGAAAAAATTCTCCCACCCCAGCCATTCCACCAAATAACCGGTTGCCGCATTGGCAAAGGTGCGCGGCACGGCGGCCAAACTGGTAAACAAGGCAAACTGGGTCGCGGTGTACAAAGGATGCGTGGTGTAGGCGATAAACGCGACAAAGGCCGCCGTGCCCAAGCCCATCCCCAACGCCTCGATACTGATAACAATGCCCAGCCAAAGCAGGCTGTGGCCGACAATAGCAAGCCAGACAAAGCCCAAAATAGAAACAATCTGCACCAAACCAAAAATCCACAAAGCGCGGTTAATGCCAAGCTTGATCATCCAAATGCCGCCAAGCAAACCGCCGATGACGCTGGGCCACAAACCGGCATTTTTAGCGACCAGCCCAATCTCCGTTTTGCTAAAACCCATATCGAGATAAAACGGCGTAATCAGCGCGGTGGCCATGCTGTCGCCCAATTTGTAGCAGAAAATAAAGCCCAGTATCAGTAGCGCCGAACCTAGGCCATTGCGGCCAATAAATTCCTGGAACGGCTCAACCACAGCCGCCCTGAGCGTTTTCGGCGCACCCTGTTTAAGCTCGGGTTCGCTGACAAAAAGCGTCATGGCAAGCCCGGGTAACATGAACAAAGCCGTCACCAAAAACACGCTGCTCCACAGCAAATAGTCGGCCAGAATCAGCGACAAAGACCCCGGTATCAAACTGGCTATTTTGTAGGCATTCACATGCACTGCGCTGCCTAAGCCCAGCTCATTATCCAGTAATAATTCGCGCCGGTAGGCATCCAGCACCACATCTTGAGAGGCACTAAAAAACGCCACCGCCACCGCCAAATAGGCGATTGTCCACAAATCCAGCTCAGGGTGCAGCAGGCCAAATGCCGGAATAGACAACAGCAATGCCGTTTGCGAAATGAACAGCCAGCCTCGCCGCCGCCCCATTGGCGGGCGGTAGCGGTCGAATAGCGGCGCCCACAGAAACTTCCAGGTAAACGGCAGTTGTATCAGCGCAAACAAACCGATGGCTTTTAAATCGACGCCTTCAGAGCGTAACCAGGCCGGTAACAGTGAAATTAAAATATACAGCGGCAAACCGGAACTGAAGCCGGTAAAAATACAGATCAGCATGCGTTTGTTAAAAAGCACCTGCCTGATGGGGCTATTATTCATTTTATTTGTCCATTATTCGGCATGATCGGAAAGCCACAGCAAAGAAAATCGAAAAACATCATATCCCGCAACAAAAAAGGCCGGACATGAAGCCCGGCCTTTTCAAAACAACAACGCCACACTAACAGTGCGGCGCCCTAAACCTATCAACCATTAATCAGATAATGCACAATAATACTTGCCACATAACCACCCGCAATCGCAGGCGTCCATTTCAAATGGCTGAAAAATGTATATTTATGGTCAGACTGACCCATTAAGGCCACGCCCGCTGCCGAACCTACCGACAGCATCGAACCGCCGACACCAGCAGTCAAAGTCACCAATAACCATTGGTATAAATCCATCTCCAGATTCATATTCAACACGGCAAACATAACGGGGATGTTATCGACAATCGCCGAAATCACACCGACCAGGATATTTGCCGTTGTCTGACCCAAACCGTCGTACATGGCACCTGACAACAATTCCAGATAACCGATATAGCCTAAGCCGCCCACCGCAAACACCACACCGAAGAAAAACAACAGTGTGTCCCATTCGGCATGACGGACTTTGTCGAAAATGTCAAAATGGTCATCGCCTTCAACACGAAAAACGGTCTTTAAACGGTAGCCGTACAGCATCAATACCGACATACCCACCATCATGCCCATAAACGGCGGCAAATGCAGCACTTGTTTGAAACTGACCGCAGTCACAATGGTCAGCAAAAATAACCCGCAAACCACCTGCGCCCCTGGTTTTAACTGCACAGCCGCCTCATCGGTCGCTTGAGGCTGCTCATCAGGCACGGCAAAATACATCACCGCCGCCGGTACTGCGTAATTGACTGCTGATGGAATAAACAACCTGAAAAAATCAAAAAATTCAGCATAGCCCGCCTGCCAAACCATTAATGTTGTAATATCGCCAAAAGGGCAAAACGCGCCGCCCGCATTGGCCGCAACCACCAAATTAACAAAACCGATACTGACAAATTTTGGATTATCCGCGCCAACCGCCAACACTACCGCGCCGACCAATAAAGCCGCTGTTAGGTTATCTGCAACGGCCGACAAGAAAAACGTAATCACGCCGGTAATCAAAAACAGCTTGCGATAGCCAAACTGCTTTCTCACCAACCAGGAACGCAAAGCCTCAAACACATTACGTTCAGCCATTGAATTAATATAAGTCATGGCAACCAGCAGGAACAACATTAACTCTGCATATTCCGTTAAATTGTATTCAAAAGCCTTATGCATGTCTTCAGCGGAAACTCCGGCTTGTGCCGCTAAAATAGCCGCATTCGCCCAAATAATGCCCGCCGCCAAAATAACCGGCTTGGACTTGCTCAAATGGGTAAATTCTTCCGCCATAACAAAGCCATAGGCGATAATGAAAATCAGCACGGTATAAATGCCCCGTTCCGTTCCCGTCAGACCCAAACTTTCAAAACCGCCCGCCATTGCCGCCTCAGGCAACAACAGCATCAATAAGATAACAAACAATGACCGCACCAAAATAACCCCCTTGTTTTATAACACCAAAAATACCAAAAAATTTAACCGGCAATATTAGCATCATACAA
>JBLRXA010000152.1:0-8730 GCA_047920955.1 Methylobacter sp. | reverse complement strand
TAAAGCGGCGGCAGAAAAAGCCGCCGCACAAGCTAAGATTGATGCTGAAAGGGCGGCAGTGGCCAAAGCCAAAGCCGAGGCAGAGCAGGCTGAGGCGGCAAGAATGGCGGCAGAGCAAGCCAGAATGGATGAGGAGGAAAATCAAGCGATGATCAAAACTGCCACCGCCGCGATAAGACAAAAAGTGGCGCGTAGCTGGATTCGACCGGTTTCTGCTAGATCGGGTTTAAAGTGTACCATTCAGGTCAGATTGATGTCTGACGGTACTGTGGTTGAGGCTAAGGTTATTGCCACCAGCGGTGATGAAATTTTTGACCGTTCAGCGGAAAATGCGGTTAATAAAGCATCGCCGTTGCCCGTGCCTAAAGATAAAGAGCTGGCAGCTAAGGTATTCAAATCATTTAAGTTTTTGTTTGATCCCGATCGTTCAAGATAATTGTCGATGCACGATGAAGCAGATTGTTAAAGGTTTTTTCAGTTCAGTTACTGAGGTAAAGCAAGTGAATTTTGTTAGAAAAATAGTATTGATAGCCCTGATGAGTTGCTATGTACCCAGTAGCTATGCAGAAATGACTATTGAAATTACAGAGGGCATTGAAAGTGCCTTGCCCATTGCAATCGTTCCTTTTGCTATGCAAGGGCCATCGGGCGTACCGGTTGATGTCAGTTTTATTGTCGATGCGGATTTGGGGCGTAGCGGTTATTTTAAAACACTGGATAAGCAAAGTATGCCAGGTCGGCCAACCACGGCTGAAGCCGTCCAGTTCAAAGACTGGCAGGCGATAGGCCAGCATTATCTGGTGATCGGCCAGGTCATTGCCGAACAAGGCCAATACACCGTGCAGTTCCAGTTGTTTGATGTGTACAAAGGCGGGCAGTTGATGGGTTACCGCATCGTCTCCTCTGCGGCTGATTTGCGGCGGACAGCGCACCATATCAGCGACCTTATTTTTGAAAAATTAACCGGTAAAAAAGGTGTTTTTAGCGGCCGTATTGCCTACATTACCAGCACTAGGCAAGGCAGGCAGAGCAACCATAAACTGCAGGTTTCCGATGCCGACGGCTTTAATGCGCAAACCATAGCGTCCTCGGTCGAGCCGTTGATGTCACCCGCTTGGTCGCCTGACGGCAGAAAAATAGCCTACGTGTCATTCGAGAAAAAATCGGCCGCCATTTATGTGCAGACGCTAGCCACAGGCGAGCGGGCCAGAGTCGCCGAATTTCCCGGCATTAATGGCGCGCCTTCCTGGTCGCCTGATGGTAGCAAATTGGCGCTGACCTTATCGAAAGACGGCAGCCCTGACATTTATGTATTGAATTTGCTGACGCGTTCTTTATCCAGATTGACCACAAGTTCTGCCATTGACACCGAACCGACTTGGTCGCCCGATGGCAGCAGCATTGTGTTCACCTCGGATCGGGGTGGGAAGCCGCAGTTGTACATGATGTCTAGCCAAGGCGGACAGGAAAAGCGCTTGACGTTTTCAGGCAATTATAATGCCAAAGCCAGTTTTTCACCCGATGGCAGAACTATAGCCATGGTGCATGGCAATGGTAACGATTATCGTATTGCCGTGATGGACTTGGCAACCAAGGCGGTGAATGTGTTGACCGATGGCCGTTCGGATGAGTCGCCAAGCTTTGCGCCAAACGGCAGCATGATTTTGTATGCGTCGAAGAAAGGCAATGCGAGCTATTTATCAGCCGTATCATTGGATGGTAAAATGCAGCAGAAGTTGGTGTTTGATAGCAGCGAAATCCGTGAACCGGCGTGGTCGCCCTAGTCCAGATGATACATGCAATTTTTAACTTAAATTAATAGATGACTTTTTGGAACTTAACAATGAAATTGAATAAAACAGTATTGGCAATGGCGATGAGCGCAGTAATCCTATCGGCTTGTAGTGAGGACGACAAAGATTTAAGCCTTATTGATGGCACGCAAAACGCTGCCAGCGGCATTAACGATGCGTCGGTCAGGGGGCTAAATAATGGCTCGGGCTTATCCGGCTCTGAAATGAACGGGTCGTCCGGGATGTACCCCAATACCTCAGACATGTACCCCAATGCCGCAATCGGGCCCGAATTCAGCGACCCGCGCAATCCGCTGTCAAAAAGCACCATTTATTTTATGCTCGACAGCAGCCAAGTTCAGGATGATTTTGTTCCGGTCATCGCTGCCCACGCACATTATTTAGTGGCGCACCCTTATCAGCGTGTGGTCATGGAAGGCCATGCCGATGAGCGCGGCTCCCGCGAATACAACATTGCCTTGGGTGAGCAACGTGCAAAATCGGTAGCCAGTATGCTGAGAGTTCAAGGGGTGAGTGACAATCAGTTGGACATTGTCAGTTACGGCGAAGAAAAACCGGCGGCATTCGGCCATGATGAAGCCGCCTGGGAACTGAATCGCCGTGTTGAATTCGTGTATCAAGGCAAATAAATATTTCAATCCACATTCGATCTCATCTATCGACTGACAAAGCCATCGACAGATGAGGCCGCTGGCTTGCCTCCCCGTGAACGAGGAGGTTACCAGAAGATAACGATGAGAACACATCGTTGTCAAATCTAACGGTTCCCCTAAAGTGGGATATTTCAAACCAGCAAGGAAATTTGATGAAAGCTCGCTTTATCATGCTGCTGTGTCTGTGCGGCACTGCCAACGCAGAACCGGCACCCTTGGTTGATAATTCAATGGTTCTGGCCGCCAATCAAATGGGTGTTGTCCCGTCATCGCCCAATGTGTTCTATGAAATGATGGCACGCTTGGATCAACTGCAAGCCGAAGTGCGGCAACTGACCGGCAAGCTAGAAGAGCAAGCCAATTCGATTGCCGAGCTGAAACAAGCCCAAACGACCCTGTATGCCGATTTCGATGAGCGGATGCAAGCGTTGGAAAAGAAAACCGAAGGCCTCAAACCGGCTGCGGCAGAGTCCACACCAGTACAGGCAGATTCGCCTGAAGCTAATGTTGAAGCAGCCGAATCGCCAGTTGCAGCAGGTGCGCCAGAAGACGTTGTTTCTGATGGTAAAGCCGCATCGCCTGCACAGGCTGCCGAACAGCCTCAGGGCGATGAAAAACAGCAGTACCAGCAGGCTTATGACGCGCTTAGAAATGGACATACTAGCCAGGCCATTACCCTATTTACTACCTTGCTCAATAAAAATCCAGGCAGCGAGTATGCCCATAATGCCCAATATTGGCTAGGCGAAGCCTATCGGGTTAATCAGGATATTGATTTGGCTCGCCAAGCTTTCAATGCTGTCGTTGAGAAGTATCCAGACAGTTTGAAAGTACCTGATGCGCTATTGAAACTGGGCTATATCGAGGATGAACAGAAAAATACTGCCAAAGCCCGTGAATATTTAACGCGTGTCACCAAAGAGTTTCCCAATTCGACAGCAGCTCAGCGTGCGGCAAAAAAGTTGCTTTCGCTTGATGAAGTTAAACAATAGAGGTGAGTTTGCTACGTATCACCGAAATTTTTTATTCCTTACAGGGTGAATCAAACACAGTCGGCTTGCCCACCGTGTTTATTCGCCTCACCGGCTGTCCATTAAGATGCGTCTATTGCGACACCGCTTATGCGTTTAGTGGCGGACAGAAACTAAGCATTGATGCGGTCATCGCCGAAGCTGAACAGTACGGAACCCGCTATATCACCGTAACCGGCGGCGAACCGTTGGCGCAACCCGGTTGCCTTGAATTAATGACCCGCCTGCTTGATAAAGGCTACCGTGTTTCATTGGAAACCAGTGGCGCGCTGGATGTATCGGCCGTTGACCCGCGCGTGGTCAAAGTCATGGATCTTAAAACACCCAGCTCCGGCGAATTAAGCAAAAACCTCTATCAAAATATTGGCTACCTGACCAGCCAAGACCAAGTCAAATTTGTGATTGGTGACGAGCAAGATTATCTCTGGTCAAAAACCGTTTTAACCGAGTATGACTTGGTCAACCGTTGTGAAATATTATTTTCACCCGTGATGGGGCAGCAAAACCCAACCGCCTTAGCCGAAAAAATACTAGAGGACAGATTACCCGTCCGCTTTCAAATCCAACTCCACAAAATACTTTGGGATGATGCCCAAGGTAAGTAAAACGAAGCTTAAAACTCGTATGCAAAAAAAAGCCATCGTCCTGCTCTCCGGCGGATTAGACTCCATCACCGTACTGGCTCTCGCCAAAAAACAAGGCTACAGCTGTTATGCCTTAAGCTTTGACTACGGCCAGCGGCATAATGCCGAACTGACAGCCGCTACGCAGATAGCTGCCGATTATCACGTCGAAGACCATAAAATCATCAAGCTGGGTTTAAGCTCAATCGGCGGCTCCGCGCTGACCGACGAACACATTGCCGTGCCTAATACACCGCAACAAGGCATACCGGTCACCTATGTGCCAGCCAGAAACACCATTTTTCTGTCCTTTGCCCTAGGTTGGGCGGAAGTGTTAAATTTAACCGATATATTTATTGGCGTTAATGCCGTCGATTATTCAGGCTATCCCGATTGCAGACCCGAATTTATCCAGGCATTTCAGCAATTAGCCAACCTTGCCACCAAGGCTGGAGTAGAAGGCGAGCATTTCACCATACACACCCCGTTGATCGCACTCAGCAAGGCAGAAATCATCAAACAAGGCATTGGCTTAGGCGTCGATTACCGTCGCACAGTGTCCTGTTATTCCGCCGATGAGCAAGGTCGAGCCTGTCGAGTCTGCGACGCCTGCCGCCTTAGAGAAGCCGGTTTTATGGGGGCAGGAATAGCAGATCCCACACAATATCAAAAAATCTGAAAAAAAACTTGCTGAAAGCGGATTAATCAGTATAATAGGCAGTCTTTGTTGGGTCGTTAGCTCAGCCGGTAGAGCACCGCACTTTTAATGCGATGGTCGCGCGTTCGAATCGCGCACGACCCACCACCAAAGTTAAATAAATCAACCAGTTAGACTTTACGGTCAACTGGTTTTTTTATGCCCGTCGATAAACTTTCCACATTCTTTCCACTTTTTATTTCAAAACCATCAGCCAACGGATTTAATCGGGTAGCTTGTGCCAGATAATCCGGGGACAGGTGCGAATATTTCATAGTTACGTTTAAGCTGGAATGGCCTAGGATTTTTTGCAAAGCAATGATGTTGCCACCGTTCATAACAAAATGGCTTGCGAAGCTATGCCGGAGAATATGGGCAAGTTGACCAGGTGGAACTTTAAGGCCGGTTCTTTTAAACGCAGATCTAAAAGCGGCATAACAAGAGCTAAAAGGTTTTTGGTCAAGACGGTTTTTTATATGCAGGAAAACGGATTGATCAACGGGGACAAATCGGGAATAACTGTTTTTTGTGTCGATAAATTGAAAGCCTTGATTGATGCAGTTGGTTGAAGTAAGACTTTCAGCTTCCGACCACCGGGAGCCTGTCACCAAGCAAATCAATACGACAAAAGATAGGCTGTCGTTTTTGCTCATTGATGCCTGAATCCGTAATTGTTTAATTTGCTCTTGGGTCAAGTAGGATAGTTCGGTTTTGACTTCCCGAAGTTTACGAACTGTCAAAATAGACGATTCATAATCAATAACAGACAGGCGTTTAAGTTCACGAAACAAGGCTTTTAAGGTTATCAATTCACGATTTAAAGTAGCTGGACTGATACCAGCATCAAGTCTTGATTTACGATAACCGGCAAAGAGTTCAGGACTAAGTAGTTTAGCCGACGGTTCACCCAATGAAGCAGATAATTTTAAAAGCCGGTTTTTTGTATCGACCGAGGATTTTAAAGAAAGACCATGAAGATCAAACCATAAATTAATCAAATCGGTTAATTGTCGATTATCAACAGTGGCCTGATCGGCCAGAGTATCAAAACGACCTGAAAGAAGTTGATTTTGGTACTGTAAAGCAGCGCCTTTTGTATCAAACAGCTTGATAATACGTTTACCTTTTACGCCATCAGGACGGCAATCAAGACGGTATTTTCCGTCTATTTTCTTAATGGTCATTATTTAAGCAGCTTTGCCGATTAAACGCCGTCGGTCAAGACCTTTTTTAACCTGTTCGAAAAGATCATTTTCGTTCAAACCACGGCCACGGTAATAAGTCATAATTTCAGGGTAGACGTGCATAGCCCTTAATTGAGCCATCACCCGTTTGGCGGTCATGCCTTGCCGGGCAACGATTGAAAGGAAGTTGCCGATTAGTGATGATATGTTATGAGCTATGGGATCGACAGATTCTTTTTTTTTGCGGGAGATAATTACATTTTGTGCAGGCACATAAAATTCAACATCTTGCATTAATAACTGCCAAAACGGGTCGATTAAGTCTTTATCAACCATTAGCCGGTTACGTTCAAGCGCATAACGCCAAATATCAGTAAGATGATCGGCCACTTGATTAAAGCCTTCAAATTCCAAACCTAGACCCAAGCCGATTTCCCGAATAACGGTATGATGCAAACGTGCTTCTATTCTACGAACAGTACGTTCAGGATCATAAGTACCCAATGAATAAACAGCCCATTCATTATGAAAGTAATCAACTTTATCCGATTTAATGATTTCGTAGCTTTTATCATAAAGGCACATTTGAGTTGCAATGGTTTTACCTATCAAATAGTTACGACCTTGACCTTTACCGCCATAGGTAGCAACAGCATCAGATAAATCCGATAGATCTACCGTTGAAATACCGTCATAGGCGCGAACGGTACGGGAAGAAGTTGTTAATTTTTGAACAAAATCAACGGGTAAATTATGACCTTGATAATCACAAGCTAAGTGAATAGCGCAGCCTTTCGCTTTTGGATCATCTAAGAAAAGCCGGGAAATGCCGGAAAATTCACCGTGTAAATAATCCCAAATCTGGGCAACGGTACGGGTTGAGATGAAGTGAGGGGATAATTCAATTTTCAGGTGTGAACCCTCATCATCCATTTTGCCATACCAGCTACCAAACAAGATAACCATACCGACCTGATTATTTTGCAACTTGTAACGATAGCCGCCAACTTTGCCCATCCGGGTAAAATGCCAAGTATCATCGTTTATTTGGTCGTTGGCAGTAATACGGACAATTTCCTGCTTTTGTTCAGCAAAGCCTTCCAATTTTTGTAACATTGAAACGCTGGGAACACCAAAGAAAAGTTGTCTAATGGTATCAACGGACGCGCCAACGACATTAACCGAAGATAAATCATGCATACCGTAATCATTAGCAAACAGTAAGCCGGTAAGATCTTCATTAGTTGATTGAGTTAAAGAGATAGGAGAATAACGTTGTGATAGTTTCATGATTTTTTTACCAGCTTTTATAGGCTTTTGTGGAAATCGGTTAATGTTGTTCTGTTACGTGATACAAGGACGTAACAGCTTTTTTTTATGTATAAGCCCGTTCGCGTTGCCAGTATGTAGCAACCGATTTCACGCCAGAAATGACAGGCGAACCGGCATGACGGGTTAAGGTACAAGGCTTGCCGGTACTGTCAACGCTGGAAAAGTAAACGGCGGAGCCTTTACGAGGGAACACATCAAGCCCTAATTCGGGGAAAAAAGTAGAACCGCCCTCTTCTACTTCGGACAGATAAATAACGAAAGTGCCAACACGCTGGCCACCCCGGTTAAGATGCTTAACACTGCCCGGATTCTTAGGGTCGAAGTAGTCAAAATGCGGTTTATATTGCTGGCCGACTTCATACTTTAAAACTTGGATGCCCTCACCGTTCTGGATCGGACAACGGTTCAGGCTAGATAATCGACGCTCAATTTTTGCAACAAGTTCATTTTCGGAGCGAGAAAAGAAACAGCCGGAGCTTGTGCGATAGTCACCCAAGACGCTCTCACCGGTTTGGGTATGCACTACGGTAGACGATGACAAGTTTTTGCCAATGGCCAAGGTCATTAATTGATCGCACTCTAAGGCGGTTAAGACGTTATCAATAACGACAATGTGAGGATTGGCCAACCTAAAAGCCACGCTGGCCACAATGTCACCGAGTAAAATTTGATTTTTTGTTACAGAAATCAAAGGACGAAAGAACGCAGGAAATAGGCATTCTCTAGCCTCACGAATTAATTTTAATGCTTGGTCATGGGTAAAAAGAGGAAGCATGTGCTTAAGCATGGATTCTTCGGTGCAAGATCGACCGACATTAACCAGAACCCAATCCCGCCAATCCTTACTTAACGTGTTTAATGCTGTCATTATTAATACTCCCTAAAACAATAGTTTGATCGTTTTGATCTTGGTTTTGAGGTTGCGGCTTTGAAGTCGTTTTGGCCTTGATGTACGGGTTAAATCTATGGCCTTTGATGGTTTCGCGGCAGTATTCTTGGCTGACTTGGTAAGGTGTCGCTTGGTTGGTGTAGCACTGGCAGTTATCAGTTAAGGTATTAAGGACGCAACCGGCCAAAAAAGGCGCGGCGGTTACTTTAATCAAATGCGAATAAGCGGGAGCGGATTCGGGGATACCGGGAACGGACGGGGTAAAGTCTGGATAAGCGGGTTTAGTATCCGGTTTAAGTAAAGGCTGAGTGTTGTTTGGCTGATAAGGCTCTGAGGAATCACCAAGGGAGGCCGGGGAGGTCATTGTTTCGGTGGCTGTATCGATTTTGCTTTGAACTCGGTGGAAAACAAAGACGATGGAAGCAATAGACAAAATGACGGCAAAAATAAAGACGTGGATTCAACTCCGAAGTGCAATCCTAGTAATCATGCGGCTTCTTGCTTAGC
>JBLRXA010000151.1:0-8750 GCA_047920955.1 Methylobacter sp. | reverse complement strand
ATCAGTATGGGGCGTGTGTTTGTGCGTAAGGGACATTATTTAAAATCAACACCCCCCTGAGGAAACTATCGATGAAATTCATTATTAAAGTAGCCGCAGTTCTGGCGCTAATTACAATAATCGGTTGCAGCCAGGACGAGCAAAACGACAAGCCGGTTAAAGCCGCCGACATTGATTTGCTCAAGACGCAACGGGATGCCTTAGAGCAGGCAAAACAAGTTGAACAAGTGCTTAACGATGCCGCCGCACAACAGCGTCAAGACATCGACCAAAGCACGCAATAATCACCCCCGCCAAAATGCCTCCCCTGCAAAACGCGCCGCCATACCGGCAGGTATTGCGGCGTTTTATCACTGGCCAAAACAGCCACGGCTCATTTCATTGACTTTAAAGCGCCGCTTTGTTATCTATACCCCCGTTTGACCGTAACACATAATAATAAATATAAACAATTACATAAGAGGGGCGTAAACATGGCATCAACGAATAATGGCACGAAAACAAGCAGGTTGACGAAGCTGACAAAATTGGAAAAGGAGGTTGCCAAACTTTCCGAACAACTGGCGCAAGATAAGCAAACCATCTTGTTGCTGAACCAATCGTTAGCCGAGCGCGATTTAAGGATCCAGGAATTGGAGTCGAAATTGGCCTATGCCCAGCACTCGCTGCTGGGAAAAACACTCAACACCATTCAGCAATGTCGGCATCAGATTATCAACGGCTTTGATGAAAAAATAATCAGCCCCGCTCTAACACAAATCCAGCACCATATTGAAGCCATACAACACATTGCCCACGAAGCCCGCGAGTTGATTGGCAAACAAAAAACACTGATTAACGAAGGGCTTAATACGACCTCAAGCAAAGTCCAGCAATGCCCCGATCTGGCCATCAGATGTTTTGAAACGTGGGTCGTCGAACCGGCCAGAATATGGGTCAATGAGACTACCGAATTAGTCGACAACAAGGTCAGAAGCAGCCGCTATATCATCGAACACAAAGTCGTTTATCCCGGAAAAATCTGTTACGACAAGCTGTCCATGACGGTGCAAACCTTACCCGCTCACGGTCAAACCATTGTCGGCAATACGGGCGTATTAGCGAAGAAGTGCCTGAGCCAATTAACAGGCGGCGTGGAACAGGGTTTGGCGCAGGTGGCTGATGCCGTCAAAAAATCGCAGTTTTGGGATGGACGGCGCACGATTGAAGTGGCGCAATAAGAAACGGTGCGATATGCAGGTCGTAGATACTTACAGCAGTGTCAATCTCGATTAGTTAGACAATGGAGTACAAACCTAGGTTTGTACTCCACATCTAAGGCAATCTGAAAACGCTGTATTTATAACGATGAGCAACAATCTTGGGCTGCAAAAAAATCCACAAAAATCACGAAAGCCACGAAAATTTCGTGTTTTTTCGTGGCTTTCGTGGACAATTATTTAGGACTATTCTTTTCAGGAAATGGCCTTATTTAACCAAACTCAACAAAATGCCGGCCGCCACCGCCGAACCAATCACCCCGGCGACATTAGGCCCCATCGCATGCATCAGCAGGAAGTTATGCGGGTTGCTCTCCAACCCCATTTTATTGGCGACCCGCGCCGCCATTGGCACGGCAGAGACACCGGCGGCTCCAATTAAAGGGTTAATCGGGGTGCTGCTAAATTTGTTCATGATTTTCGCCATAATCACGCCAGCCGCTGTGCCGATACTAAAAGCAATCGCGCCTAGTGCCAAAATACCCAAGGTTTTGACTTGCAAAAAAGCCTCGGCACTGAGCTTTGAACCGACTGCCAAGCCTAAGAAAATAGTGACGATGTTGATCAATTCGTTTTGCGCGGTTTGGCTTAAGCGTTCAACCACGCCGCAAGCGTTCATCAAATTACCCAAAGCAAACATGCCGATTAAAGGCGCGGCTGAGGGTAACAGCAACGTGCAAATGACCAACAACATTAACGGGAAAACAATCTTTTCGGCCTTGCTCACCACACGCAATTGCTGCATTTCTATTTTGCGTTCATCTTCAGTGGTCAAGGCGCGCATGATCGGTGGCTGTATCAGTGGCACTAAGGCCATATAAGAATAAGCGGCAACGGCAATCGCCCCCAACAAATCGGGCGCCAGTTTTGATGCGACATAAATCGCGGTCGGGCCATCGGCGCCGCCGATGATGCCAATGGCGGCGGCATCTTTTAAGGAAAACTCCAGCCCCGGAATCATGTCAAGCGCCAACGCCCCGAGCAATGAGGCAAAAATACCGAATTGCGCCGCCGCACCCAGCAACAAGGTTTTAGGGTTCGCCAGCATCGGGCCGAAATCGGTCATTGCACCCACGCCCATAAAAATGAGTAGCGGGAAAATGCCGAGCTTGATGCCGAAATACAGGTAATACAAAATGCCGCCTTCTTCGGCGATACCGGCCACCGGGATATTGCTGAGTATGGCGCCAAAGCCTATCGGCAATAGCAACAAAGGTTCAAAGCCTTTTTTAATGGCCAAGAACAGCAGTAAAAAGCCGATCAGCATCATAAAGACCTGACCGCCGGTAAAATTGTAAATGCCGGTGCTTTGCCAGAGTGAAATGAGATTTTCCATGAGCGTCTCTTAATTAAATCATTTAGAGGCGGCCGGTTGGCTACCCTTTATATTCCAGTAAATTTTTACAAAGACAGCAATACATCGCCGCCGGAAACGGCGCTGCCTTCTTTGACATAAATGGCGCTGACGATACCGGCCGATTTAGAACGCACTTCTGTCTCCATTTTCATCGCTTCCATGATGACCACGACATCGCCTTCGGCAACGACGCTGCCGACAGCCACCAGGACTTTTAAAATATTGCCGGACATCGGCGATTCGACTACGGCGCCACTGCCGGGTGTCGGTTCGCTATCGGCGGCATTGATGATCGGCTGTATCGACAACGCGGCATTATTAGCGCCGACAATGACGCTGTAATTCCTGCCGTCGACGTTGACCGTATAAGCTTCGGTCTGCGGCTGGGCATTTGTAGTGCCCACGTTTGCCTGTGGCACATTAACCGCCGCTAAAGCCTGCGCATCGGGCGCGGCTTCAAAAGCGGCCGGATTGCCCCGATTGGCCAAAAACTTCCAGCCGACTTGCGCAAACAGGCCGTTGATTAATGCGTCTTCTTCGATGTTGGTAGCCAGGCTTACGCCTTCGGCCTTAGCTTTTTCGCGCACTTCGGCAATCAGCTTGTCCATTTCCGGCTCCAGCAGATCGGCGGGGCGGCAGGTAATCGCCTGCGCGCCGTTCAGCACTTTGTCTTGCAGGGCTTTGTTGACCGGCGCCGGTGTCGCGCCGTATTCGCCTTTTAAAACGCCGGCGGTTTCCTTGGTGATGTTTTTGTAGCGTTCGCCGTTCATCACGTTGATTACGGCTTGAGTACCGACGATTTGCGAGGTCGGCGTGACCAGCGGAATAAAACCCAAATCTTCGCGGACACGAGGGATTTCCAGCATGACTTCGTCGAACTTGTCGGCAGCGCCTTGTTCTTTCAGCTGGCTTTCCATGTTGGTCAACATGCCGCCCGGCACTTGGGAAATCAGGATACGGCTGTCAACGCCTTTCAGGCTGCCTTCGTAGTGCGCGTATTTTTTGCGGATGTCGCGGAAATAGGCGGCAATCGCTTCCATTTCAAGCAAATCCAAACCGGTATCGCGGCCGGTACCTTCGAGGCTGGCAACGATGGTTTCGGTGGGGCTATGGCCGTAAGTCATGCTCATTGAGGAAATGGCGGTATCGACATTATCGACACCGGCTTCGGCGGCCTTGATCAACGTAGCCACGCTCAAGCCGGTCGTGGCATGGCAATGCAAATGAAGCGGAATTTGGGTGCTGGCTTTCAAACGGCTGACCAGCTCAAAAGCCTCGTAAGGCTTGAGCAATCCGGCCATATCTTTGATGCAAATCGAATGCGCACCCATGTCTTCAATCTGTTTGCCCAGACTTACCCATAAATCTAAGGTATGCACAGGGCTGGTAGTGTAAGAAATGGTGCCTTGGGCGTGGGCGTCGGTGCGCAGTACCGCCTTGATCGCATGGTCAATATTGCGCATGTCGTTCATCGCATCGAATACGCGGAACACATCGATGCCGTTGACCACGCAACGCTCGACAAACTTGTCGACCACGTCATCGGCATAATGCCGGTAGCCCAGGATATTCTGGCCGCGAAACAGCATTTGCTGCGGCGTGTTGGGCATTGCGGCTTTCAACAGACGCAACCTTTCCCAAGGGTCTTCGCCCAGATAGCGGATGCAGGCATCAAACGTAGCGCCGCCCCAGGATTCAATGGACCAGTAACCGATCCGGTCGAGTTTTGCGCAAATAGGCAACATATCTTCGATGCGTAACCGTGTCGCCAAAATGGATTGATGGGCATCACGCAGTACGACTTCGGTGATACCTAAGGGCTGCTTTACAATGGTGGACATGCTACTTGTTTCTCCTGAAATCTGGGTAAATTATAACGGCAGGCCTGTTGGCCGTTAATGATGCTTTTTTCGGTACTGATGCACGGCGGCGGTGATCGCGGCAACCACGCTTTTATCACTGTCGGTGGTGATGCCGGGGACTGTTTTTGCTACCGGGATTTCCGGAAAATAACGCTGCACCAATGCCGACATCAGGTTGATGGCGAACACCAGCATGGTCAAAAACAGGAACACGATGCCCATGCCGACAAACATCAATTCAATTCCGCTAGTCATTTGTTCTGTCATGATTAATCACGTAAGTTAAAATTTTATAAACAGTTGCATTGTAGCATAGGCCAAAATCATAACTAATCGTTGTTTTTTCGTAACGCCCCAGCCACTGATAAAAATGATTAATGGGGCACGGATGGTACAGATAAGACCACTTTATACGGATTTTTTACCATAATACTGCGCTGTTAATCAGTGATTGCCACAGCCTGCCTTTTGCCTATTGAACGCGTACAATAGGCATCATTATCAATGCTTGTTATGGGGTAAAACTATGAGCGACCAAGAACACGACGAAAATGCACAATGGCAACAAAAATTAACGCCTGAGCAATTTAACATTTGCCGCCTGAAAGCCACCGAGCCGCCGTTTACCGGCAAATACGCCGACTGCAAAAAAGACGGCATTTATCACTGTATTTGCTGCGGCAATGCCTTGTTTGATTCAACAACTAAATACGATTCTGGCTCCGGCTGGCCGAGTTTTTGGGCGGCATTGTCCGAACACAGCGTTGCCGAGCATGTCGACAGCAGCCACGGAATGCGCCGCGTTGAAGTGGTTTGCAAAGTCTGCGAAGCACATTTGGGCCATGTCTTTGACGATGGCCCGCAACCGACAGGACTGCGTTACTGCATCAATTCCGCAGCTTTAGACTTGAAAGAGAGATTATGAGCGCCAAACAACACGTACACGATTTACTAAATTTTATCGATGCCAGCCCAAGCCCCTGGCATGTTGTCGGCACTATCGAAAGCCGTCTTACAAGCCAATCGTTAACGTGGCAACGCCTTGATGAAACCGCCAAATGGGCATTGCAGCCGGGCGGGCGCTATTATGTGGTGCGCGACGATTCGTCTATCGTGCTGTTTATAGTGGGTCAAAAACCGCTGGCCGAAACCGGCTTTAACATCATCGGCGCCCATACCGACTCGCCCGGCCTACGCATAAAGCCGAATGCCGCGAGCAGCATGGATGGCCTGTTAAGGCTGGGCGTCGAAATTTACGGCGGCCCGATACTGGCAACCTTTACCGACCGGGATTTGAGCCTGGCCGGGCGCATTGCCTATAAAACCGATCAGGGCGGCATAGCGGGCTTATTGGTCAAATTCGACCAGCCGCTGCTGCGCCTGCCTAACCTGGCCATTCACATGAACAGGGCAGTTAATGAAGACGGCCTAAAATTGCAAAAACAAACCGAATTGCCGCTGATTTTGTCGGCATCGACCGAAGCGCAACTGCCGCCCGCTTATTTTTCAACGCTATTGCAACAGCAATCCGGCCTGGCCGCAGAACGCATATTATCTTGGGATTTGGCCGTGTATGACACCCAGAAAGGCGCATTCTGGGGCGCGGACAGCGAATTTTATGCCGACAGCCAGCTGGACAATCTGGCCTCCTGCCATGCCGCATTACAGGCCTTGCTGGATGACGCGACACCGCAAGCCGACACGACGCGGGTGTGCGCACTGTTCGACCATGAAGAAATCGGCAGCCAAAGCAACAAAGGCGCTGACGGCAGTTTTCTGCCCGACGTGCTCCAGCGCATTGCGTTAGCGACTGCCGCAGGCAGCGAAGATATGGCCCGTGCGCTGGCAAAAAGTTTCATGATCAGCGCCGACATGGCTCATGCCTATCAGCCCAACTTCCCCAATGCTTACGACCCCGAACACAAAGTTGGCGTCAACCAAGGCCCGGTGATTAAAATCAACGCCAATCAGCGTTACAGCACCGAAAGCGTGTCAGCGGCGATGTTTGCCGACTGGTGCAAACAAGCCGATGTGCCCTACCAGACCTATTCCCACCGCTGCGACCTGCCTTGCGGCAGCACCATAGGGCCTATCACCTCGGCCAAACTGGGCATCCGCTCAATTGATGTCGGCAGCCCGATGTGGGCGATGCACAGTATCCGCGAAAGTGCTGGCGTGTTCGATCATGATTATATGATCCGGGTGATGAAGCGGTTTTTTGCGGCGCATTGATGTTGCCAAACCGTGTCCCTGTTGATGGCGAACTGCATTAATGGCTGGATTTTATGCCGACAGGTGCAGAGAAAAGGACGTTGCTCACCGGTTCTTGATCTTTCATAAATGCCGCTAGGCTGCTACGAACATCGGGATACAGCAAAGATGAGCTTAGTTTTGTACGTATTGTGCCGAGAATTTGCCGGTATGTGCCGCTATCAGTAGTCAAACGCAAGGTAAAATTTAATAAAGTGCGCACACTTTCTTGGCGGTTTTTTTCGGCATTATCATCCAATGCTTTGAACAGGGCGTTTATGGTAGGGGTGGATAAGCCCTTAAATAAGGCGAGGCTCTGGGCCGCCGTTTGGCGTACCTGGGCATTGCCATCATTCAGCAAAATATGACTTAATTGCCGCTCAGACTCTGGAGTTTGATAAGCGTTTAAGGTTTCTGTCGCGACAATGCGTTGGTGTACGTCAGCACTGTCCAGTTTTTCAATGGCGCGTGCCACTTGCCGCGCATCGTAGGTTTTTTCTTGCGCCAATTCTTCCGCTGTAGGTAAACGCGCGCCGTGCCCAAGCAATTCGACAGGGGGCGGCGAAACCGTAGAATTGACCGGTATTGCTTGTTTTGCCGCGCAACCGGTAGCGATTATTGAAGCAATGACCAGTAGATAATTTTGCATGAACCTATAAGGATGGAAATTTGCCCCTTAGCGCGGATGTGCAATAAAAGGCGAAGGGGCAAAAGTTGCGTTACTCGACAATCACGCCAGTTTCAGCGCCTGCGCTAGGGTTGAGTATGGCATTGTGCGCACAGCTCGGCTGTTTGTAGGTATTGGCCACATCGCCCTTGCCGATGATCATTTCATCACCAAGCGCCCCGTCAGGTTTTGCGGCATAGCCGCTGATAAAACCGCCGGGCACATGATTAAGCCCCATTAATGCACGTAATCGCCAAGCTACGGCATGGTCGGTACACGAAGTATCCCCGGAAACACCGATAGCGCCCACTTTTTTGTTTTGGCTGTTGTACAGCGCCAAGCCGCCGCCAAAGACATTAATGCCGCCAAGGCGCTTGCCAACCGCCGGGTCATCCGTACCTGCGCCATAGTGTTCGGCACTGCCCAAATAAGCGGCGGCCGGGTCGACAGGATTGCTGAACTGCAAGCCGTACAAACTGCCGCCGGGTTGCGTCAGGCCATAAAGGTTGCTGGTTGCGATTGAAAAACCATCCAAACTGAAAGAATTGGCCGTGGTTGCTTTTTGTATGGAAATGACCCTGCTACCAAGCCAGGATGAATTGCCGATAGCCGTGCCTGAGCCCGCGCTATTGGCAACGGCGCAGACTTTTCCGGTTTCATCGACGACGCTTATCCACATAGGGAGCCCGTAACCGCCGTTACCTTCAACGCCGACTGCCGAAGCCAGAAAGCTGTTATTCCAGCTTGCAAAAATATCATCGCAGCTAGCCATGGCATTGGCGCTTGCACCCGCGAGCAAAACACTGCCAATAAGGCTAGAAATTTTTTTTGTTTTTCTCATGATCAATCCTCTTGGTTTTTATTGTTTTATAAAAAAGTGGCCTTATTACAACCACTTCGCGAGTATAGGATATTTTTAACAGAATGCCACCCTCGACGCGCAGCCATTAGCCAAGGGGAGCATGTTTCAATCCACGGTCAAGATAGGCGTTCCCAAGCTGGAGAGGCTGTGAAAGTATTCTAAAATTAGACGTAATTGCCAATTTGCTGGGCGTTGCATTTATGGGTTGAATTCGCCAACAATTTCATTTTCGTCTCCTGCCAGTTTTGTAGGCTGGTATATGCGCGATTTCTTGCTTATTTTTTTGATGTTCGTGGGCTCTGTTTTTTCTACAGCCCAAGATCATCAGGGGATGTTATTTTTCGGAAATCACCTAACTTTCAATAATGTCCGGTGCTTTTCTGGTTTCCCCCTTGCCTATGGTTAACAAATCCCAGACTAACAAAACAAATCCGGCACAGGTCATGCCGCCAAAAAACAAGCGCCAGATCATCGCGCTTTGAAATGACGGATG
>JBLRXA010000150.1:0-8766 GCA_047920955.1 Methylobacter sp. | reverse complement strand
GCGGCCTGTTCAGCATCGATTTTCATGCGCCGGAAAAATTGGCGCAAATGATTGTGCAGGTTTCCGGCCGCGCCGGGCGTGAAGAAAAGCCGGGGCGGGTGATCATGCAAACCCGGCAGCCGGAGCATCCTTTATTGACTACGCTGATTAGCCAAGGCTATAACAGCTTTGCCCAAAGCGCCTTGGTGGAGCGTAAGCAGGCGGCATTGCCGCCGTTCAGTTATCAGGCGCTGTTACGGGTGCAGGCCATTGATGTGACTGCGCCGCAACTATTTTTGCAGGCCGTGCTGGAACTGGCTCAGGCGCATTGCCAAAGCCATACCCAGATTTTAGGTCCGGTTGCCGCGCCAATGGCGCGGCGGGCAGGCTTGTACCGTTATCAACTCTTGTTCCAGAGCAGCAGGCGGTCAGAGCTGCACGCCTTTCTTGATGTGCTGATGCCGCACATCGAAAAACTGAAGCAGGCAAAAAAAGTGCGTTGGTCACTGGATGTCGATCCGGTGGATTTGTATTGAGCGCGGCGGCAAGTTGCTGTGGGAATGCACTGTTCATAACTCATTTTTAAGACCATGAAGGGCATGAAGATAATGAAGGGAAGAGCAGAGTGCTTTATAAACTGTCTCAATATCACATACGCACTTAAATAGTGTCATATCTTCAAGTCCTTCATGGTCTTCACGGTAAACATAAATAAATCAGCACCCTTGAGATGCCGCATTATCCCTAAGTATTTCCACCAATATTTTTTCCCATAATTTCTCCTTAGAATGCTGTCCAACGGCTTCGTTTTATACGCGGCCTCTGGGTAACGCGGACTGAAGGAATGCGCATGTGTGGGATTAACGGTATTGCGGCTTTGTCGATGCAGGCCAACATCAGCGAACGGGATGTGCGCAGCATGTTGCCGCCATTGCGGCATCGTGGGCCGGATGGTCATGGCGTTTATATCGCCCCCAGTCAGCGTATCGGTTTGGGGCATACCCGCCTGAGCGTCATCGACCTTGCTGGTGGCGCCCAACCTATTCATAACGAAGATAGCAGCGTTTGGGTCAGCTTTAACGGCGAGATTTTCAATTATCTTGAATTGCGCGCCGACTTAAGCAAACGCGGCCATTGTTTTTATACCGACAGCGACACCGAAGTCATCGTCCATGCCTACGAAGAGTACGGCGACGCTTTTGTGCAACAGCTGAACGGCCAATTCGCCATCGCGTTGTGGGATGAAAGCCGCCGACGTTTGTTGCTGGTACGGGATCGGGCCGGTATTTTGCCGCTGTTTTATACCCGCCAAGGCGAGCGGTTGTTGTTCGCGTCCGAAATCAAGGCCTTATTGCCGCAATTAACGACAGCGCCGCATATTTCCCCGGCAGCACTGGATCAAATCTTCACCTTCTGGGCACCGCGCAGCCCGAACACCCTGTTTGAAAATATTTTCGAGGTGTCGCCCGGACACCTACTGACCGTGGAAAACGGCTGTGTGCGTGAGTCACGCTATTGGGATTGGCAGTTTCCTGAGCAGGGCGATTACCTGGCCGGGTCGGACAGCGCATTGGGCGAACAGCTCTACGCCTTGCTGGCCGATGCCACCGCTATCCGTCTGCGCGCCGATGTGCCGGTCGGCGCTTATCTGTCCGGCGGGCTTGATTCTTCAGCATTGGTGGCGCTAATTCGCCGACATTCGGCGGCCCCGCTAAAAACGTTTTCCATCGGCTTTGAACAAGCCGCCCTTGACGAGTCGGCGTTCCAGCAGCAAATGGTTGACCATCTTGGCGTCGAAAACAGCCGGATATGCTGTACTAACAGCGATATTGCCGAACACTTCCCCGCCACCGTTTTCCACGCCGAAACCGCCATTTTGCGCACCGCCCCGACGCCGATGCGGCAGTTGTCCGGCTTGGTGCGCGCCTCCGGTTATAAAGTCGTGCTCACCGGCGAAGGCGCCGATGAAACACTGGGCGGTTACGACCTGTTCAAGGAAGCCAAAATCCGCCAGTTCTGTGCGCGCCAGCCGCAATCCGAATGGCGGCCTTTGTTGCTGAAAGCCTTGTATCCGTATCTGGAAACGTCCGGCGCGCAGGCGCAAAACTATTTGCGCAATTATTACAGCATTGGGCTGGATCAGCCTGAGCAACCGGGGTTCAGCCATTTGCCCCGCTGGTTCACCACCGCGCAATGCAAAGTCTTTTTCTCGCAGCAGCTTAACGCCGCGTTACGCGAAGATGCGGCCACCGGCTTGACCGGGCAGTTGCCTACGGCTTTTGGCCGCTGGCACCCGGCTAACCGTGCGCACTATTTGGAGGCAAAAACGCTGATGGGCGGTTATTTATTGTGTTCGCAGGGCGACCGGATGCTGATGGCCCATTCGGTGGAAGGGCGTTTTCCGTTTTTGGATCACCGTGTGATTGAGTTTGCCAACCGCCTGAATCCGCGTCTGAAAATGCGTGCGCTGAACGAAAAATACTTGCTTAAACAGGCGATGAAAAACCACTTGCCGCAGCAAATTATCGGACGCCATAAACAGCCGTATCGCGCCCCCGACATCCCAGCCTTTTTTTCCGCACAGCCGCCCGCCTATGTTGATGATCTGCTCAGCGCCGACAAGCTCAACCGCTATGGCTATTTCGATGTGCAAAAAGTCGGTTTTTTGCTGAACAAGGCGCGGCGCGGCAGTGTGTTGGCTTATAAAGACAACATGGCGCTGGTCGGCGTGTTGTCGACACAGTTGTGCCATTATTTTTTTATTGAACAATTTTCCCGGACTATCCGCGAGGCGGGCAGTTCCAGCCTTTATTAACCTCACTGTAAATTATGATTATGAAAACGACTATCCGAGATTACATTTTGGGCAACCTGTTGTTTACCGAAGACCCATCGGTGTTGCAGGATGACGATTCATTTTTGACGCAAGGCATCATTGATTCAACCGGCGTTCTGGAAATCATCTTGTTCATCGAAGACACCTTTGGCATCAAAGTGAGCGACGATGAGATGCTGCCGGCCAACCTTGATTCGGTGAACAAGTTAGCGGCTTTTATTATGCGTAAGCAGCTTGTTCCTGCGTGAACCGCAATGAGTACTATCAACCGAGTGCTGCAAGATAGTTTGCTTACTGTTTCCGCCGTGCATCCAAATCGTACTGCTCTAGTTACCGATAATAGGCGCATGAGCTACGCCGAAGTGGCGCACTACGCTTGTCGCCTGGCTCATGTCTTGCATGCGCACGGTGTGCGCCGGGGCGACCGGGTGGCTATTTTTATGGACAATTCGTGGCAATGCGCGGCGTCAATATATGGCGTGTTGCTGGCGGATGCTGTTTTCGTTGCCGTTAATGTGCAAACCAAGCCGGACAAGTTGGCGTTTATTTTGCGCGATGCCGGTAGTTGCATATTGCTCGCGGAGCCGCATCTGGAGCGGGTGTTCGAGCCGGTTGCGGCGCAGTTGCCGACGTTAAGGGTCTTGTCTGCGGCTGGGTTAAAAACAAAGTTTGCGCGCATTGACAATCTGGACGCGGCCTTGGCCAAGATGCCGACGACACCGCCGCCACAAAAAGCAATCAGCTTGGATTTGGCAGCCTTAATTTATACCTCAGGCACCACCGGCGATCCCAAAGGGGTCATGCATACGCACCAATCGCTGTTGTTTGTGCTGGACAGCATTAATGAATATCTGGGTCTTTCGGCAGATGACCGTCTGTTTTCCGGGTTACCGCTTAATTTCGGCTATGGCCTGTTGCAGTGGTTTTCTGCGGTACATGCAGGCGCTGCTTTGGTGTTGGAGCGTTCGTTCACTTATCCGGGCCAAGTATTCAAGCGTATGCAGGACGAAGCGGTCACCAGTTTTTCCGGTGTGCCCACAATTTTTGCCATGATGCTGGCGCAACATGCTAAACATCCGCTGCATTTTCCCAGTGTGCGCCGAGTCACCAATGCCGCCGCCGCATTGCCGACAGAATTTATCGCCGGTATTCGGCAGATGTTCCCACAAGCCGGTTTATACAAAATGTACGGGCAAACCGAGTGTTTTCGTAGCGCCTATTTAAAGCCTGCGTTGGCCGAGCTTAAACCGGAATCGGTAGGCTGTGCGATACCCGGCACCGAACTGTTATTGCTGGACGAAGACGGCCTTGCGGTGGCGCCGGGTGAAGTCGGTTGTTTGCATGTGCGCGGCGCCCATTTGATGCGGGGTTACTGGAAGCAACCGGAAAGGACCGCCGAGGTGTTGATACCCGGCTCAGTACCCGGCGAATGGCTGTTGAAAACCGGCGATTTATTCCGGCAAGACGCCGATGGCGATTTTTATTTTGTCGCCCGCAGTGATGAGATGATCAAAAGCCGGGGCGAAAAAGTCAGTCCTATTGAGGTTGAAAATGTCATCTACAGCCTTGCCGCTGTGCAGGATGTCGTCGTTGCAGGTGTCCCTGACCCATTACTGGGTGAGGCGGTCTGCGCTGTTGTCAGTGTGCGTGACGGTGAAAAATTGGCGGCGCAACAGATTAAGCGCCTTTGTAGCGAACGCCTGGAAAACTACATGGTGCCCAAACACGTCCTGATAGTGCCCGAACTGCCGCGTACCGACAATGGCAAGTTATCGCGTAAGTTGATAGTGCAACAGTATGCGGCCTTGCTTGCCCAATTAAGTTAATTTGAGGAGCTTTGCTTATGTCTATCCATCTTGCTGCCGCACGGAACCTTACTGCTACAACGAATCTAATCGCTACGCTTAGGCTCGACGAAGCCGCTGAAGTTGCCAAAATTGCCGAACGTTTGCGCGAGTTTTTGCGCAGCCATTTACACCGTCGCGGCCTAATTATCGCCATTTCCGGCGGTGTCGACAGTGCCGTTTGCGCGGCCTTGGCGGTGCAGGCGGTCGGCAGCGAACGGGTGTTCGGCCTATTGTTGCCGGAACGCGATTCCGCTTCTGAAAGTGCCATTCGCGGCCACATGGTGGCCGGGCAACTCGGCATTGCCCACGAGCTGTTCGATATTGCCCCGACACTAGACGCGCTCGGCTGTTACCGCTGGCGCGACCAAGCCATTCGCGCCGTATTTCCCGACTATGCCGACGGCTGGAAAAGCAAAATTGCCATTGCCGGCGGCCAAGCCGGGCAGTTCAACTATTTCAATTTAATCGTGCAAGCGCCGGAAGGGCAGCAATTCGAAGCGCGGCTGGATTCGAAAAATTACCTGCAAATCGTCGCCGCCACCAATTTCAAACAACGGGTGCGAAAAAACCTGGAATATTTTCACGCCGACCGTTTGCATTATGCGGTCATTGGCACACCTAACCGGCTGGAATACGACCAGGGTTTTTTTGTCAAAAACGGTGACGGTACGGCTGATGTCAAACCCATCGCGCACTTGTATAAAACCCAGGTCTACGCCTTGGCGCGTTATTTGGGGCTTCCCGAAGCGGTCTGCAATGCGCCGCCCACCACCGACACTTACAGCATGACGCAAGGGCAGGACGAATTTTATTTCGCCCTGCCTTACGACAAGATGGATCTGGCCTTGCTGGCTTATAACAACGGCGAACCGCCTGCTACCTTGGCAAAAACGCTGGCGATCGGGCCCGAACAAGCCGAATTTATCTACCATGACATTGAAGCCAAACGTAAAGCCACCGCGCCCTTGCATTGGCCGGCAGTGACTATTGAGCCGGTCACAGGCCCGCAGACTAAAGCACCGGTATTAAGCGGAGAACTACGATGAAAAATAAATTCTTATGGCTGTTCATGATTAGCATGATGCACCTATCGCCAATACAGGCTGAATCAAAACAGGAGGCGGTCATGCCCATCAATACCCTGGAATGGCAAGCGTTGGATACCAAGCGCGTGGTTTTCGGCCATCAGTCGGTGGGTTGGGATATCCTCAACGGCCTACAGCGTTTGGCCGATCAGCGCGGCGTCAAAATCAATATCAGCGAGCAGCGCACAGCGCCGACATCGGCGGGGATCAGCCATTTTCTTATTGGCCAGAACAAAGACCCCATTTCCAAAATCAAGGATTTTGCAGCCGCCATTGATGCCGGGGCCGCTCAAGGCGCCGATATGGCGCTGATGAAATTGTGCTATATCGATTTTAACGCCGACACTGATGCCGAGCAGATAGCCGACGCGTACATTGCCGGTCTGGATGCGTTGGCGTGGAACTATCCGGATACCCGTTTCGTCGCCGTCACCGCACCATTGACGGCGGCGCAAACCGGGTCGAAGGCTTGGATCAAGCGGCTCATGGGCAAGGAGCCTGGCGGCTATCAGGACAATGCCAAACGCGCCCAATTCAACAGACGGATTCGGGAACGTTACGCGCCGACGGGGCGCTTGTTCGACCTGGCACGGATTGAAGCCGAAGCGAACGGCGAAACATGCCAAGTGGATGTCGATGGCCAACAGGTCGAGGCATTATGCCCTGAGTTGACCCATGATGGCGGCCACCTTAACGAGCGCGGACAAGATATGGTGGCCACAGCCTTGCTGGGCTTTATCGGCGCACTCCCGGTCGGGCAGGCGGCGAAATGAGCCGCGTGTTAGGGCGTGGGCAACTTAGGCCAATGCCGCCGACTAGCCGGATGGCCGACGACATTGATGCGGCCCATCGGCGACGCTGGCCGGGACGCCGGATAAGCTGGCTTTCGCGTTTAGGGGTGTTGCTGAGTTCGTCCGGTTTGCAGGCGGTATTGACTTATCGTATTGCCCACTGGCTGCATGTAAAGCGCAACCCCCATCACCCTTATCATCAATGGTTTTGGCGCATCCTGTTGATCCCGCTTGGATTGCTAAAGTTAGCCGTCAAACTGAATGCCAAAATTGATATAGGCAAGGATTGCGTCATTGAAAGCGGTGTTTGTTTTTCCGATCAAGGGCAGATCATTTTCGGCTGCACAAGGACAGGCGCAGGCACGGTGATTGGCACACGCGTGACGGTGGGCATGAGCCATGTTGACAGGGGCCGCCCGGACATTGGCCGTTATGTGTGGATAGGGTCGGATTGTGTCATTTACGGCGCCATCAGCATCGGCGATGGCGCTACGCTGCTACCGGGGACGGTGTTGACCAAAAGCGTACCGGCGGGCGTGGTCATGGCAGGCAACCCGGCACGGTTGCTATCGCATAATTTTGATAATGCCGAGTTACGGGCGCATCGGGATATTGATGCGATGCGCCATATAAAGGCACTTGGTTATGTTTGAGCATATCCGTGCCGACACCATGCGGGTACACCGTAAAGAGAATGCGTTTAACCTGCCGTATTCGCTGTGGATAAATTACGGGCTTCGGGCACTGGTCATCTACCGTTTCGGGCACTGGTTAGGGCGTATGCAAAAGCAGACCTTAGGTTGGCTTATTGCGTGGCTGTTTTATCCCGTCTATTGGCTATTATCGGCGTTTGTACGTAAGGCTTACGGCATCAATCTGGCACAAAATGCAGAGATTGCCCCGGGTTTCTACATTAACCATTTCGGCGGCATTGAAGTTAAAAATTGCCGCATCGGTTCTTGCTGCAATATCCAGCAACAAGTCAAATTAGGGTCGGATGGGGGCAGTAATGGTGGGTTAGTCATTGGCGAAGGCGTTTATATTGGCGCCCATGCGCGAATATATGCCGATATTAACATCGGCGATGGCGCCACCATTGGCGCCGGCGCGGTGGTCACACAAGATATCCCCGCCCATTGCCTCGTGCTTGGCAATCCCGGACGCATTGTCCAACGGGATTACGATAATAGTGCGTTTTTGTAAGCCCAAAAGGCTGTGTTGGGCCGCGTAGGGTACGCTGCGCGTACCGCTTTAAGGCCATGGCGTTTGCAAGGTACGCACAGCGTACCCTACAGAGCTTAGGCGATTTCCGAGAAAGACATTGATTTGTGGAAATCATAAATCAAAAGACCTGACTGTGAGGCATACTTGACCCTGAGGTATACTACAAGGCAAGACTTATTTTGAGCAAAATTTGGAATGACGGAAAAACTAATTTCAACTAACGAAGCAGCAGCCATCTTGGGAATTTCAGCTTCAAGAGTAAGGCAGTTAATAATTGATGGTAGGCTGGAGTCCACTAAAATTGGCCGTGACCAGCTGCTTGAGCCAGAGAAAGTTAAAGAATTTGCTGCCAGACCGAGAGAGCGCACCGGAAGGCCAAAAAAAAATATGTCCTAACGTTTGCGTTATTATATAAAGATGGATACACTTCTTAAAAATATCCCTAATTGGTCTTCTATGAAAACATTAGTTTCACTATTCAGCGGCATCGGTGGTTTAGATGAGGGCTTGCACAATGCTGGCTTCACACCTCTTTTTTGCTCAGAAATAGATAAGCATGCCCATGAATCACTGAGAAACTGGTGCGTCAGGAGAGCGGTTAACCCTATCTTAGCAACTGATATCAACGATATATCACCCCATTCTTTAAAAAAGCAGCTTGATTTAAAGGCTGGCGAGTTAGATTTGTTAGCCGGAGGCCCCCCGTGCCAATCGTTCTCTTTGATTGGCAATCGAAAATCGCTTGAGGATGATCGCGGCTTACTTCTTCATAAAATGATTGAATTCGCCAAAGTTTTGAAGCCAAAAGCGGTATTAATAGAGCAAGTAAAAGGATTACTGAGTGCAAAAGGTGCTGATGGGGTTAGTGGTTCTGCATTAAAGGCTATTATCTCCGACCTTAAAGAAGTTGGATACGAAGTTTCTTATCGAGTTTTAAGGGCGGCAGATTATCCCTCTGTGTCAGACTAGTTGTCGTCCACCTGAAAAGGTGATTTATCAAAAAA
>JBLRXA010000149.1:0-8815 GCA_047920955.1 Methylobacter sp. | reverse complement strand
TACCGCATCTTCCGCCGACAAACCGCGTTGCTGGCAAAAAAACAACTGGTCTTCGCTGATCTTGGAAGTCGTCGCTTCATGTTCGACCTGAGCCGACGGCTGCTTGACTTCTATATAAGGAAAGGTGTGCGCGCCGCATTTGTCGCCGATCAGCAATGAATCGCACTGGGTATAATTTCGCGCATTCTCCGCGCTTTTTAACACTTTGACCAAACCGCGATAAGTGTTCTGCGCCTTGCCTGCCGAAATGCCTTTGGACACAATGGTGCTGCGGGTGTTTTTGCCGATATGGATCATCTTGGTGCCGGTATCGGCTTGCTGATAATTGTTGGTCAGTGCCACTGAATAAAACTCGCCGGTGGAATTGTCGCCGGTCAAAATGCAGCTGGGATATTTCCAGGTAATCGCCGAACCGGTTTCCACCTGCGTCCACGACACTTTGGAATTTTCGCCCCGGCAATCGGCGCGTTTGGTGACAAAGTTGTAAATGCCGCCCAAGCCGTTTTTATCGCCCGGATACCAGTTTTGCACGGTCGAATATTTGATGGTCGCATCTTTCAGCGCGACCAATTCAACCACCGCCGCATGAAGCTGATTTTCATCACGCATCGGCGCGGTGCAGCCTTCCAAATAACTGACATGACTGCCTTCATCAGCAATAATCAAAGTGCGTTCAAACTGTCCTGTGTTGGCAGCGTTAATCCTAAAATAGGTCGACAATTCCATAGGACAACGCACGCCTTTGGGAATATAAACAAACGAACCGTCGGTAAATACAGCGGCATTCAATGCAGCAAAATAATTGTCGGTATGCGGTACCACCGAGCCTAGATATTGCTTGATCAGTTCGGGATGTTCACGCAGGGCTTCCGAAATCGGGCAAAAAATAACGCCCGCTTCGTGCAGTTTGCCTTTAAAAGTAGTCGCTACCGACACGCTGTCGAACACCGCATCGACCGCAACACCAGCCAAACGCTCCTGTTCATCCAGCGGAATGCCCAGCTTTTTGTAGGCTTCCAACACCTGCGGGTCGATTTCATCCAGGCTTTTCGGCCCATCTTCTTTGCGTTTAGGCGCGGAATAATAGCTGATCGCCTGATAATCGATAGGGTCGAACTTGACGAACGCCCATTCCGGCGATTTGAGTGTCTGCCAATGCCGAAATGCTTTTAGCCGGTATTCGAGCATAAACTCAGGCTCGTTTTTGACCTTCGATAACTTATGAATAACCGACTCATCCAGCCCAGGCGGAAAGGTGTCGGTTTCCAATACCGTGACAAAGCCTTGTTTGTAATCCTGGCTAATCAGATTGTTGATTTCTTGTGCAGTTGCTGACATAAAATTTTACCTATATAAACTGGAAACCGGAATAAAGACGTCTTTCGGTAGCGCAGCGGGTCTGATTAAATCGGCCAGTGTCACCGACTCTAATGCGTTATGAATAGTTTGGTTAATCAAGCTCCAATTGCCGCCAATATCGCAACCGGAAGCCTGCTCGCAACCTTGATGAGAAATACTGCATTCAGTCAGCGCAATCGGCCCTTCCAGCGCATTAATCACGGTGGCGACGCTGATTTCTTCCGGCGTTTTAGCCAGCGCATAACCGCCTTTGACACCGCGCGCAGAAATTAGCACGTTAGCATTAACCAGTAATTTCAATATCTTACTGACTGTCGGCAAGGCAATTCCGGTCACGGTCGATATTTCCATCGCCGCTACTTGCGTTTTTTCTCTGGCCATAAAACTTAAAATGACCGTTGCATAATCCGTTAATTTACTCAGCCGCAACATAATTCAACCGCCTCTAATAATTGTGGACTATTCTAGTCCTATTTAATTACAGAGTAAAGTTGTCGGTTATTGTTTTATATTCCAATAGCGGCTTTCCGACTCGCGCAGCCCCTTTATGACCCAGGCGTTATTTTCAACATTAATGCTAATGGCGCCGCTATTTGCGCTGCTTAGCCAGCTCGCATTGATGTCCCGATAGCGTTCCAGTACGGTACGATGCGGATGCCCGAACTGGCTGCGGTAACCGGCCGGAATCAGCACATAATGCGGTTGTACCGCCTGCAAAAAAGCGGCGGTCGATGAGGTTTTACTACCGTGGTGCGGCGCGATTAACACCTCGGCTTTTAACGCTTCGCCGTAGGTTTTGACCAGCCAAGATTCTGCGGCGGCTTCAATGTCGCCGGTCAACAACACCGTGCCGTGTTTCGACTCGATTTTCAATACACAAGAATTGTCGTTATCGCGGGCAAACGCCTGCGACCCTGGCGACAATACAGTAAATTCGACCCCATCCCACTGCCACGCTTGCCCGGCCACACAGGTGCTAGGCGCATAATCGCTTAACTGCTGCGGAACGCTGGTCAGCACCTGTTCGGTCGCCATGCCGCGCATCAACGAGGCGGCGCCGCCGATATGATCGTTATCGCCATGACTGATAATTAAACGATCAATTTTAGCGGCGCCTTGCGAGCGCAAAAAAGGCAACAGCACACGTTGCCCGCTGTCATTTTGCGCCGAAAACTTCGCCCCGGTATCGAAAACCAGTAGATGATCAGCCGTTTGCACCACCGCCGACAAGCCTTGGCCGACATCAAGCAAAGTCATGCTGATGTCGCCAATCTCTGGACGCTTCGGCTCGGTGAACGCCAGCGGCAACAAAATCACCAGACCCAGCCAGCGCGAGCCACCGGGAATGCCAGCCGGCGCCAGCAATAATACGATGCCGGGCACGGCGAACAGCAACACCCAATACGCAGGCGGCGCATAATGGACCGACGCCAGCGGAATGTCCGCCAACTGCGTCAACAGCCACCACAAGCCTTGCAACACGCTATCGGTGACATAAAACAAGGCGTCTGCCAGCCGCGACGATATGAACATCACGACCACCGCCAACAACGACAGCGGCACCACCAACAGACTGATGACCGGCACCGCGATTAAATTGGCAAAAGGCGCAATCAGCGAAAATTGTTGGAAAAACAACAACAGCAACGGCGATAAAGCCACCGACGTCACCCAATGCACTTTGATCGCGCCAATAACATAATGGGGCGCGCCCAAACGCCCTGACAGCGCATAAACAATCACACTGACCGCCAAAAACGACAACCAGAATCCCGCCGCCAACACCGCCAACGGGTCGATAATCAGCACCGCAAACAAAGCAACGGCCAAGGTATTAAAGGGGCGGCTGTTACGCTGCAAAATGACCGCCATCATGGCGACACACAGCATCGCCAACGAGCGTTGGGTTGGCACCGAAAAACCGGCCAGTGCCGCATACAACAAGGCCGCCAACATCGCTGCGATTGCCGCTATTTTTTGCGGCGACTGGCTTAAAAAACCTGTCCACGCCCAGATTTTAAGCGCCAAAAAATAGACTAATCCGGCCACCAAGCCGATATGCAAACCGGAAATCACCATCAAATGCGTGGTGCCGGTTCGACGAAAAATGTCCCATTGTTCTTGTGTAATGTGGCTGCCGTCGCCAATCGTCAGCGCCTTTATCAATGCAAAGCCCGGACGCTGGCTCAAACGCTCGGAAAGTTCATCGGCGATCTGCTGCCGCCATACCGAAACACTGCGCCAAGCCACCTCCCGCCCCAGTAAAGAACCGGAACGCACATAGCCGGTCGCACCAATGCCCTCGGCAAACGCCCAGCGTTCATAATCAAAGGCACCCGGATTGAAACTGCCGTGGACGCGTTTTAATTTCACCGTAAACAACCACTGCTGGCCGGACTTGACCGCTTGATTTGGGTAATACCAACTTAATCTCAATTTGGCCGGTAGCGCCGCGCCAGCTCCCGACTGGCTTGCGGCATACACCCCATCCCTGGGGATAAAATCGAAGCGGACGCGCCGTTCATCCTGCACCGGCAAACCGCTGACAGTACCAGCCAGCTGGATTTCTTTGCCCTCTAAATGCTCAGGTAAACGCTCGGATAATCGGTACAGTGCAAACACAATCGCCCACAACACGCCCAGCACAAAAAACAGACACCGCCAATAACGCAACCATGTAATAATGCAGGCCGCCACAGCGCCGACTATCAGCCATTGAAGACCCGGCAATAACGGAAACTGCTGGACTAACAAAAGTCCCGCTAAAAATGATAGGGCAGAAATAACCATTAAGTACCTTGGTGTTTTTTAGGCCAAAAACAGCCTGATAAACGTAAACAACTGTAACCTTAATCAATAATAATTAACGATGCCAAAACAACGTATCCAACAACTGATTAACAAACTGATTCCCGACCCTGATTTCATCAAGCAACACAAAAGCCTGAAATTTCTTGGCGACAAACTGCACGACCCCAACCTCTGGCATTTAAACAGACGCTCCGTAGCCTTGGCTTTTGGCGTAGGCCTTTTTTGCGCCTGGATCCCGACACCGACGCAAATGGCCATTGCCGCCGCTGCAGCCATCTATTTCAGGGCTAATTTGCCGCTTTCGGTAGGGCTGGTGTGGATTACCAACCCCCTCACCATGCCGCCGCTGTTTTATTTCGCTTATCAAGTCGGGCTCTGGCTAATGCACCAACCGCCCAGTGCCGATGACTTTGAGTTTACTGTAAGCAGTATGTTATCCGGGCTTGGCGACATCTGGCAGCCTTTTCTATTGGGCTGTCTTGCCCTGGGCATCGCCTCATCTGCCGCCGGTTATTTCGGCATGAAATATTACTGGCAATGGCATATAAGAAAAAAATGGGCAGAAAGAAAGGCAAATAGATTAACCCCCAAAGACTAAAGTAGCACTGGCTGCAAGGCGTGATGGCACACATTCACTCAGCTTGTATCATATAATGCCCGGCCATAGTCCCTCAGATAAATAATTTGGCCTAATTCAAACTGGAGCAGCATTTCCCGTATTTGACGAAAAAACCGGCTATCGCCATTAGCATTCAAAAAAAATTAGACAACTATTGAATCCGTAGCTTAAAGCTACCATTTCAGGAATAGAGGATGAATGAAATCCAACTGCTGTATGTTGAAAATGTGATCTCCCGGAAAAAAGCCGAGGCCGAGCAAACCTTGGTTTTTTTTATGCAGGTGCAAAATGCCGGTTACGACAAACACATTGATGTGGTTTGGTCGGGCGAAGATGGCGTATGGCACACCCTGCCCGCAAGCTACCACAGCACGTTCAGGCATGATGGGGAATGCTGGCAGGCGCAGATCGGTTTTCAGCCGGATGCCGAACACTCGTTGCCAGGCAATATACAGTTCGGCTTGCGCTACCGGATTTCGGGGCGCGAATACTGGGACAACAATCAGGGCTTAAATTACAGCAGCGAAGCCGATTCCGGCGTTAAGGCCATTGGCGCGGCGCCGGTTTTGAATATCGGTTTTGGCAATCGGCTGGGGGACGGGCAGAAAAATATCCCCGTTACCGTCGCCGTGCATCATTTCAATGCCAGCGATAAAGTGACACTGCACTGGACGACCGACAATTGGCGGCACAGCCATAAAACGCCCTGCCATTTCAGCCGCAATTACTGGGACAAAGAGGCGCTCAGCAATGCCAGAAACCCCAACCAATACGGGGCGGCAATCTGGACGGGACGGCTTGAAATCGGCCAGCACTTCCGCCTGCAATACTCCATTTGCCTGGAACGCGGCGGCGAGCTGTTTTGGGACAACAATAACGGCAAAAATTACACGCTCAGCCATGAGCCGCTGAAAGTGTTGATTCTTAACTTGCATTGTTACCAAGAAGACCGTCAGGATGATAAATTTTCGCAAATAGCCAAAGCGATTGGGGAGCTGGATGCCGATGTGGTCTGCCTACAGGAAGTGGCCGAACTGTGGAATGACGGCGCCGGGGATTGGGCGTCGAATTCCGCACGCATCATTAATGACCGCCTGCCGACGCCTTACCACATCCACACCGACTGGTCGCATTTAGGTTTCGGCAAGTACCGCGAAGGCGTGGCCATTTTAAGCAAATACCCACTGCTCAAACATGACGCCCGCTATGTGTCGGACAGCCATGACATTTACAGCATACACTCGCGCAAAGTGGTCATGGCGCAAATCAACGTACCGCATATCGGTCCGATTAATGTTTTTTCGGCGCATTTAAGCTGGTGGGAAGATGGTTTTGCCGGACAATTCCAACGCTTGTGCGAATGGGCCGAGGCCAAACAAACGGCGGCCATTTATGGGACATTGCTGTGCGGCGATTTTAACATTACTGCCGGATCAGCCGGTTATCATCTGGTGGTCGATGCGCACCAATATGACGACCAGTATTTAGCCGCCAATGAGCAAGGCGTGTTTGATAAAATTTTCAGGGTTAACGATCCCCATTGGCAGGATTATCCGAGCGACGATTATCGTATCGATTATATTTTCCTGAATAAAACCAGCGAGCTGCAGGTCATCTCGGCGCGGGTTTTGTTTACCGAACAGGATTACGGACGCGTTTCCGATCATTGCGGTTATTTTATGGTTTTTGAGCCTAAGTAAAAAATACTTTCACAGTCCGGTAAGGCTTCGCCCTTTCATCATGGAGATAAAAATATGCAGATAGCAGAACATTACGCCGCGCCCACCCATGCCAAT
The DNA here is from genome assembly GCA_047920955.1 of Methylobacter sp. Classification (GTDB taxonomy): domain Bacteria; phylum Pseudomonadota; class Gammaproteobacteria; order Methylococcales; family Methylomonadaceae; genus Methylobacter_A. Next base: position 2,230 of record JBLRXA010000149.1, on the reverse strand, counting down.
TTAGGCGGTTCTTTTCAGCGCATGAATGATTTTAACGACAAGTTCTATATCCGCTGGGGAAAAATAGACTTTGATGTGTTTTACGGCGTTCTGGCCAATATCAAAGTGATTGTCAAAATCTACCGCGACGAAATCTGCGAAACCTATATCGTCGACACTGACGCCTACGATATTCAGTGGGACCGGCACAAACGCTGCACCCGGGATTTTTATATCCACCCGTTTTCTAGCAATTTCGGCCAGATTAATTGCATTAAATTTGCCTTTATTGTGCATCTGGATGAGCGTTCGATTGCCTCGCAGAGCGAATATATCTTTATGGACTGGCATCAGCTACAGGGCGACCAGCCGCAGTACCGGCGCATTAGCGGCGAGTGGGCGACAGAAAACCACTATCGCGCCTACGAGTTAAACTCCGGCGAACTGCAGAGCGATGTGGATTGGTATAACCATCATTTTGACGCCTTGCAGCTGGTGCCAAAATTCACCAAAGGCCAGCAGTTCCATCCCTTTCACCCCAAGCGTTATATTCACGATCTGATCGATAAAGTTATCCGCAGCAAACACGAAAACCCCGGACGTTTATGCACCATTAAAGTCAGCGTCGATTGCATCGACGACCATGATTTCATTACCCATTTACTGACCGCGAGCGACCAGGGCGTTTTGGTGCAATGTATCGTCGATTGGCGAAAAATGACCCTGACCAACAGCCAAAATTACGCCCGCCTCAAGCGTTCGCGGATTGAATTGGTCGGCGTATTTTGCAGTCCAAAGCATCACTTGATTGAAGTGGAACCGGACATGCACACCAAGTTCATCATTTTTAATGACGAAGACAGCATTTTAGGTTCATTTAACATCACTTTCGACCGTTGGTGGGCCAATTGGGAATCGGGGATGACCTTCCATTCCAAAGGCATTTGCCGCCTGCTCGACAACATCTTTCAAAGCCAGCGCGGCGGCGTCATCCAAAAATACGGCATCGACCCCTTGAGCCATTTCAACCTGCTCTACACCTTTGGCCGCCACGTCATGCTCAACGGCCAGCCGTACCGGCCGCACCACGCCATTTTGGCCGAAATCAACCGCGCCCGACATTCGATTAAACTGTCGATATTTCTGATCGGCGATTTGCTCGGCGACCATCACGACAGCGTCGTCAACGCGCTGATTAATGCCAAAAACCGGGGCGTTTATGTGCATATCCTGTTGAACGGGCATTTGGCCAGACAGGGGCGCGTTGGCCTGGAACGCTCCATGCACGACGAACTGAACCGCCCATTACTGCCGACAGTGGATCGCTTGAAACATGCCGGCATCCCCGTCGGGCTGGTTTATGGCCAAGACGACCATCCCGTGCCTTATTCGCCGATACATTCCAAATACTGCATTATTGACGATTATATCGTCATTGAAGGCAGTTTTAACTGGTACAACACCTCGGTTTTTTCCCATGATTTGCTGGTCATCGCCGCCAATTACGACGTGGCGCAACCCTATCTATATGAGTTTGAGCAAATACAGCACTCATTCCGGGTGTATTATTGAAACTCACCTGACTGGACAGGACACGTTGCGCCCCATCCGAAACCTAGCGCAACGTGTCGCCCACTAAACAGCCAGCCGCTAAAATGGGCGGCTTAACATCCGTCGGCAGGGGCTATCTTGCATCATTCATAAGCCCTTTCATTTTCATATCCGATTTCAGAATATGGTCAATAAGCCAATCCCTTAAGACATGGTTAATCTTTTTGCTCATATTGTCAGCGTCCTCCTGCGAAGTATTGACATCCTCTATATAGCTGTAAACCTCGGCTTTAATGCCGTTTAACTCTACCGTCAGAGCATCATGGCCGTGTTTGTTTTCCTCATAGAAAGGAAATAGATGCTTGATTTGTAACTTTTCTTCGTGAGCAAAATGCTCCTTGGCAGACTCTGTCAGCTCGTCGATAAAAAACCGTAAAGATTCCTTTTCATGCGGGTTACGAAGCGTGACCTCAAGGGCATTAAGGAGCGTTAACAATAACTTATGCTCCACATCAATCGTATGATTATTTACGCTAAATCTTGAATCCCATTTAATCGGCATAATTCCTCTATTTTTAGTTGGCCATGTTTCAATCCACCGGACGACAACCACATTCAACGGCTAGAGGCCGGTGGCTTAACCCTCATAAGTATCTACACAACTTTACCTAAAAATTGCTGAGCGGTTGCTTTCAAACTA
>JBLRXA010000148.1:0-8843 GCA_047920955.1 Methylobacter sp. | reverse complement strand
ACATGGCAATGCAACAAGGCTATACGGCCTGTTACCGCCAATGCAGCAACATGAAAAAAGCCTATGGCTGCCCTTTTCAAGCGGTTAAGCAGCGAACCCTCTTCATGTGTAAACACAAGCTGAACATTCCATCGCTTAAAAAGACCATCCCGTTGATAACCTTTTATGACGGAAAGAATACCGCCGCGCCCGGAGCTGGAAAGCATTATTATTTTCTTGTCATTCATAAAAAAACACCCTATTGACTGATTGTGCCTTTAATAGTTTCTGGGCAATATTTTTTAAAAATATTACACAGAATTAAATTCGTTAAACCGGTTTAATAAATTCATAATCAAGATAATCAAAAACGGTAACAATCCCATTACTATAAAAATGATGCGTCCCCATGATTCCTTTCTTAAAAGATGGGTTAATTTCGGTTACATAGGTTTCCGAGAAATTAAATTCATTGATATCAGTCATTTCAAATAGTGACGTTTTCTTTCCGTAAATATCAAATCCTTGCGCCTGAGCCACTCTAAATAGGCGCTCGCCATCCCTCAATAATCCGGCATTTCGTGCTATGGACGAATCTATATAGATTGGATTTTTGGGATGGGTCTTCCAGTTATTAGACAAGGGCGAGTCGGCATAAAAAATGGATAATGTTTGCCCATAATCGCCGGTATTGGAATAGTCGATATTTGTCAGCATCCACCATTTTCCCTGTTTTTCAAAAAGCAAGGTGTCAACAGCGGCGACGTCTTTCATTAGGATTGATTCGAGCGCCCACCGGCAAGGAAACTCAACACACTTATAAACCCTAATTTCTTTTTTTTCGCCCGTTTCAGGGCACATATAAAGGTCGCCTTGAAATTCGAAAAGATAAGGGAATGACAAATGGAAAGGTTCGTCAATTGCAACGCCGATAAACTTACTGGTGTTTTCATGAATCCTATAGGCAACGATGCAACCTTTTTTGCCCGCATAATCGTAATCTTCCGCAAAACAATACTCTTTGCCGAACCGGCTGATTACAAAAGGGTCGGCTAAAAAATGATTGGGCGGGTTTTTTAATTCGACGCTTTGGCACAATACCGCGCTTCTCCAATGACTATATGTAAAAGCGACGTTCCATTGGCGCTGATAGTTAAGAAACCGATACAGTGCTTTAACGAATAAACGGTAATATAAGTCAGCTAAATAATATAGGCTGTTATGCAGCTTTGGTATGTCGTAAGTTAAACTGGAACAGGGAAGTTCCGGTAAATGATCGGGAAGCATTCCTTGCTCAGCTATTTTTATAAGCAGCATTTTTAAGTACTGGTTTGCTTTTTCATGTAGTGCTGCTTGGTTAAGTAGAAAAAAAACTTGGGTTCTAAATTGACCCCGCATAAGTGTTTTAGTGCCATCAATTTTTTCGGTTAACTGTTTAATGGCGAATGAGGTGCTGTCTTGTTTTGAGTAAACTTCCCAAAAACCGGATATTTTCTCGATGTTATAGCGGTTATTGCCGTACTGCATAGAAATAATGCCAAATCTGGCACTGTTGTATATATCGCCAACAAATATGTGCTCGCTGTATTTAACGATAATATCTAAATCAAGGTCTTTAACCCGTTTAATTTCCGTATTACTGAAGAGTCGGTAATGTGTATTTGAATTGATCGGGTAAATTGGAATGATGTTATCGGTAAGGGAAGAAAGGTTAAATTTTTCGTAATTATGTTTATAGCGGTTATTTGTTTTAAGCAACATCTTTTCCATACAGTAAACGGCACTAAAAAAACCGTTAGATACATCATCATAAATATTTCTTTTTAGTAAACTACGGAACGGGTGGCATTGATTTATATTACCGTTATTACTTGGCTTGGTAATAATAAGATGCGACAGAAAAAGCTGGTCTTGCTTGGCTGCCCATTGGATAAAATCGTAAATAGGCTTATTAACCAGAAGGCTGTCAACCATTATGGCAAGACGTAATGCAGGCTTTTCGACTGCGGTTTTTTTTGCACTTTCTGTCATGGGGTTGTCCTCTGTAGTGGTTCTATCCGTAGTTATGGGGCTATTTTTTAATAAGCAATATATTTACTGTCCAATCCGTCTTAACGTAGGGAACAATAATCAACTTAAGAACAGTTTTTTGTAAGCGTCGGCCAGGTTACAGGCAATGTTCCGGTAGTTTCTATGTTGATTTACATAATCTCTGCCTGTTATTGCCATGTTATTGCGTTGGCTTTTATCCATCGCCAGTAGAGCAATGACCGCATCGGCAAACTCTTCGGCGCTATACGGCACACAAAGACCGGCACCGGTTTGTCTAATAATCTGTTGCTGATCCGGATTGTCGTTACATACTACAGGTACGCCTAAAGCGAGGTATTCGGGTAATTTGGTCGGTGATGCGCTATCAAGCAAATAGCCTCTTGGGAAGGGGGATAATCCCACTTCGGCTGAGCGCACATAACGCCATCCCTCCGACATCGGTAGCCAGCCTGTCCAGATAAGGTGGCCGTTAATCCCCGCCTCGTCCGCCTTCATTTTCAGCCATTGCCGTTGCACGGCATCATCAACGTCGTCACCAACCAGCACTAATAGGATATTCGGTATGTGTTGTTTTATGGCAACAAGCATGTCGAACAGAATTTCGATTCGGCGGGGATGATCAAAGGTACCCAAATAAACCAACACCCGTTTTCCGGCAAGGCGGCTGTCGTTTATTGGACGTATATTCAGGTCTTGCAGCGACTCTATATCAACGCCCATGGGGACAGGGGTCATCTTTTCCGGGTTAATGCCATACCTAACCAGATCCCTTTTCATTTGTTCAGACTGCACAAATACATGGTCAGCCATAGGCAAGGCCATCCTATACAGAAGGAAATGGCCGACGTGCCCTTTTATCCAGGGCAACAGGAATTTATGCAGCCCTTCGGATAATCCACGTTGACGCGCCTGTAAGATTTTTCCATCGGGAACCGGATAAGACATCCAATAGAAAAATTTTATTTTTTTGATTCTTGATGCCAGCAGCCCAATGATTGCCAGCAGCGGCATATCTCTGACCTGTATGGCCTGATAGTTGTTTTTATCGGCTTTAAAAAGGCATTTAATGCCATGCAGCAAGATTTTTAGATTCCTCTTTTCTGTGCCGCCAGTGATGTCGCACAAATAAGTATTGCCGCCGCCCCAAGCCGTTTGCGCGTCTTCCGTTTTTTTTCCCGCTACGATGTCGGAACAAATACCGTATTGTGGTAGATACTTGCCAAAGAGCACATGCACATCTGCCCGAAAAGCAGGGTGGGGTTCGGCTGTCAAATAAAGGATATGTATAGTCATGGTATTTTTATGGTGTGCATTGCGGTCATGGTTCTGCAATATTTTTAATCCCGCCTTACCGGATCACGCCAACGCTCCCATTTTTTAACGCCATCAGGGCTAAACAGTGCGCACATGACTACGCTAACCCACCAGCGTCTGTTATTTAAGCCTTGAGGTATGTTGCTTATCAATGCCTTAAAGGCATCATAGCGACGGCCGGCCATCAATAAGTTACGCGCCCTTGTCACTTTGGCATCGGCAACGACTTGGAGTGCGGACGTCCTGAGTTTGCCTGGTATCTGTCCGTTTAACGCACGTTGTTCTATGCGGGAATAGACCGGCAGTAATGTCAGTGCCTGGTTAGTCGCACAAAGACTGCCTTCGGTGTAACGGTAAGCAGCAAGCGGCGTTGGGCAATAGGCGAACGGGGACTTTTCAGACAGTCTGAACCATAAATCCTGATCTTCGCCCATTGACTCGCCCGGCGGAAAACAAGGCTGAAATGCGGCTAAAAATTCGCGGCGAACAGTTACGGAATCGGTGCAAAAAATGGCGCCAAACTGTTTCCATGAGTAATAAAGGTTGTCTATCAGCTGAAAATCATCAGTACTGTATTCAGCATCCCACTGGCTTGCCTGAGCATTCAATTGGTTGAACCATAAATAGCCGGTCGCAAAAAAACCGATGTCCTTATAGCGGGTCGCCATTGCAACAATTGTTTTAAGGTACAGGGGGTGATACCAGTCATCAGCATCCAAAAAGCAAATCAGCTCGCCTTTTGCCAATTCAATCCCGCGATTTCTGGCACAGGACACACCGGCGTTGGCTTGTTGGACTAAGCGGACGCGGCTGTCCTGAACATCTGCCACTAGGGCGTAGCCGTTATCGGTCGATCCGTCATCAATGACAATCACTTCAAAATTCTGATGAAGTTGTTCAAATACGGAGCGAAGGGCGTCTTCAATAAACGCTTGCTTGTTATAGAGCGGAATAATGACCGAGCAGCGCATCAGACCACCTCGTTGGAGGCCGCAAAGTTACGTCCCCCCCCGGTGGCTCGGGCGTCTGATTGCGCGATAGGCCGGGACGCCTTATGGGATGCTATCAGCATGAGCAGCAGTAGATGCGTTAATACTTCAGGGCCTAAGCTGTTCATCGCCAATGGGATTTCACTGAGCGAACCGGCCAAGATAATGATGAACAACCCGATGCTTAGGCCTTTACTGGGCTTTGCCGTTTGCAGGGCGAACCGGAACAAGGCCACGGCGTAGACGATAAGCCCGGTAATGCCGACAATGCCAGCACTGGACAAGCTTTGATGAAACTGGCTGTGGGCGTGGACGGCGGAAGGTATGCCTATTTCTGCCCTGTAGTATTCGTCCCAAATGTTCAAGCCATAGCCGAATAAGGGGTTACGCCGCCACTCCTGTATGGCAACGTCCCATATTTGATCCCGGCCCGATAAACTCAACAGTTTTTCGCCTTCGCTCGTGGTAAAGAACAGGTAAATAGTGTCGCCGAGTTCTGTAAATATAAAGATGAAGCCTGTTGTGGCCATCGTCGCCATCATCATGAGCACTAGCGTCATCGCAAATTGAGGATGTCTGGCATTGTAAATTTGCCGTCTAAAGAAGTCGCCATAGTGAAAATAACCGATGCAAAGTGCGCACACAGCAAAGGCAATCCAGCTGGTTTTTGATTGGGTCAGCACTAAACTTATAAGGCCGACTGTCCAGCCCAAAAGAGTAAGCCAGGCTGAAGAAAAAGGTTTATCCCATAAACACATTAGAAACACGACGATCAGTGGGGCGAAGCTGTTGGCATGGCTGCTCAGGCCGCAGTAGCGCAGATTAAATCCGGGAATAAGCCCTTGGTAATGCCGGTCGATCACCATTTCAGGACGCAATGCCAAGGTCAGCGCACTCAAAAAAATAAAGATAAATAATGCATTTCGAACGGCGCGAACCGCCGTATCGCCTTCTCCCTGGGCAAGCAGTAGCGCGCCGGTTCCGGCTAAAATCGAGTATAAGTATTCATGGGACAGTGAGCTGTGGGCGCCAAAAAATGCACTGCTGACAATGTTGGTGAAAAAATATAACCAAAGCGCTGCCAGCAAAAAAGTTGGCGTACTCGGTTTGTAGCCGGACTGTAGAAAGCGTTGGGCAATTCGTTCGCAGGCGGCAAATAAGATAAACAGCGAATTGGCGCGACCGAGCCAAACGAGTAAGGGGTGTTTAGTCATAAATAGATCGGCAAACGGGTTCGGCTGGTCTAAATTCCTTCCCGACAGCAGCGTGGTTAAGGCAAATATCAAGAATGTGGAATAAAAGATATAGGGCATTAACCCTTGTTCTTTCTGATGCCCCCAGTGCAGTACCAGTGCTATAAACAGCACTATGGCCAGGGTTACCGCAAAAGCCGCCGATCCTAAGCCGATGACGGACAATATCTCGCTCATTGTCCGGCTCCGTCTTGTGCCGAGGTGAATGTTAAGTGCTGTTGTAATAAGGCAAATAGGGGAAGGCCAAAGCGCTCTATTATTTGGGTCACCGGCACGGCTAACATGCGCGGATAGATTAGCGGGCTGGTTATCAAAACGCTGCTGCCGATGACGACGCCCGCCAATAATGCGCGCGTCCGTGTGGGTGCCGGTTGTAAGCGTCGATCTAAAAATGTAAATAAAGACGGACTGAAACGCCCTAACATTTGAACGACCTGAATGCCTAAAATACGCGGTTCGATAAGCGGCGTTATTAACAAAATGCCGCCGCCGATGAGCAGGCCGCCTGAGAGTGCGTGAAAATGAGTTGCGCCGACGATTCGGCTGATGTCGATGCCTGCCAAAATACTCGCGGCATTAATAAACGGGGTCATGGCAATCCCGGCCAGATGACCCGCATCAATACCGGCAAAGGTAGCGGTCGCGGCAAGGGCGGTCATAATCATCCCGCGAACGGCAAAGCCGAACAGATCGCTAAGACCGATTTTTAATTGATAACAGGCTGCTGAAGTAATCACGACAGCACGGGCGATTAATGTACAGGCCGCCACGATGGCGACAATGACAACACCCTGGTTGGCCAGCTTGAACAGTGCGAATGCAGAGACGGCCAAAATCGGCGCTTGCAGCAAGCTTTCCCAGTGTTTGCGGCTCGTGTTCCACAAAATAGGCGTGGACATCGCCCAGGTGATGTATATCGGCATGGATAACGCCAGTATAGCCAAGACTATGCCCGATAAATGCCAGGCCGGGCCATACAACAAGCCCACTAAATCTTTAGCCACGACGGCAAGCACGACGAATATCGGTAAAATCAGTATCCACACCGATGCCAATACCGACAGGTAAGCATTGCGCAAGCGTTCGGGTTCATCTTGAATGCGTGCGCCGGCGGCGAGGAAAGCAGGTTGCAAGGCGCCGATAAACAAGGCATTGGGCGTGTTGGCAAGATGGTAGCCAACTGAATAAAGGCCGACAGTTTGGGCACTCAGGAAACGCCCCAATAAGGTGCGGTCTAAATTATTAAGCAGCCAATTGCAGATATTGGTTACGAATACAGTAGAACCTACGCCGGTCATGGCTAAAGCGCCTGGATACCATATCAATGGCTTAATCGAATGAGGGCTACGGATAAAGCTGAGCAACAGCGCACATACTGTCTGTGCCAGCCAGGCACTGACTAGAGACCAGACGCCCGCACCGCTATAAGCAAGCGGGATGCCAATGAATATATAGCCGATAGTGTAGCTGGCGATTTCAATGATATTAATCGACTTAAAGTCCAGCTTGCGCCTCAGCAAATTACTGGCAGGTGCGGTTGCCGCACTGATTAGACAGGCCAAACTGAGCCACTTAACGATCGCCGTTAACCGGGATTCGTTAAAAAAATCGGCAATGGTCGGCGCTAACAAATAAAGCCCAGCCGCTGCCGCCGCGCCGGACATTAATTGCCAGGTAAAGACGAAGCGTATATCCGCTTCACTTAAATCTTGAGCCTGAACCAAGCCCCACGCCAAACCGAAATTAGCCAGCATGTTGCTGAACGCCAGCACGGTCATGCCTAATGCGAATAGCCCATAATTTTCCGGGCCGAGTAACCGAGCCAAAACGATTTGCGCGCCTAATTGCAGGCCGTAACGGGCTATATTGCCGAGTGCGCTCCACTTGACGGCACTGACGCTTTGCTTGGTTAGGTTGCTGAGTGACGACATTTGATGTCCTTAGCGTTTGATTGAACAAGAGTGATGATAATGCTGTCATCAGGCCAATAAATGTGCTGCCAATTGTTCAGTCATTTTGAATGGCATACTTAATAAGCTAGGGACAATTCTAGGGGGAAAGGGCTGGGGAAAATATTAGTACGATTACTTAATGGGGCAACCTGATGTTTCGAAAATAAGGCGATTTGGAGGCAAAGCGTTGGGCTGCTCCCAAAACATCCCGAAGCCACACTTTACTTTGACTGTGCGTAGCCCTGTTCGGTTTAGTTATTGTCGACAGGCAAATGGAAATAATACATGAAAGCCAGGATTTCCGCTTTGAAGCCTTCAAAAGGATGAGCAAGTTACAGACTGGCTTGCCCCTGGCTTCTTTGCTTCCCCCCTGTAAGGGTTGGCTTTTAGAACTTGATCATATAAGCGGATTTTCTATGCGGGCAAGAAGCCGACGTCTGCCGCTGTCTTTTTGACGTCATCCTTCGCTGAAAATATTGGAAGCGAAGCTTAGCGAAGCGAAGATTTTTAGTCCCCAGAAGCGATAGTGAATGTGTTTTCACGGAGCGTTTTTTGCGTAGTGAAAATGCAGGCTTTCCGACATCGCGTCGAGTCATTGCGGGAATGATGTTGAACACCCCTTGTTGGGTGTTCAACGAATGAAGCAGGACGTCTGGGGCCGCCGGAGGCATTGGCTGCCGCGTGATTTTTGCCGCTTGCTTGGGCTGGGATGCCCAAAACAAGCTTTCGCAAAAATAGCGGCACTATCAAATTCCGAGTAGTCATGCAGCTATGGAGAGTTGGGCGTATTGCTTTTCGATGTAGCCCAGTTCGGGCAGGTGATGGGCGTTGCATAAGGCAGCCGCCGCCACTCAAAAGTGAAGTAAACTTTCCAGTGGTCATGAGCCATGAATGCCAACAGTAATCTAGCGTCTTTACTGCCGTTCATATACGGGAAGGATATCCGAATCTTTGAGAACCAAACCGTTCAGCAGCACACGGAGCACCAACAACCTTTTTGATGCTAATATCAAGGTGTATGGTAATCAATCAGTGCAGCTTGTCAGAGCTGCCCAAATATAAGAGTCTCACTGATAAATGCGGAACAAATCCCATAAAAAAACCCCCGCTACCATTAGGTAACGAGGGTCTAAATTCCTTAACAAATAACCCTAAGGTTATCGATTAATTATTTCATTAAATGAAAGATGGAATTAATGGAGCGTCTACCATGATCATTTGACGGTCGCCAGCTTCATCAAAGAAGAACAACAAACCAGCAAAACGGCTGTCTGGATCATAGATCAAGTCAGCTAAACGGTAAA
>JBLRXA010000147.1:0-8863 GCA_047920955.1 Methylobacter sp. | reverse complement strand
GGGCGGTTATCAGCGCCACTAATACGCTACCTGTTATTTTTTTGTTATTTTTCATTATCGTAGCCTTAATTATTAACAGGTGTGGGTGCGGCAAAAAGTCATAATATCAATAGGCTGTTTTTCCTGATGAGCATGGGGGCTGTTGTGTTCTGATGAATTGACCGGGTTTTTAGGGGGGGTGTTTGTGTTGTCTATAATAGTGTCAGGGCTTTGTAGGCTATAAGCGGCCTTGTTTGTTACCGCCGAATCGGTTTCCGCTTGCTTATTATCGGCTTGTGCCAAAGCGGGGAAAACAAATAAGCAGGCAAAAAAGATAATATTTTTGTTCATTTTAAAGTTACCTCGTAGATAAAGTTGTTTAGGCCGTTGTTTTTTTGTAGACCCTAAATCAATCATGCCGTACTGTCCAGCCTATTCAAAATTTCTTCGCGTATTTGCTCTTGCCTGACCGGGTCGGTGATTGGCTGCGATTGCTTGTCGGTGATGTAGAACATATCTTCAGCGCGGCTGCCGATGGTGCTGATTTTTGCGCTGTGCAGGTCAATGTTTTGTTGCACGAAGGCGCGGCCTATTTTCGATAACAGCCCGGCATGGTCGGTGGTAATCAGTTCAATGATGGTGTGCCTGTTTAACGGGTCGGCATGGAACTGGACGCTACTGGGAATCGGGAAATGCTTGGCTTGCCGCGATTGGCGATGGATGTTCTTGTGTTTTTTGACTTCGTGATGCAGCAGGTTATGGCGCAGCGCGGTGCAAATATGGACTTCCCTGAACAGCTCGTTGATGGGTTCGCCGGATTGTTCCAGTACCAGAAAACTGTTGAGCACATAGTCGTCGGTGGTGGTCATGATGCGGGCGTCAAGGATAGTCAGCCCCAGTTGGTCGAGGGTGGCGGTGCTCAGCGAAAAAATGGCTTCTTCGTTTTTAGTGTAAACAAACACTTCGGCACTGCCGCGCTGGGTTTGCGGGCGCAGCAGCACCAAGGGCAATTCGTCTTCTGTGGAGGAGGCGAGGGCAATGGTATGCCAGGCAATTTCGTCGGCTGAGTAGCGCAAAAAATAATCGTCATTAGCATGTTGCCAAGAATTGAGGATGACTGGTTCAATGATGCCCAGTTTAAGCAGTTCGTCCTTGGCTTCTTTTTTGTTTGCGAGTAGGCGTTCAGCCAAGGTGACCGGGTTTTGCAGGCCTCGGTGCAAGGTGCGGTAAGTCACCGAATAAAGCTCTTTGAGTAGGGCGTCTTTCCAGGCATTCCATAATTCGGGGTTGGTGGCGCGAATATCGGCGACCGTCAGCAGATACAGGTAATTCAGGTATTCAAGGCTGCCGACGGTTTGGGCAAATTGATGGATGACGTCGGGGTCGCTGATGTCTTTGCGTTGCGCGGTCATCGACATGACCAGATGGTTGCGCACCAGCCAGCACACCAAATTGGTGTCATGCGCAGACAGTTCGTGTTGCAGGCAAAATTCGCGGGCGATGTCTTCGCCGATGGCTGAGTGGTCGCCGTTCATGCCTTTGGCAATGTCATGGAACAAGGCGGCCAGATAGAGCAATTCCGGTTTGGCAATCAGCAGAAAAATATCGTTGCAAAAAGGCAGTTCGTCAAAATGTTTTTCCAGGGCGAAGCGGCGCAGGTTGCGGATCACAAACAGGGTGTGTTCATCGACCGTGTAAATATGAAACAAGTCGTACTGCATGCGGGCGACGATGTTGGCAAAACAGGGAATGTAGGCGGCTAACACGCCGTAGCGGTTCATCCGCCGCAGTTGGTCGGTGATGCCGCGCGGTTGCCGAAATGCCTCGATAAAAAGCCGGTTGGCGGCTTTGTTGTGGCGAAAGGCGTTGTCGATTAAATGCAGGTTTTTGCGGATCAGGCGGATGGTGGTGGCTCTGACGCCTTTAATCGATGAGTTTTGTTCCAGAATGAGGAAAATTTCCAGTAAGGTTAGCGGATGCCGCTCGAAAACAGTCTCATCGCTGGCTTCGAGGTAGCCGTTGATGACGACGAATTTGTCGTTAAGCGGCAGGGTTTTGTAAACAGCCTCACCGGCTACAAAACGTTCATTAAACAGTTGCAGCAGCATTTCATTGAGCCGCTCCAATCCCAGTACAGTTTTGAAATAAAACTGCATGAACTGTTCAACATCCTGGTTGTATTCCTGATGTTCGCTGCTGAAGCCGAATTGTTGCGCAAGATCGCGCTGGTAATCGAATATCAGCCGGTCTTCGCAGCGGTTGGTCAATAAATGCAGGGCATAGCGGATGCGCCAGAGCACTTCGAGCGCGGCGACCAACTCCAAATATTCGGATTCGGGCAAAAAGCCATATTTAATCAGCTCTTTGATTGATGAGGCGTTGTAATGGCGTTTAAACACCCAGGAAATGACTTGCCTATCGCGAAGGCCGCCCGGCCCTTCTTTGATGTTGGGTTCGAGGTTGTAGGCGGTGTCATGGAATTTGGCGTAACGTTGGCGCTGTTCTTCCATTTTGGCGGCAAAAAACCGGTCGGACGGCCAGATTTTATCCGGGCTGATCTGTTGCCTTAAGGTCTTGCGCAGTGTGTGGCTGCCGGTAATCAGGCGGCTTTCCATCAGGCTGGTCATCACGGTCTGGTCGGCTACCGCAGCTTCGACGCATTGCTTGACGCTGCGGACGCTTTGCCCCAGTTTTAAGCCGATGTCCCAGAGAAAAGTAAAAAAATTTGATAATGCGTCCTGATAAGGCCCGGCGTCTTCGGAATCCAGCAATACGACCAAATCAATATCGGAATAGGGGAACAGTTCTTTTCTGCCGTAACCGCCGACCGCGCACAGTGCGAGTTGATCGGCATGTTCGCCCAGATAATGCTGCCAGCAACACGTTAAAAGGTTGTCGATAAAATCGGATTTTTCTTTTAACAGCTTGGAAACTGATTTATGGGGATTGAACTTTTCCCTCAGTTCGCTGTCTTTTTGCTTTAACAGCCGTTTAACGTGTTGCAGGCTGTCTTTTTCGGCAAAAATCGAAGCGTTAATGCTTGTATTCAAGGTATTCACATTTCTTCTTGGCGTAAGGTCAGGATTTCATAGCCGCTTTGGGTGACTAAAATGGTGTGTTCCCATTGTGCCGACAGGCTTCGGTCTTTGGTGACCGCCGTCCAGCCGTCGGGCAACACTTTCATGTGCCGTTTGCCGAGATTAATCATCGGCTCGATGGTCAAGATCATGCCCGCTTCCAGCACCTCGCCTTCGCCGCTTTTGCCGTAATGCAGCACTTGCGGTTCTTCATGGAATTTTTTGCCAATGCCATGGCCGCAAAATTCGCGGACGACTGAATAGCGGTTTGATTCGGCATGTTTTTGGATGGCGTGGCCAATATCGCCTAAAGTAGCACCGGGCTTAACTTGTTCGATACCCAAAAACATCGCTTCCTGGGTGACTTTAACCAAACGTTTGGCATGTGGGCTGACCTCGCCGACACAAAACATTTTGCTGGTGTCGCCGTGGTAATCGTCTTTAATCACGGTAATGTCAACATTGACGATGTCGCCGGATTTAAGTTTTTTCTCGCTGGGAATGCCGTGGCAGATTTGCTGATTGACGGAGGTGCAGATTGATTTTGGAAAGCCGTGATAGTTGAGCGGCGCCGGGATGGCTTGTTGCACGTCAACAATATAATCGTGGCAAATTTGGTTAAGTTCGTCGGTAGTGACGCCGGGAACCACATAAGGGGCAATCATGTCTAATACTTCGGCAGCCAGTCTTCCGGCAACGCGCATTTTTTCAATTTCACTTTCGGTTTTAATAATAATGCTCATGAAACAAGGTGTGTAAGGCTAAAGGCTAAGGGCGCTTGCTAGTGGGTTTTTAGTTTTTGCCCGTGTAATGCACGTATTTTAGCACAAGGCAATTACACCATGTTCCGGCAACAATTCCCATTATGCGGTTTCTTGGAAAAAAGCATAGTCGACAGTCCAAGGTCATCAGGGGGCGGTTTGATTAGCCCGAATGACAAAAAGCCGGGGCGCCGAGTCTTTGTGTTCGCTGCTGTAAAACGTATTAACTGCAAACTGTCTGCTATCGAGCTGTCCGCACCAGTTTGTAACCTGCTCGGTTTCTGTGTCGCCGCCGGGGTGGCCGGGGTAGGCGAGCAGGGTGATGATGCCGCCGACTGACAATATTCGGCTGGCGGCGGTTAATGCGCTTAAGGTCGAATCGGTGCGGGTAATGACGCTTTTGTCACTGCCCGGCAGATAACCCAGGTTGAACATGATGGCATTGATTTTACCGTGCAGCTGTGGCGGAATTTTTTGTTCCATGTCGGCATGGCTGGCATGAAACAAGGTCAGGCTGGCCGACAGTGGGGTTTGGCCGAATTTTTCCCGCGTGGCATCGATAGCGGCCTGTTGTATGTCAAAGCCGTAAACATGGCCGGATGGGGCAACGCGGCCTGCCAGAAACAAGGTGTCGTGGCCGTTGCCGACCGTGGCGTCGATGGCGTTGCCGCCGGGCCGGAGCCGCGCCCGGATCAAGTCGTGGGCGACGTTCACCAATGAAATGAGTTTGTTTGTCATGCGCTCTGTTGCGTTAAGCATCTTTCAGGCTTCTGATGATGGATGCTGCGTTGTAGGGGAGATCGGGGCGTATTTTTACCGGGATATTTTTTTCCTTGGCCAGTGAGATAAGGTGGGCGACTGAGGCGGCATCGGCATCGCGTACCATAACGCACTGAGGGACTCGCCGTAACAGTACCCGGGTTGCTTCGCCAATGCCGGGTTTGATCAGGTTTTCGTCGCTTATTTGATGGCGTTGCATTTCGTCACGCATAAATCTGTGTGAAATGTCGGCCAGCGCGGCTCTGTCTACCGGCGTTGGCGGGATCATGTCTTCGGTGGCGTCAATGTCAAACGCGGTTTTCACCAGATCATCAACAAACCAGCAGGACAGATCATGGCCTGCGAATTCTTTAAAATGAACGCAGCCATGAAAGTCGTCAGCGCCGATGGCGCTGTTCAGGATGGTTCGGCTGACCAAGCCCGAAATGGTCGAGTTCAGGATGCTTGAAGGAATCAGGTAGTCTTCGCCGGAAGCGGCGCAGGCGGCGGTTCCGGCGAGATCGGCCAGCACATAAAGGCCGCTGTCAATGTGTGTGCCACGTTCCTTGTTATAGGCGGCGATGGCTGAATCAAGCTCGCGGCTGATGACACCTTTGCCAGTCCAGCCGTCAATAAAAACGATGGATTCGGCTTTATAGCCTTGAGCCAAAATGTGGTCTAGGGCGACCGCGTCAATCCCGCGGTCGCGTATGATCGATACTGAAAAATGCGCGATAGGTTGACCGCTAAGCTGCCTGAGAATATGAGCTAAGACTGCGCCAACAGGTGTCCCCGCACGCGCAAGCGAAACCAGCGTCGGGATGCCTTGTTTCCTTGCCATAATCAACCGAGCCAGATGCAGGCAATCCCTTGCCATTTGCCTTTTGTTCAGGTCATGCGCCTGAAAAAAAAGGTCGCGATATTTGGGGCTGGGGATTTTTTCCGGGGTCAGCATTTCGCTGTAATGGCGCATGCCTGACTGGATAAGCCTTTCCTTGTCCAGTGGCGTGTCAATCATGTCCATTTCGATCGGCTTGAGCAGGAACTCAACATCCAGAGGCCGATAACTTCCGTGAAAACTCATAGTGCCGCCAGACGGTTGCAGGCTATCTGGCTTGAGCTCGGCACTATCATGTACTGGCACGCGCCCATAAAACCAAGATCAATCAGGCTGTCGCCCATGCCGAAAGTCAGTAGGTTGTCCTCTGTTTTACTGAGCTTTTCGACCAGATATTTGACCGCATGTCCCTTGTCCAACCAACCGGGCAGCACCGCTATATTGTTGCCGTTGACGTGTACCCGGTAACTGCAAAAGTCCCCGGCGCATTGGTGCCTGCATAACTCGGCTATGTCCAAGATGGCATCGGTATCGTAAGACGGCGATTTTGCAACCACATAAAATGGAAGTTCAAGATCGCTAATAATGCGCGCTTTGACATCAAGGTTGCGGCGTGAAGATTCGGCCTCGATAAAGGCCTGAAAAAACGTCAGTGCCTCAAGCTCAGTGCTTGAATGTTGGCGGCTCCTTTCCAGCCATGCGTCGTCAACACGCCCATCGGCTTGCAAAATGACACCGCCATAATTAAGCACCGCGCCGTCGCTAAAGTTTATCCTGACCCGACTGAAAGCCTCCATGTTGCGTGCCGTCACCGGAATCACCGCCATTTCCTTCTGGAACATGCCCAGCATCGACAGTTGCGAGGGCGTTGCAAAAGAGATGGGGTTGCCGTCCTTAAGATAGGCCATCGGCACAAAATCGTCTGATACCGGGCGTTTTGCGTGGCTTTGAAACAGGGTGTCATCGAGATCGACAAACAGTAATTTCTTCAATCGTGTTCTCCGGGCAAAAATGAACGAGTGTAGCATTAAGGAAATGGCAAGGTAAAAGTCATTGGCGGTGCGTGGAAGAAATAGGCATAAAACCGTATTTTTAAAGGTCTAGGCGGCTTTTCATAAGTGCCGGATACCAATAAACAGGTGATAATCTTTTTAATTCGCTGGTACACTTAAGCCGTTTCCTGCGAAGGATAGGGCCAATTTGCCGGTCTTTTTGCATGTCGAATTCGGTTGTATCCATTCCTGGAGACTCCCTTAACCAATAACTTAATGGAGTGATTATGTTAGCTATCAAATCAAAAAAAATGATGTTGCCAGGCCTTTGCCTGCTCTCAATGTTGTTAGTCCCCGCCATAACACAAGCCGCATCCGAGACCGGCAGCATTGCCGCAAGTAAGGCGGCAGACCAAAAGGCTGCATTGGCGAAAAAAGCAGCTGAAAAAGCAGCCAGGAAACAAAAGGCCGATGAGGAAAAACAAAAGGCGGCTGAAGAAGAGCAAAAAGTCGATGAGCCTCAACCAGAAAAAACCGGGGAAGAATAACCGGGTACTTCGTAAAGACATAAAACACGCTCTCTAGTCGCAACGTAGGCCTCGCCCCCACCTAGGCGCGACGCCTACGTTGCGGTTAAAGCCAGCTAGCAAATAAACCTATTATGCAACGCCGTCACCTCCTTAAATTATTGGGCCTGGCTCCTGTGGGCGGCCTGATAGCGTGTACGCCGGACAACGTGCGCTATAGCTTCGATACCGCACGTCAGCTGATGAACACCAATATTCCGGGCAGCATCGCCCAGCGTATCCCCAGCACCGGCATTGTCGAACTGGATTCCCTGGTGCAGCGCCAGTTTTTGCAATTGGCTGATCGCCTGATCCGGGAATGGGGCGATAAAAAAGTCGCAAGCCCGCGTGAATACGTCAAATATACCGACCAATACCAAAGCCGCGCCCTGGTCAATTTTGAAACCGGCGTGATCCGGGTCGAAACGATAGCACGGCAACAGCCCAAACAAATGCTGGAACAGGCGATTTTTATCACCTTGCTGACGCCGGAAGACCCCGCCGGTGTCGATGTGTTGTCGGACAAAAACATACAAATCGGCCCCGAACCTTTTTTGCATAATCTGGTGCTCGACCACCAGAACCAACCGATCCGTTATCAATGGCGGGCGCGGCAATATGCGCAATACCTGGTGCGCACCGCGTACCGGCAAGACCGTTACCATAATAAAACACGCCACTTCGTCACCTTTAACATGGCGCGCACTTACCAAGCCAGCCAGCAGCGCCGCTATGAAGCGGAAGTCCAGCTTAACAGCCGCCGCTTCAACATCCCCGTCCCTTTGATTTACGCCATTATTGAAGCGGAAAGCAGTTTTAACCCTTATGCCATCAGCACCGCCCCCGCCTATGGTTTGATGCAGATTGTCCCGCGTACAGCCGGGCGCGATGCGCACGAACTTATTTATAACCGTCCCGGCACACCCACTAAGGACTACTTGTTCGTCCCGCAAAACAATATCCGCATGGGCACGGCTTATTTGTCAATTTTGGACCGGCGCTATCTGGCCGCAGTAAACCATGCCAGTGCCCGCCAATATGCCGTGATAGCGGGCTATAACACCGGTAGCGGCAACGTGCTTAAAGCCTTTGACAGCAACCGCGAACGCGCCGTTGCCCGTATTAACCGGATGACGCCCAACCAGGTTTATAACCACTTGATCGCCAACCTGCCTTATCAGGAAACACGGCGTTATTTGCAAAAAGTCATCCAATTCGAACGCAAATATGCCTAAACCACAGCCACTTTTCAGGAAATAACATGCCCAAGCCCGTCACCCCTTTGCTGGCCGCCGATATTTTAATCGAATTGATTGACCAGCCAGGCCGTCCCTTTGTCTTGATTGAGCGCGCCTATCCGCCTTATGGCTGGGCCGTGCCGGGCGGTTTTGTCGATATTGGCGAAACCGTTGAGCAAGCCGCCCTGCGTGAAGCCCGTGAAGAAACCTGTCTGGAGGTGACGCTGAAAGTGTTGCTGGGCATTTATTCCAACCCCGCCCGCGACAGCCGCAACCATACCGTCACCGCCGTCTATATTGCCGAAGCAAGCGGGATGCCGCGTGCTGCCGATGATGCAAAGAATTTCGGCATCTTCACCTTTGATAACCTGCCTGCCGTGCTGGCATTCGACCATGCCCAGGTTGTCGAAGATTACCGGAACTACCGCATGACCGGCAAGGTGACGCCGTTGCGGCTGGTTTGACTGGATGGCAGACGGATTTCTGTCCGGTCTGGTGAAGGTAGGGTGAATATTTACGGTGGGTTACACTTTTGCTGCCCACCAAAACAGCGGACATAAAAAAACCGCCCAAGCCGGGAGGTTGGGCGGTTTTGATGTGCTTAGTAATGAGCACGAAATAACTTGAGCAAGTAGTCGTTGCAATGCGGTAAA
>JBLRXA010000146.1:0-8870 GCA_047920955.1 Methylobacter sp. | reverse complement strand
CTGCAATGGTCTTGTGGAAAAAGCTCGAAGCGCGGTTGCCGCCGGGTTCCGAGTCGCAGCAGGAAATACAGGTATTGCTAACTAAACTCGCCAGCCAGTTGCCGGAAGGCGCGGCTCAAATGGAATCGGTAGCCGTAAGTATCGACGTTCAGGTGAGTCTGGCGCCGGAACTGCAAGCATCGGTTAGCCCTGCCGACACCGTTTTTATTTATGCCCAAGCCTTATCCGGCGCCAAAATGCCGCTGGCGATTGTGCGTAAACAAGTGTCAGAACTGCCGCTGACTGTCAATTTGACCGATGCGATGGCGATGATGCCCAACATGAAATTATCCAATTTCGAGCAGGTTAAACTGCTGGCGCGCATTTCCAAATCCGGCGATGCGATGCAGCAACCCGGCGACTTGATCGGCGTCATCGAACAGGTTGCTTTAGCGGACAAAAGCCTTAAAAAAATAATCATCAATAACTCAATAAAATGATGGATCAATCTATAAAATTCGATGTCGGCCTGATTAATCGTTACGATAAGGCCGGGCCACGTTACACGTCTTACCCGACAGCTTTGGAGTTGCACGAAGGTTTCGGCGATAACGAATACCGCCAACACATTGCCAAATCCAATGCCGCAGGCGGGCCGCTGTCGTTGTATTTTCATATTCCGTTTTGCGATACCGTGTGTTTTTATTGCGCCTGTAACAAAATCGTCACCAAAAACCGCAAACATGCGGAACCGTATTTGGCGAACCTGTGCAAGGAAATTGCCATGCAGGGCGATTTGTTTGATGCTAGCCGGGTGGTCAATCAATTGCATTGGGGCGGCGGCACACCGACTTTTTTAAACTACGAACAGATGCTTACGCTGATGGCGGTAACCCGCGAACATTTTCATTTAAGGGACGACGACAAAGGCGAATATTCGATTGAAGTCGATCCCCGCGAAACCAACGGGCAGACCCTAAAACAGCTGCGTGAACTGGGCTTTAACCGGGTCAGTTTGGGTTTGCAGGATTTTGATCCGGCGGTGCAAAAAGCTGTCAACCGCCTGCAAAGCGAAGAACAGACGTTTGCTGTTTTAGCGGCCGCCAGAGCCGAAGGTTTCCGCTCGACCAATATCGATTTGATTTACGGCCTGCCGCTGCAAACAGTGGACTCTTTTTCCTGCACGCTAGACAAAATATTGGCGGTAGAGCCGGATAGGTTCTCAATTTTCAACTACGCGCACATGCCGAACCGTTTTAAAACCCAGCGCCAGATTAACGATGCCGACATGCCGACGCCCGAAGTTAAGTTGGCGATTTTGCAGATGGTTGGTCAACGGCTCACCGAAGCCGGTTATGTTTATATCGGCATGGATCATTTCGCCAAACCCGATGACGAACTCGCCGTGGCGCAACGCGAAGGCCATTTGTACCGCAATTTTCAAGGTTATTCCACACATTCGGACTGTGATTTGGTCGGCTTGGGCATTACCTCAATTGGCCGGGTAGGCGATGCCTATATCCAGAATGTCAAAGAATTGGACGAATACGAGCAGCTGATTAGCCAAGGCAAATTGCCGGTGTTTAAAGGCGTCGAACTGGATGATGACGATAAACTGCGCCGTGCGGTAATTACCCAGCTGATTTGCCATTTTGAGCTAAACTTTGCCGCTATCGAACAGCAATTCGGCATTGATTTTGCCGATTATTTTGCTGCCGAACTTGAAAATTTAGCGCCGATGCAGAGCGATGGTTTGCTGGTTTTATCAACAGAAGGCATTCACGTATTATCCGCAGGCCGATTGTTGATCCGCAACATTTGCATGGTCTTCGACAAATATCTGGCGCAAAAACAACAACAATTTTCCAAAGTTATATGAACGAAGAACGCATCATCGAATTGGAAATAAAAGCGGCTTATCAGGACGATTTGCTGCAAGAACTTAATAACATTGTGGCTCAGCAACAACAACAGATAGACCGCCTCGAAGCTACCTGCCGGATGCTTAACGACCGGATTAAAAGTTTGTCCGTAGAAGCCGCAGGCGGCGAAAGCACTGAGGAATTGCCGCCGCATTATTAGTCGCCGATCAGGCAAGGCTACAAACTTTATAACCATGAAGCACACCATACTCGCCCGTCAACCCCGCGATTTAACGGTTGCCTGGGCTCAAAAAGTTGTCAATAAGCATCATAATAATACCGTTGTCGCCAACGTGGATATTGTTGCCGTTAATGTCGGCACCACGACACGGGTGTGTGTGGCTGTCGATCACGATGGCCCTAGCACCTTGGCGAGCCGATGGTTTGTCAAGCTGCCGTCGCTGGCTTGGCGCGCCCGGATGATTACGGCATTGCCCCGGCTGCTGCACACCGAAGTGCGTTTTTATAACGAGGTCGCACAGTTTATTCCGCTGAGTTTACCTGTTTGTCTGGCTGCACAAAGCCGATTAGGTTACGGTTCAACTTTGGTGCTGGCCGATGTGGCGCAATTCGATGACATTCCCAGCACAGCCAGCGATATGCTGACACCGGCGCAAGCGGCATTAGTGGTCGAGCAGCTGGCTTGCAGTCATGCGCGTTTTTGGAATAATGAGCGTCTGGCCTCGCATTATCGTTGGCTGGGCGGGCCGGTCAGGCGCATGGAAGATTCTTTGGGTACTGCTTTAGCCGTACCCCTAATGAAACGTGGCTTGCGCATGGCAGGGGCGGCGGTACCGATAGCGCTCCATGCGCCAGCCATCCATTACGCCCGCAACCGGCGCGCAGTGATGCGTTTTTTTTCCGATGCACCAAAAACGCTAGTCCATCACGATTGCCACCCCGGCAATTTGTTCTGGAACAAGAGCCAATCCAAAGTCGGTTTTTTGGATTGGCAGTTAGTCCGTATCGGCGAAGGCATCAGCGATGTGGCTTATTTTCTGGCTACCGCGCTGAGTCCCGAAATGCGGCGCTTGCATGAAGTGGGGTTACTGGCCAACTATGCCAAAACACTGGCGGATAACGGCGTGACTGATGTTGATGCGGGTTATTTGATGCAACGCTACCGGGCTCATCTTGTTTATGCTTTGGAGGCCATGACCGTCACGCTGGCGGTCGGCGGCATGATGAATTTGGACAGCAATCTTGAGCTGATCCGCCGCACAGCAGCGGCCGTTGAAGATTTGGACGCCTTCGCGGTACTGCCGGTATGATTGCCTGAAAAGAGCCTGCCCTAATGATAAATGATAGTCCGTGAAAGCCACGCAAAAACATGGAATTTTTGTGGGTAAGCCGTGCGCCAAGGCGCATAGGTAACGCCTTGGCCGCTCAATGGCTGCGGATGCTAATTCAACCGTCTTGGTTAATTTTTGTAATAATCGCTTTTAAATGCAGTTCGCTGTCCTCATTGGTAACCTGGCAAGTGCCGGCGTTCAAATGTCCGCCGCCGTTATAGCTTAGGCAGAGTTCGCCGACATTGGTGTTTGAGGTGCGGTTTAAAATAGATTTGCCGATTGCGAACACGGTGTTTTGCTGTTTAACGCCCCACATGACATGGATGGAGATATTGCAGTCGGGATACAGCGCGTAAATCATGAAGCGGTTGACGGCGTAGATGGTTTCTTCCTTGCGCAAATCCAAGACCACTAAATTGTTGTGTACCGTGGAACAACGTTGGATTTGTTCTTTGGCCGCCGCTTCGTGTTCTTTAAACAGTTTGACCCGCTCCTCAACATCGGGAAGTTGCAGGATGTCATCAATCGTGTGATTTTTGCAGTAATCGATCAAATTCATCATCAATTGATAATTGGATACGGTAAAGTCGCGGAACCGCCCCAAACCGGTGCGCGCATCCATCAGGAAGTTCATTAATACCCAGCCTTTCGGATTCAAGATTTCTTCCCGATTGAACTGCGCGGCATCGCCTTTATCGACCGCCGCCATCATTTCGTTCCAGCTCGCAGGAAAGCGGCCTGCGCCGCCGTAGTAGTCATAAACCACACGCGCAGCCGATGGGGCATCGGGGTCGATGATGTGGTTTTCGGCTTTTTCGTTGCGGATGGTTTCGCTTAAATGGTGGTCGAACGCCAAGTGGACGCCTTTGACGTAGGGCAGGTTGGTGGTGATGTCGCGGTCGTTGATGTCGATAATGCCGTCTTGCATGTCTTTGGGATGGACGAATTTGATGTCGTCAATCAAGTCCAGTTCTTTTAATAAAACAGCGCAGATTAAGCCGTCAAAATCACTGCGTGTCACGAGTCGAAATTTTTGATCTGTCATGTTGTTACCTTGGGATAAAAAAGGAGGAGCCGTATCGTTAACCCCCTTTGTGGTTAAAATAATCCGGTGATTTTGCCGTTATTGTCAATATCGATTCTTTCCGCAGCAGGCACCTTGGGTAAGCCGGGCATGGTCATCATATCACCGGCAATGGCGACAATAAAGCCTGCGCCATTGGCTAGCCGAACATCCTTGATTTCCACGATATGGCCGGACGGCGCACCTTTAGCGTTCGGGTTGGTAGAAAACGACATTTGGGTTTTTGCCATGCAAACCGGGAACGTGCCGTAATCGGCATCCCAGGCGGCCAGCTGGGCTTTGATTTTGGCGCTGGCGCTGACGCTGCCTGCGCCGTATAACTTGGTGGCGATGGTCTCAATTTTTTCCCAGAGGCTTAAGGATTCATCGTAGACGTAGTTAAATTCGGGTTCCCGGTTATCGACAATGGCGCTGACTACTTCGGCCAGTTCCACAGCACCTGCGCCGCCTTCGGCCCAATGTTTTGACACCACGCAGGTTGCGCCCAAGGTAGTGCATTTTTGTTGGAGCAGGGTAATTTCAGCCTCGGTATCAAGGGTGAAATGATTGACGCAGACCACGCAGGGCAGGCCGTAATGCTGGGTAATATTATGGTAATGACGTTCCAGATTGACAAAGCCTTGTTCCAGTGCGGCGAGATTTTCCTGATTTAAGTCTTCTTTGATCACGCCGCCGTGGAATTTAAGCGCCCTGACCGTTGCCACTAACACTACTGCAGCAGGTTTGATCCCGGCCATGCGGCATTTGATATCGATAAATTTTTCCGCGCCCAAATCAGCCCCAAAACCCGCTTCGGTCACTGCATAATCGGCCAGTTTCAGCGCGGTTTTGGTCGCCGTTACCGTGTTGCAGCCGTGGGCGATATTGGCGAAGGGGCCGCCGTGGATAATGGCGATATTGTTTTCCAGCGTTTGCACCAGATTGGGTTTAATCGCATCTTTTAATAAAGCTGCCATCGAGCCTTCTGCATTGAGGTCGCGGGCATAAACCGGTGTGACCCGGTCGGATTTATAGCCGATGACGATGCGGCCGAGGCGTTCTTTAAGGTCGGCCCGGCTGGTTGCAAGGCATAAAATCGCCATGACTTCGGAAGCGACCACGATGTCGTAACCGTCTTCACGCAAATAGCCGTTGGCCGCGCCGCCCATGCCGACCACGATGCTGCGCAGGGCACGGTCGTTCATATCGACCACGCGTTTCCATTGGATGCGTCGTGGGTCAATGTCTAAGTCATTACCGTGGTTGATGTGATTGTCGATCAACGCCGACAGCAGATTATGTGCCACGCCGATAGCGTGAAAATCGCCGGTAAAATGCAGGTTGATGTCTTCCATTGGCACCACTTGCGAGTAGCCTCCGCCTGCCGCGCCGCCTTTGACACCAAAGCACGGGCCTAATGACGGTTCGCGTAAGCAAATCATAGTCTTTTTGCCGATGCGGTTCAGCGCATCGCCCAAGCCTACGGTGGTTGTGGTCTTGCCTTCGCCGGCTGGCGTCGGGCTGATGGCAGTCACCAGAATCAGCTTGCCGTCTTTTTGGCCGGTTAGGCTGTTTACATATTCCAGCGACATTTTGGCTTTGTAATGGCCGTAAGGGTCAAGGTGTTCGGCGTCGATGCCGTAGTGTTCTTTCATCAGGCCGATGATCGGCTTCATCTGGGCTTGTTGGGCGATTTCTATGTCTGACATGTTTAATTTTCAAAAAAGGAGTTAGTTGAATTTTGGCTATTGGTTATCTTTTAGTATTTGCAGATGGCGCTTATTACTTTTCAGATGACGCATCGTTAAGTGGGGCTATTTTTAGTAACTCACCCATGCATCATTCTCTTCAGGCCTATTCCAGTCGGCTGCTAAGGCTTGTTCGCTTAACAAAGCGGGATTTTGTTTGGACAACATTGCCACTCGGACGGCTTTGACGTGCATGAGCTCAATAAAATCGAATACTTCTTGCTGCATAGGTTCAGGGAGTGTGCTGATTTTTGCGGTTATTTCTTGAATGGAAGGTGTCATTAATTTGTCTCTGTTCAAATCTTTGGGGTAAAGGGGAGGTTAATTATGACCAAGCAAGCGTCCATCTAATTCACGGTAGGCATCGAAACTGAGTAAGCGCGCATCATACAGCAGTGCTGTCGCTATAATAATTCTATCTTGCGGGTCTTTGTGATGCTCAGGCAAAGCAACTGCCTGGATGCCGATTTGAGCCGTTACAGGTAAAATTTGAATATCTGTGCTGTGTTCTATTTGGCTAAACCAGTGCTCAAAGGGCATATTTAAATCGATTCGTCCGTGGGGTACTAACCAAGCCATTTCAAAACATGAAATAGCTGAGACACTCACTTCGTCAGCTTCTTCGATTAACGCAATAATTTCCGGCGACAATTTTCCAGATATTTGATTAACCCACCAGTGCCAGATATGCGTATCCAGCACAATCATTTAATTTGCCCCCAGTCTGCCGCCGAAACAGTAGACATTACATCGCCCAACTCTTTTACTTGCCCTGCAAATTGCGGGGGAGGGGTGCGGCGTTTTTTTGTTGGTTTATCTTTGGACGGCAATGTTTGGCGAGTAACCTTAATCTGCATAAACTCAATAAAATCGAACACTTCTTGCTGCATAGGCTCAGGGAGCGCATTGATTTTTGCGGTTATTTCTTGAATGGAATGTGTCATCATGCCTCCGTTCAAATTTATGGAGTGAAAGGCTAAGGGGCGTTGCGTGTCATCAGTTAGTAAAATGATTGGAATGCGCTCTATCTAATTTAGTTTGTCGATTTGACTTGCGCTAATAAGCCATTTATCACTCTTTTGACTTGAGATGACGAAAAGATTTTTTTTAGAATTTCTTCCAATTCTTGCTGATCTTTTATATTTATATACAGATATTCTTCAAATCCGCCAAAACCATCAAAGTCCGACAATGCGTTAGAAGTTGATTTAAAAATATCATCATCTGTGGCTTTAATACGTAAAGGATAAAAACTAAGATCATGTTCTATTTCAAATACGTTGTATCTGTAATTATTCAAAGAAGGTGCTTTAATATAAAATCGTAGATGGAATTTAGAATTCAAATTGTCTTGAGCTACTTCACCTATCAACAGTCCAGCCGTTCTTTTTTCCAATCCTAGTGCCAGTTCTTTTAAAACGGCAACAGGTGGTTTTACCAGATTTTCTTCAATAACGTCATCAAAAAACGCATCTAAAATAGTCATTTATTTATCTCCTGAGAATTGTGACATTGTTAACTTGACCATTAAAGGCAAATGATCTGAAAATTGATTTGATATTGTGCCGTTTTTTATTAAGCTCACTTCATCAATTTTGTCGATTACTTTCAAATTATGTTGAGTAAAGCAAGATAATAAGGATGGACGTAGCAAAACCTGATCAAGTGTATTCCAAAAATAATCAATTATCCTTGATTTCTTGTAATAATAAGTCCCTGCACGACCTTCAGAATCATCACCTAATCTGCTCCACATAGGGTTATAAAAATACTTCTTTTTTTCTCCCGATACGGTTCTATATTGTTTCAAGGCAATATGCTTGTCCATTACACCATGAAAGCCATCGGCACAGACAAGTCCTGCTTCAAAAGGATTCATATTAAAATCACCAATAACAATAGTTCGGGTATGCCCCTGTTCTTGTTCACGCCTATCTATTTCTCTCGCAATTCTGGCCGAAATAAAAGCTTGTTCTTTTTCATCAGCATGAAGTTTACTTTGGATATGGACAGCAACCAGCAAAATTTCAATTCCGAGTGGATGCACCAACTTTCTGATAGAACCCCAATTATCATCATGTACCAGCTCAAAATCATGTATTCGTGTATAAAACGATATTTTCTTTGACAGATCATAGGGAGCAATAAAAGTTCTATCATTGTTTTCATTTAGGATGGGTAAAAGCTCTGCATCCTTAATTTGATTTTCTGCCAGGATCAAAACATCCACATCGTAACAATCACATAGTGATTTGATTTCGCCAGATAGCTGTTTTCTATTTGTATTCCAGAACAGTAAATTCATCGGCTATGAATTGAAGTAAGTTTATGTAACCCGTTTAACTATAGACCGGAAACCGTGCGCAAAGGTTGCTGACTTTATCGCGTACTGTGGCAATGACACTGTCGTCGTCTATATTTTCCATCACGTCGCACATCATGTGGGCAATATCAATCATTTCCGCTTCTTTGAAACCTCGCGTGGTGGGCGCCGGGGTGCCGACACGGATGCCGCTGGTGACGAAAGGCGATTGCGGGTCATTCGGCACGGCGTTTTTGTTGACGGTGATGTGCGCTTTGCCCAAGGCTGCATCGGCCGCTTTGCCGGTGATGCCTTTGGCGATCAAGGAAACCAGCATCAAATGGTCGTCGGTGCCGCCGGAAACCACGTCGAAACCGCGTTTCATAAACACGGCGGCCATGGCTTGGGCGTTAAGAATCACTTGTTGCTGATAAGCGCGGAACTCCGGTTGCATGGCTTCTTTAAAAGCGACGGCTTTGGCGGCAATGACGTGCATCAACGGGCCGCCCTGAATGCCGGGGAAGATGTTGGAGTCGAATTTTTTCTCCAGTTCCGGGTTGCTTT
>JBLRXA010000145.1:0-8902 GCA_047920955.1 Methylobacter sp. | reverse complement strand
ACAGCAATTGGTGGTTTGATGCCGCATACAACGCCTCAAGATCATCGGTGCGGTTGGTAAAATTGGGCAGCATCAGGTAAGGATGCTGTTTTGCTGCAATAATAGTGCTGATTTCCTGAACAATGCCGGGTTCCTGGCTGATAATTTCTTCAGCAAACAAGGGCTGGGCAGGGAGACTTAACAATAGGCCCAGGAAAGGAAATAGCAGCAATCGGAAGGTGCTGTGTCGTATGTTTTCTTTCAATTTATGTCTTCTCTGAAAAAGTTCTTGAGATTGGTTTTTTGCCGTTGCATGACGATAATACGTTAACTCAGGTGGCTCGGCGGCTGGAACAAACCGAATGCGAATGAGCCGAAATGGATTGATTCGTATTCTGTTTTAGGTCTTGCCACGCTATAGCGGTAGGGTGTCGCGATTTTAACATTAACTCTATTGTTCGAGGAAATTTTGACGACGCTTGCAGATAGTTATTTGTTGTAGGCAATACCCGACCCTAACATTCATTCCCATACACCATAAAGGTAATGCCATGACAAGCCTCACTTTTTTAGGCGCCACCGGTCAAGTGACCGGTTCCTGTTATTTGCTGGAAACCGGATCTTGGCGCATATTGCTTGATTGCGGCCTGTTTCAGGGCTCAAAAGAAACAGAAAAACAAAATGCAGCCGCCTTTCCGTTTGATCCAGCCAGCATTGATGCCGTGGTCTTGTCGCACGCCCATCTTGACCATTGCGGACGTTTGCCCAAATTGCTTAAAGACGGCTTTAAAGGCGCAGTATTTTTGACCGAGGCCAGCTTTCCGTTGCTTGAGTTGATGCTGATGGATGCCGCGCATTTGCAATTACGCGATACCGAATGGGAAAACAAGCGCCGCGAGCGCGCTGGCAAATCCTTACTCGAACCTTTATACAGTGTCGCCGATGTCGAAGCCTTGCTGGCGCTACGAAAACCCATAGCCTACGGCGCGGAAACCCCGATATTGCCGGGGTTGAGCGTTTCTTTCCATGAGGCCGGGCATATATTGGGCTCTTCCATCGTGCGTTTGCGCATTCAGGATAACGGTAACACCAAAACGCTGGTTTTTTCCGGCGATTTGGGCAACCCGCATTCGCCTTTATTGCGCGACCCGACTGTGTTGACCGAAGCCGATGTTTTGCTGCTTGAATCAACCTACGGTGACCGCGACCATAAGCCCTTGGACAACACCCTGCAGGAATTGCGCGAAACCTTGGCGGAAGCGGCCAATAGCGGCGGCAATGTCATCATCCCGGCTTTTGCCGTTGGCCGAACCCAAGATTTGATTTATTGGCTCGGTAAACTTCAGCGTCAGGGCGGGGTGCCGCAGCAACAGATTTATCTGGACAGCCCGATGGCGATTAACGCCAGTAACATCTACGCGGACAATATCCATTTATTCAACATTGACGACCCCGAATTCACCAAAGTGGCGCCTCAAGGTTGGCAAGCCTGGTTGCCTGGACTGGTTTATTCAAAGACCGCCGAAGAGTCGATGGCGGTCAACCGTATTGCTGGCGGCGCCATCATTATTGCCGGTAGCGGCATGTGCACCGGTGGCCGCATCCGGCATCACCTTAAATATAATTTGTGGCGGCGCAATGCCCACATCATCATTGCAGGCTTTCAGGCCGAAGGCACCCTGGGCAGGGCGATTGTCGACGGTAAAAAATCGCGCCTGAAAATTTTGGGGGTGGAGGTCAATGTTGCCGCTAAAGTGCATACCTTGGGCGCGTTAAGCGCCCATGCCGATCAAAGCCAGTTACTGCAATGGGCGCATCATTTTAAAGAGCCCAATCTCCGCCTTTATTTGGTGCATGGCGAAAAAACCGCGGCCTTATCCTTGCAGACCTGTTTTAAGCGCACGGGATGGGACGCGCATATTCCCAGCGTCGGCGAAAAAATTATTATTTAAATTGGGCGACAAGAGGCAAGGCTTAACTAGAGCTGTCCCGCCTTAAGTTGGTAGCCTTAAATTTTTAGTGCCCCTTTTTGAAAAAGAGGGGCAGGGAAGATTTTTCAAATTTTCTCGTAGCAGGATAAGGACGGCCTGATAGGCATAACAGCGCCGTTTCTATACAATACACCGGTTAAATTAAACCCTTCCTGACCGAGTCCATTTTCGTGAGGCATAAATGAATCTTGATGTATTTTTATCTATTTTTACCTTAATGTTTATAGCATTAGGGGTCAACTTATTAGCGGCCAAAATACGTCTGCCTTACACGGTATTATTGGTTATTGTCGGCTCGTTATTAGTTCCGCTGTCACAAATCGAGACACTGTCTTTTATCAGTAGCTTTCAACTAACGCCCGAATCGCTGTTTTTTGTGTTCTTGCCTATCCTTATTTTTGAATCGGCTTACAACATGAACTTTCGCGATGTCAAAAAAAACAAGTATTCCATGGGCATACTGGCTGTTTTGGGTTTGTTAATATCCGTTGTATTTATCGGTTTTGTCGGCCAATGGGCGTTTCAGTTAATGGGTTTGGCTGTCCCGTTATTGGTCACCTTGCTGTTTGGCGCCATTATTTCATCGACCGATCCGGTCGCGGTATTATCCTTATTCAAGGAATATGGTGCGCCGCATCGTTTGACCCTGATATTCGAAGGTGAAACGCTTTTTAACGATGCCACGTCATTCGCATTATTTATGGTATTCCTTGATATATTCATTCACGGTTATACCGGTTACCCAACTGTCCTTGAGGGTATCTTTTCGTTCATTACCGCCCTGTTGGGCGGTATTATTTTCGGTCTATTGATGGGCTTCATGTTTTCAAAACTCATTCAATTGGTTAAAGGTAACGAGCATTTGGAAATTACCCTAACCTTATTGGTCGCGCATTTCACCTTTATATTGACCGAATTGATTTCGGAACATTTGGTTGTTTTCGGCCACCACATTCATTTGTCGTCGATTATATCAACACTGATTTCCTCCATGGTCATGGGTAATTACGGACGTTTTAAAATGTCCCATGGCGTTGAGGACTATATGGAAAAGTTCTGGAGTTATTTTGCTTTTGTAGCCAACTCACTGGTCTTTATCCTGATGGGTTTAATGTTCGCTAACTTGTCAATCGAGCTGACTGTCGCCATTTTGCCAATACTGGCAATTATCCTGGTTGTTGCCGTTGCCCGTGCCGTGTCTGTTTATGCCTCGGTTTCCATTATTAATACCTTTAAACTGGAAGAAGAAATACCGCAAAGTTGGCAGCAGTTATTGTCCTGGGGCAGTTTGCGCGGGGCTTTGGCTATTGTGATGGTGCTGTTGATTCCAGACGATATGACCTTGCCGGCCTGGACCGCCAGTTATTCGATTAAAGACTTTATCACCGCACTGACCATCGGCTGTATTTATTTCACATTATTGATTAAAGCCACCACAATCGGCATCATCATCCGAAAATTAAAAATCGATGCGTTGTCCGATCAAGAAGAACTTGGCTATTGCAAAAGTAAGGCGCTTATTTATCATGACATACTAAAAAAGCTGGATGAACTGCTTAAATATAAACAAATCAGTACCGATCAGCATCAGGATTTGTCCGACTATTACCGTAGCTTGCTTGACCAGCAGCATATTGAATCCGAGTCGAAAATGACCGGTTCCGAGCGTGTGATTGAGGACATGCTCAGTTTATTTGCCCTAAGCCTTGAGAAAACCGAGTTGAAAGAAATATTCCGGCGCGGTGAAATCAATGAGGTCGGTTACAAAAAGATACTCAATACCCTGGAGATGCAAATTGCACGGGTCAAACAGGAGAAACAGCAGCAATTTGCCCCGGAGGAGTATTTTATTGAGCCTTTACATATTCGCCTGACTAATATGCTGCGTAAATTATTTTCTTTGCCGCCCAAACCGGTCGACCCGGAAGAAGTCTATCTATACTATCGCGCCCAATATAAATTGATCAACAAGGTTATTCAGGAACTCACAGACCTCGAAAAATCGCATTTAATCGATATTTTTAGCGACGAACAGGCGATAAAAAACATTTATTCGGTTTATCAGAATTTGCTGGCAAAAACCGAATCGCACATGAAAAAAGAAATTATTTCTAATCAGGCTTTATTGGATCATTTAAATCAGCGGGCGGCGAAAAATTTGTTGCATGATGTACAAAATAATACCTTGCTGGAGCTGTATAAAAATGAAATTGTTACCACCAAACTTTATATTTTGCTTAAGAAAGAATTGCAAGTATAAAGACCTATTATTGTAACTATTCACATTCCACTATCGTTCCCACACTCCAGCAGCGTCTCGTACCGCTGGAGCGGTATTCCGGCATTCCCACGCAGAGCGTGGGAACGATAATTGCTGGGGGCTGAATGATTACGCCGTTGCTGTACGCTTACGGTTAAACAAATCCTACAAAAGACAGAGGGCGACTAATAACAAATCGCCTTTTATCTAATATAGAGCTATTTCCCCGTTATAAGTTGTACCCACCATACTCTATGAAAACCATTAAATCATTTCCCGTCCCGGCTAATGTTTATACCTTGCTGATGTTATTAGTTGTCATTAGTCTAAACCCAGTCGGCGGCTGGGCAAAAGATACGGACTTGGATGCCGGACAGGGTAGCGCAAGTTTTGTTATCAATAAAGATACCTTGAAAGCTAAAATCGATGCGATTAATAGCCGTGAAGGCATTGACGAGATAACAAAATCCAAGTTGCTGTCCATTTATCAGGCAGCGGAAGATAATTTAGTCAATATAGAAAGGTTCCAGGCGCAGGCTGCCGCTTTTAAAGCCGCTCTCAAACAGGCGCCGGAACAAACTAAAAAATTGCAAAAAGAAATCGAGCAAGTCCTGTCAAGGGTGTCCAAGCAAAAACCGGAAGATTTTAGCCGGATACCGGTTGAGGAGCTTGAACAGCGGCTTATTCTTGAGAAAGGCAAAATCAGTGCGCTTGATGAGCAGATCAAAAAACTTGAAACCGAGCTTGCACAGCAGGGCAGCCGCCCGCAGCTGATCCGCGAAGCCATGATGTCGGCGCGGCTGGACATGGAAGCCGCGCAGAAAAAACTTGAAGCCCCCCTTGTCAAATCGGACATCAAACTGGAATTTGAAGCCCGGCAGGCACAGCTGAAAACGCTGGTTGATTCGCGCATTAGCGAACTGAAAATGCTCGACGTTGAAGCTATCAGCAATCCGGCTAGGGTCGAACTGCTTAAAGTCAGGCTTCAGTTGTTGGATATTGAAAAGAACGCTTTAGGGCCTGTTGTTACCGCGATAGAAAACCTGAGCTTTGAATTGCGCCAGCAAGAGGCGAAAGAGATGCACGATGCGCTCAGCCAGGCGGAAAAAGAGCTTTCCGGCAAGCATGCCCTTATCCAGGCATATACGCGGGAAAATATCCAATATAGCCTTGCTTTACAAGATATTACCGCCAAAATAGGGCAGTACGGCGAACAAAAAGCCAGGGTCGAAACGCAGTCCGGTGAAATCGAGAGCGATTTTAAAAGTGCCGAACGGAAAATCAGCCTGGCGGGGTTAAGCCCGGCGTTGGGCAAAATTTTACGCGAACAAAGGCGTAATCTGTCAATCAAGGATGAATTCGGTTTGCAGTCGGAGGCTATCCAGAATGAAACGGCGTTGACCAGCCTTGAGCAATTTAGGGTTGAGGACAAACTGAAACGGCTGGTGGATATCGATGCCCGCTTGAAAGAAATGATGGACGAACAGGTCGATCCGGAGTTGCCCGCCAATAAACGCATGATGATACAGGCGGAGTTGCGGATACTGCTTAATAGCCAAAAGGAATTGCTCAATAAACTGGCGGTCGCTTATGCCACTTATTTGCGGACTTTGGGCGATTTTGATTTTGCCCGGCAACAAATGGCGGTTCAGGCGCATAAATTTGCGGTTTATCTGGACGAACGTTTGTTATGGGTGCCCAGTTCCGAACCTATTGGCATAAGCTATATTGCCGACTTATACCATTCGGTGAAATGGCTGTTATCCCCGTTCAATTGGATGGCTTTAATCAAAGATACAACCAAGGTCTTATCGCATAATCTGTTTTTAAACTTTATTGCGATACTCTGTTTTGTCGCTTTGCATCTTTGTAGGAATTGGGCGAAGCAGCAATTAAAAGCAATAGCCGGTTATGTCGAGAAAATCTATATCGACAATTTTTATTATACGTTAAGGGCATTGGTTTATACGCTGATGCTGGTGATGCCGTTGCCGTTACTGATTAAATATCTGGGTTGGCTGTTAAGTTCGGGCATTATCCATGTTGACGAGTTTAGTAAAGCCATTGGCGAGGGTTTATATGGAGCGGCCCTGCCTTTATTCTTTTTGCGGTTTTTTTATCGCCTGTTTGCCTTGGACGGTATTGGCCGGAAACATTTCCAATGGAAAGAAAGTACCGTCATTTTATTGCGCAAGCATATTGCCTGGATACGCTTTATTGCGGTGCCGGGCGTCTTTATTATCAGTTGTACCGGCGCATCGAAATTTTCCGCGCATAGCGATAGTTTAGGGCGTTTGGCATTAATTATTATCATGTTGGCTATGGCTGTATTTGCCAGTCAGATATTAAAACCGAGCGGGGGCTTATTGCAGGATTATATCAATAAGAATCCGCATGAATGGGTGGTCAGATTACGTTATGTCTGGTATCCATTAGTCATTCTTATCCCTGTTGTTATTATCGGTTTTTCCGTTGCCGGTTATTATTTGAGTGCGCTGGAATTACAGCAACAATTAGTCATTACGCTGCGCTTAATCTTTTTGAGCATTATCATTCATGCCATGGTTTTCCGCTGGTTGACGCTGGTCAGTCGGCAGTTGGCGATAAAGAATGCGCGGCAAAAGCGTAAAGCGGCCTTGGCTGAAAAACAGCAGGCAGGGTCGGAGGATCCGGTGTTGCCTGTCGATGAACAGCAAATTGACATTCCTAAAATCAATGCTCAAACCCTGACCTTGCTCAATGTCTTTATCGGTTTTGCCTTGGTTGTCGGTTTTTGGATGATCTGGAAAGACATGCTGCCAGCCTTTTCGTTTTTGGATCATATCGAACTTTGGCAGCATTTGGTCAATGTTGATAACCAGGAGGTTTACCAGCCGATTACCCTAACCAATCTGTTGTTGGCCGGGTTATATGTATTTATCACCGTGGTTTCGATACGCAATTTTTCCGGCGTCATGGAACTGTTGGTATTTAGGCATTCGTCGATAGAGCCGGGCGGGCGTTATGCGGTGAATCAGCTAGCTAAATATGTGTTATTTACCATTGGTTTTATCAGCTTCGCCAATGAGCTTGGCGGCAGTTGGTCGCAGGTGCAGTGGCTGGTGGCGGCGCTCAGTGTCGGTTTGGGTTTTGGTTTGCAAGAAATTTTCGCCAATATGGTCTCAGGCATCATCCTGCTGTTTGAACGTCCGATACGGGTTGGCGATACCGTCACTATTGGCGACGTCAGCGGCAAAGTCAGCCGCATTCACATGCGTGCGACGACGCTGATAGACTGGGACCAAAAAGAGCTGATTGTGCCGAATAAAACCTTTATTACCAGCCAGTTGGTGAACTGGACTTTGTCCGATGCGGTTACGCGTGTGGTCATTCCTGTCGGCATTGCCTACGGTTCCGATCTTGAACTGGCGTATAAGGTGATGGATGAGACGGTGCGCTCAACGCCGCTGGTGCTGGCAGAACCGGCACCGAGTGTATTGATGGTGGGTTTTGGCGACAGTTCGTTGGACTTTTCGATCCGCATTTTTGTCAGTGAATTGTCCAATCGCTTGCCGGTTGCGCATGATTTGCATATTCGCCTTGAAAAAGCCTTGCGTGCGCATAAGATAGTGATTCCTTTTCCGCAACGGGATATTCATTTGATAAAAAATGAAGAGCCAGGGCTGTCGCTTGACAAAGGCTGAAAATAGTTTGTACTGCCATTTTTAGCCTTTCGCCTTGTGCTATGATTGGACAGTGGGATTTACCTTAAACTGACATGTAAAAGAACTATGATTTTTGATCTGGAAACAATAAAAGGTTACAGCGTCCTTTTTATTCGCGAAGAAAGGATAGATGCGCATAATTCAAATGACTTAAAAGAAACTATTTTGCATTTGATAGAGCGGGGTGAAGTTAATATTGTCATTCAGCTGGAACAGGTGCGTTTTATTGATAGCTCCGGTTTGGGCGCGTTGCTGTCCGGTTATAAAAATGCCGCCGCCAGATCGGGCAAGCTGGTCATCACTAATATGCAGCGGCAGGTATTGTCAATGTTCGAGCTGACCCGGTTAAATAGGGTTTTCGAGATTTATGTTGATTTAACTGAGGTTTTTGACGACGAAACGTAGGGGCTTAGGTATGTGTAATTCGATCATTCAGGTAGAGGTAATCATCCCGACGCAGACCAAATATCTGGATTTGATCGGGAGCATCGGCGAGCATATAGCGAAAAAACTGGATGAATTTTCCGGTGACCGCGAGGCGTTGGCCTATCATTTGAATTTGGTGTTGACGGAAGCGACAGTCAATGCTATCAAACACGCCAATCATAACAACCCGAAAGATACCGTTAAAATAGCCATCCATATTCAGGAAAGCGAGCTGAATATCAAGGTCTACGATCACGGGCAAGGCTTCGATCTGGAAGCCTTGCCGCTGCCGGATTTGGATCATCCGCAAGAGGGCGGCATGGGCTTGTTTTTAATCCGTACCTTGATGGATTCAGTCACTTACACCCGGCATGGCGATGCCAATATTTTGGAAATTATCAAGTATTTGAGTTGATCAATCTTCCTTTCCTGCCGGCAGGCAGGCTGGTTTTAGACCTCGGCCTTCAGGCCGAAAGGAGCGCCCGCAACGAGCGAAGCGAAGTGGCTTTCTTGGGCGCGGATTGTGAAGGGGATGCAGACCC
>JBLRXA010000144.1:0-8917 GCA_047920955.1 Methylobacter sp. | reverse complement strand
TTGTAAGGTATGGGTGGATTTTCCTATCAGCTTGCCAAATTCATGGGGTCTATATATATTCACATGGGGTCTATAT
The DNA here is from genome assembly GCA_047920955.1 of Methylobacter sp. GTDB lineage: Bacteria > Pseudomonadota > Gammaproteobacteria > Methylococcales > Methylomonadaceae > Methylobacter_A. The sequence continues at coordinate 8,841 of JBLRXA010000144.1, read as the reverse complement.
ATATTCATAAGTTACATTATCAAATACATTTAAATATATTTCAAGCTATCTAGCATGGCCTCTTGCTTCATTAAGCAGTAAAAACCCGCCCCGAATTCTTCTCAGTCAGACACGGCAAATTTATCAACCAAGCCGGTAATGCGCTCGATTTTTTGCTGAACAGCCGCGCTAAATACGGCTTCATCGGCAACCAGTTTCAGGCTTTTTTTGGCACGGGTAATCGCGGTGTACAGCAATTCTTTAGTCAGCACCGGGTTAATGGCTTCGGGCAACGCAACCAGCACTTCCTCAAATTCGGAGCCCTGGCTTTTGTGTATGGTCATCGCAAAAACGGTTTCACAAGGCGGTACGCGTGCGGGCAGGTATTTTTTGACGCTGCCGTCGGGGCGCTGGAAATACACCATCAGCCTTCCTATCGAATCGATATTATCTTTCATGCAAATGCCAATATCACCGTTATAAAGGTGCAACGCCGGATTATTTTGCGTGACAATAATAGGCCGCCCCGGATACCATAAACCGGATAAATTGATGCGCTTTTGTGCGGCCAGTTTTTGCTCGACCCGATAGTTAATGTCGGCGACGCTATTTTTTCCCTGCCGGTTGGAACACAGCACCTGAAAGCAGTTGAAGGCCTGAAAAACTTGCTTGAATTCGGCATCTTTCTTAATCAACGTTAAATACCCGGCTTGCTGCGCGGCTATGTAATCGATTAGATCACCGCTGAGGCATTGCACGGCCTCATCGTTGCCGTCGGTTAAAATTTGCCAGGCCAGGGCATTGTCTTGACCATTCACGGCGTCAGCCAGCTGTTTTATCGCGCCGCCGAAGCGGTGCGATTTTTTTAAGCTGTAAACATTGTTTTGCAAGGCTCCGGCACTGGCCAAATCGGCCAATACCGCGCCCGATTCAACCGACGCCAGCTGATCCTTGTCGCCCAGCAGGATCAAACGCGCACCGGGTTTTAGCGCATCCAGCAACTTGCCCATCAAAGCCAAATCGACCATTGATGCTTCGTCAACGACAACCAGATCGTAAACCAGCGGTTTGTCGGCATGATGCCGGAAATACGGCGACGGCGGCATCGCGCCCAACAAACGGTGCAAGGTGCTGACGGTTTCCGGAATACGATTTTTGATGGCCTCCGGACACGGCAGCTTCGCCTTGCTAGAGCCTATCGATTCCTGCAACCGCATTGCCGCCTTGCCGGTCGGCGCCGCCAACGCGATATGCAATGGCTGTTCCGCCAGTTCCTGCAACAACGCTAAAATCTTAACCACAGTGAACGTTTTGCCGGTCCCGGGGCCGCCGGTAATGATGCAAAACGACTGCCGCACCGCCATTTTCGCCGCCTCGCGCTGATCGTCGATACCGCCACTATCTTTATCTTTGGCAAAATAAGTGTCCAGCAGGGTGTCGGGTGCTGCCTGCGGCGGCTTGGCCTGGACCATGGCCTTAATCTGTAGCGCCAACCGCTGTTCATAATGCCAGTAACGGTGCAGATACAGCCGGTTCTGCTCGATTACCAGCGGCAAAGGCTCGGCATGTTTTGTTGAAATACAGTCGACCAGCCCGGAGTCCAGTAATAATGCCTTCTCGTCATTGTTGATTGCAATGCAGTTGTGGCCCTGATTTTGCTCGTAAGACAGGATCATCAGCACCTGTTCAAACGCCTGTTTTTGTGTCGGCCCGAAAGCGGTACGCCTGCCCAAAAAACCGGCAAAAGCGACATCCAGCCGGGTAAATAGTCTGTCTTGGTCTAACACGGTTCACCTGCAAATGCTGAATTAAGGACGGGGGCTAATTCTAGCACCAAGTGGCGAAAAACTCGCCGTTCAGGGCGGAATGCACACAAATGGCAAAGCCACCCACTGGCATGAACCTTCCCCTTGATGTTAAATCATATCGATGTCTCTTTTTAATCCGCTGCGCCTACCTGTAATGGCTACTTTGCAAAATACGGAATAGCCAAGATTTAATGCCATCTGTTATATTGCCGTCCCGGTTAGGCGACATTAAAGGCTTTTTGCCATCCCGTTTTTACGGCAATAATGACCATCGATTAACAAGACCAGATAGGAGTTTGGATGATAAAAAACGCTTTTATTAAACAGCTATTCAGCAGCTTTTTGGACTTGGCGCCTATTCTTGCCGTGGTTTTAGTCTTTCAGGTGTTGGTGATCCGGCAGCCTATTCCCGATGTCGGCAATTTAATCGCGGGGTCTTTTTTTGTTGTGCTTGGCCTGACCCTATTTGTTCAGGGGCTTGAACAAAGCCTGTTCCCGATTGGCGAATCAATGGCTTATGCCTTTGCCCGCAAAGGCAGTTTGTTCTGGTTGTTGACGTTTGCTTTTTGTTTGGGCTTTGGCACCACGGTCGCCGAACCGGCGCTGATCGCCGTCGCCCAGGAAGCCGCCAATATTGCCGCCAAAGCCGATATTATCGAACCGGGCAATGAGGCAATTAACAATTATGCTTTGGGTCTGCGGCTTACTGTCGCGCTGTCAGTCGGTTTTGCCATTTTGGTCGGGGTTTTACGGATTATCCGGGGCTGGCCCTTGTATTACCTGATTATCGGCGGTTATTGCGGCGTGATAGCGATGACGCCGTTTGCGCCGCCTGAAATTATCGGCATCGCTTACGATTCCGGCGGCGTCACCACCTCGACCATTACCGTTCCGCTGGTGACTGCGCTGGGTGTGGGCTTGGCTACTGCCATTAAAGGCCGCAATCCGATGACTGATGGCTTTGGCCTGATCGCCTTTGCCTCATTAATGCCTATTGTTTTTGTGATGGCTTACGGGATGCTTATATGATTGAGTGGATGAATCATTTTGCGTTGATATTGCTCGATACCTGCCGGGATATTCTGCCGATTGCCGCGATTATTATCGGCTTTCAGCTGTTGGTTATCCGCAGACCGGTGGCGCACCCGAAAAAAATGCTGGTTGGCTTTATTTATGTGTTGCTTGGCATCGCCTTTTTTTTGGAAGGCTTGGATATGGCGCTGTTCCCGCTGGGGACGCTGATGGCCAACCAGCTGACCACGCCGGAATTCTTGGGCATAGCGCCGACTGAACAGCATGTGGCGTGGCAAGCGTATTATTGGGTATATATTTTTGCCGCCAGCATCGGCTTTGCCACCACGCTGGCAGAACCGTCGTTGTTGGCGGTGGCGATGAAAGCCGAGCAGATTTCCGGCGGCACTATCCGTGCCTGGGGGCTGCGCCTCGCTGTCTCTATCGGCGTCGCTTTCGGCATTGCTTTGGGGGCTTATCGGATTGTCACCGGCACGGAGCTTTATTATTTTATTATGGTGGGTTACATCATTGTTATTGTGCAAACCCTGTTCTCGCCTAAGCTGATTATCGGCCTGGCCTATGATTCTGGCGGTGTCACCACATCAACCGTCACCGTGCCGCTGGTGACGGCATTGGGTCTCGGTTTGGCCTCTACCGTCCCCGGCCGCAACCCCTTGCTCGATGGCTTTGGCTTGATTGCCTTTGCCAGTTTATGTCCTATCATCGCTGTCTTGGCTTATGCGCAAATAGCGCAGTGGCTTAACAAGCACAGTCTTTCATCCAAACCCTGAGGAAAACTATGCATTTCAAATTAATTATTGCCTTTGTCGAAGACGATAAAACAGACCTAGTGCTGGACACTGCCCGTAAAAACGGCGCCAAAGGCGCAACCGTGGTCAATAATGCCCGTGGCGAAGGCACCAAACAATCGAAAACATTTTTCGGTCTGAGTCTGGAAACCCAACGTGATATGTTGCTGTTTTTGGTCGAGGAGCATCTCAGTCGCCACATTCTGGAAACCATCGCTAAGGTTGCAGAATTCGACACCAAACCCGGCACCGGTATCGCCATCCAGATTGATGTTGAAGATGCCGTCGGCGTCATGCATCAGGTTGAACTGTTAACCCAAGAACTTGAGGATAAAAAATATGATTGAGCCGCGCATTGTCATCCGCGTTAAGGATGTGATGAAAACCGATTTCGGCACCATTGATGGCATTGCCACGGTAGAAGACGCCCTGAAAAAAATGAAAGCCCTAAAAACCGCCGTGCTGGTTGTTAATAAGCGCCATGATGATGACGAATACGGCATGATTAATTCCGGCGATATTGCCCGCCATGTGCTGGCCAAAGACCGGGCGCCGAATCGGGTCAATGTCTATGAAATCATGAGCAAACCAGTGATTTCGGTGCGTCCCGATATGGACATCCGTTATTGTTCGCGCTTATTTGCTGATTATAATTTGGTCAGGGCGCCGGTCATTGAAAACGGCAAGATTATCGGCATGGTCAGCCCCAATTCGCTGGTGCTGGATGGAATGTACAAGGCTTGTAAAATAAGCTAGAGGCTTGTCCTTTGCCCTCCCCCGTTTTATTAAGGCTCATTCCCGAAAATAGCATACCCAAATCATTGTCCGCGAAAAAACATGAAATTTCTGTGATTTTCATGCTTATACCGCAGTACCTACGGACTGCCGAACGCAGGCCTTCCAGGTTTTATAAAGCTGGCAGGTCTACTTCGGCATTTTTGTCTCGCTTTGCAATGCTAAATCGATTTTTTTGTTTACGGGGATAGTGACGATGCCGGCCCAAACAACATTCAAGCCCGCCTGGTGGTTAAGTAACAACCATTTGCAGACGCTGTATCCGGCGTTGTTAAGGCATTTGCCTACACCGCCTGAGTACCGCCGCGAACGCTTAATTACCCCCGACCATGATTTCATCGACATCGATTATTGCGGCAGCGGCACACAGCCGCTGGTTATGCTGTTGCACGGCTTAACCGGCAGTTCGCAGTCGGGCTATGTCAAAGGCTTGCAAACGGCCTTGCACAAACAGGGTTTGCGCAGTGCCGTGCTTAATTTTCGCGGTTGCAGCGGAACATCCAATAACAGCGCACGTTGTTACCATTCCGGCGAAACCGGGGATGTGCAGTTTTTCTACCAAACCTTGCGCCAGCGCGAACCCGAAACGCCGATAGCGGCGGTCGGTTTTTCATTAGGCGGCAATGTGCTGCTAAAGTGGCTGGGCGAACGCGGCGGGCAATTGGATTTGTTTGCCGCTGCCGCCGTTTCCGTACCCTTGCTGTTAGGCGTTTGCGCGACAAAATTGGACGGCGGTTTTTCAAGGCTGTACCGCATCAATTTACTGCGTGAGCTAAAAACCTATATGCACGGCAAATTGCGCCATTTAGACAGTTTGGGGCGCATTGAAGAAGCGCAAAAAATCAGGGCTTTGGGCGACTTGTCGAATATCCGCTCGTTTTGGCAATATGATGACCGGGTGGTGGCCAAATTGCATGGCTTTGATGATGTGCATGATTATTACCGGCGCTCCAGTTCCAGGCAATATCTGCACGCGATTACCGTGCCCACGCTGTTGATTCAGGCACTTGACGATCCCTTTATGACAACCGACGTACTGCCTGATGCCAGCGAAGTGTCGCCGCAGGTGCGTTTGGAATTCACCCGGCACGGCGGCCATGTCGGCTTCATTGCCGGCGCCATCCCGTTCAGGCCGACTTATTGGCTAGAGCAACGGATAACCGAATTTTTGCTGGCATCCTATTAATTTGGGGAATCGATAATGGATAATTGGATAGAGCGTAGAAAAGGCTACTGTTATAAAGGCGCCCTTTTCTCTGAAGATGGCAGAAAATTAAAATACCTGAATCTGGACTATCGGGAAAAACCCTTTTCAAGTGCCGCAAACAAACGCTTTAACATCTGGTTAGCCGTGGCATTATTGTTTGTTTTTCCCGGTATGCCGCTGTTGGCCTATTGGGGACTCAATAAACATTTATTATGGATTTGGGCAGTTTTTGCGGTCGTGATTTATAGGTCTCATGGAAAAATTCATGCGTGTCCGCACTGTGGCCTTAAATCCCGTGTACTTGATACTCCGCATATAGGAGCCCCGGTGCTTTATCTTTGTTCGCGCTGCCGTACTTTTTTTGAGCACGGTGCAATTGATGGCGGCTTGCCTTGGAAATAATGTTGATGGCGTCGAATTGGTTTATAAGCGGGGCAAAATGACAGATTCTGAGCGCCTATCGCCTTGTATCAAAATGTGTTGCTTAAATGATGACAATATTTGCTTAGGCTGTTTTCGTAGCTTAGATGAAATCTGCCAATGGCGTCAGATGACAATGCAACAACGGCAGGAAATACTGGACAGGGCGGCTGTACGGAAACGCGCCCATGACATTAAATTTGGCTCTGAATAAAAGGGGTGAGAAAAAAATGACCGATTTAAGCCAAGCAACTGATGTTGAATTAATTCTTGAGATTTACCGCCGTATCAAAGGTGAATCCGAGATGCAGCAACATTTAAACTATCTCTATCGTGCCGCATTTCGTCCGGTTTACACGTTTTTTGATAAGCAAAATATCGATGAGGCCAATATTCGCATGTACCAACAGGCCAACTGGGAAACCTTGGAAGCCGAACGTGATGAAGTGCTTGAGCAGTTTCCTGATGAAAAGGATTAACTGTTCAGCGACTGACCGATGTCATAAACACGAGGTAGTTCTAAAAGCGATTAGCCAGTAAACTGCCGCACCCGTTTGATACCCAATCACTTGCAAAACATGAGACTTAGAAAAAAAACTGCTCTGCTGCTGGCTTTCACGGCCTTAATGCCTATTATCAGCCCTGTTAAGGCTAAAGGTCTGGAACAAATCGACCATATTGTGGTGATTTATTTGGAAAACCGAAGTTTTGATAATCTGTTTGGCGCGTTTCCTCAAGCGGAAGGCTTGGCGCAAGCGAAAAAAGCGCCGTTACAGGTAGATGAATATGGGCGGCCTTATGCGGCGTTGCCGCCGGTTTTTTCGGGTGAACAACCGGATACCCGTTTCCCGCTAGATTTGGCCAATGCGCCTTTCGACATTGCCGACTATGTCAGCCCAGACCAAAAGCATCCAGACCTGACGCACCGCTTCTTTATCCATCAAATGCAAATTAACGCGGGACGTAATGATCGCTTCGCGCAGCTATCGTCTGCCGGGGCGTTAACGATGGGGCATTATGATGTATCGGGTTCGGCGTTGTGGCAATACGCCAAGGAATTTACGCTGGCAGATAATTTTTTTCAGGCTACTTTTGGCGGTTCGTTTTTAAACCATCACTGGCTGATTTGCGCCTGTACGCCAGCATTCAAAGAGGCGCCGATTGAGCTTCGGCACTGGAAAAACGACCCTAATACCGGCAAACCTATGAGTGACCCAGCGGTGACCCAAGACGGCTATGTGGTAAACACGATGCAACCTTTCAATCCGCCGTTTGATGACACTAAACATAAGCCGCGCTTACCCGTTCAATACCATGCCACCATTGGCGATCGACTGACAGAAAAAGGCATTTCCTGGGCGTGGTATGCAGGTGGCTGGGACGATGCCATTGCGCAGCGTAAAACCGAGGGCAATTTCCAATATCATCACCAACCTTTTGTTTACTACGCGAACTACGCGCCTGGTAGCCAAGGCCGCGCTGCACATTTAAAAGATAAGTCCCAGCTGTTAAGCGATTTGGCGGGCACATTTCCGCATGTCGCATTCTATAAGCCGATAGGCAGTAACAACCAACACCCCGGTTATGCGACGCTTCAAGATGCCGATCAAGACGTTAAAGAAGTCGTGGAGGCCATTCGTAGCAGTGCCATTTGGCCGCGCACGGCCATTATTATCACTTACGATGAATTCGGTGGCTTTTGGGATCACGTTGCGCCACCGGTAATTGACCGCTGGGGCCCTGGAACGCGCATCCCTGCCATCATTGTGTCGCCGCTAGCCAAGAAAGGCTACGTTGACCACACACAATACGATACGACCTCGATTTTAAAATTTATTGAAACCCGGTTTGACCTTGAGCCTTTATCCGATAGAGATGCAAAAGCCAAAGACTTAAGCAATGCCTTTAATATCGCCCCAGACCCACTTTAACGCTGGCGGAGAATACAGCTCAAATGACGCCAATACGTCGGGTTAGCAACGCGTAACCCGACATTGGTTTAGTTAATTTTTGCGCTAAGAATATTAGCGGCAATCAACAACGCCATCTGCAGTAAACACGCGGCAGTCTTCGCTTGTGGTTTCGCTTATGACGTCTTCTGGTGTGCATTCGCTAGACCAAACGCTTGCTGAAGCAACCATTCCCAACACTAACGAGAAAACTACAACTATTTTTTTCATAATAATGTCTCCAAAAGTTTTTACAATTTAGACTTTTGCCGTCTGATTGTCTGATTGTCTGAACGCTTCAGACGTTTCAAAGGTACTGTTTTTCGCTGATAAAAAACAGCACCTCAGATCGGTTAATTATGTAACTGATAGGATAGTTTTGGGATGAATGTTCACCAAAAAATTAAAGCATTACGTCTATTTAACGATTTTACGCAAGAAGATATGGCGGAAAAGCTGGGCTACTCTTCGGTGCAAGGTTACGCAAAAATCGAGCGGGGTGAAACAGAGCTTACTGTTAGCAAGCTTGAAGATATTGCCAAAGTACTAGGGGTTAGCTTGCAGGCGTTATTAAATTTAAACGGCAAAAATGCAGTCAATATTGCTGAAAATTGCCAGTATCCGAAGCGTTTTCAACACGCTCCAGACTGTTTAATAGTGCTGACTGAAACCGAATGCCTCAATGAACTGGAAAAAGCGCGCTTATTGTTGCACGAAAGGGAGCAGGAAATCGGACACTTGAAGTTTGAAATTGCCTTGCTGAAAAAATTAGTTAATAAATCTGAATGATAGGGCCAATGTGAACGGGTGTTGATTTTAAATAATGTCCCTTACGCACAAACACACGCCCCATATTGATC
>JBLRXA010000143.1:0-8937 GCA_047920955.1 Methylobacter sp. | reverse complement strand
TTTGGTAAACCCATTTAACTTCACCGGTGTCGGCGTCACGCGCCCATAAAGACATGGACCATTTGTTGTCGCCTGGGCGTTGTGTAGGGTTCCATGTGGATGGGTTGCCTGATCCGTAATACACCAGATTCAGTTTAGGGTCATAGCTGTACCAGCCCCAGGTTGTGCCGCCGCCGATTTTCCATTGGTCGCCTTGCCAAGTGCTGGTGCTTGAATCAGGGCCGACCGGGGTGACTTTGCCGTCTTTCCATGTGGTTGTTTTCTTGGCATTAATCAGTGTGTCGCTGTCTGGTCCCATGCTGTAGCCTTTCCAGACCAGCTCGCCGCTGTTGATGTTATAAGCCGCCAGGAAGCCGCGCACACCAAATTCACCGCCGGAAATGCCGGTCAGAACCGTGTCTTTAACAACTAAAGGCGCTTGGGTGTTGGTCATGCCCAGTTTAGGGTCGCCGTTTTGTACGCTCCATACGCGTTTGCCGGTTTTAGCATCCAACGCAGTCAAAACCGTATCGGATTGTTGCAAGAAGATTTTGCCGTCACCATAAGCCAAACCACGGTTGACCGTGTCGCAGCACATAACCGGAATGGTCACGTCAGCATCTTGTGTGGGCGTGTATTCCCAGATGACCGATTGGGTTTTTTGGTCAATGGCGAAAACAGTGTTAGGAAAAGGCGTGTGTATGTAAAGAACGTCATTGATAACTAGAGGGCCACCTTCGTGTCCACGCAGGACGCCTGTAGAAAAAGACCAGGCTGGTTGCAGGTTCTTCACGTTAGTGGTGTTGATCTCACTGAGCTTGCTGTAACGGGTACCGGCGTAATCACCACCCCAAGTTGCCCAGTTAGCTGGATTTTGGGTAAGTTTTTCAACATCGCTGTTAGCCGTTGAAACCGCTGGTGCAGCTAAAATAGCAGCTACACTGGAAGCAAGCAGCCAACTTTTTAAAGGCTTCTTCATATTATAGTTCTCCTGATACCCTGTTAATTTGACAGAATAGTGGTTATGTTTTTTAGGGCTAATATTAGTTTTTAGGGTGGTTTTCATGTTCCATGGAGACAGGAAATTTTCACTCTAGGCGCCTAAATTTAATGATTTTGCCCCAAAAGTCAATATTTAAAGGTGCCGCTATCAAGGGATGCCTGTAACGTTTTGATAAAACACAGGGTGTTTTCACGAAAGATGGAGGGCGGAAGGCGAAAGCGATAAATAAAAAAGCACCAATATGGGGCGTTTTCATCTTTAAAGTGCTTCAATCCGGTAACCGTTATTGTTCCAGCATAATACTTCGCCTGTCTGTTTATCCCATGCGGCCAGTACAAATCGCTGGGCAGTTTGATGGCCTATTGTAAATTCATGGACGGCAGGGCGGTGTGTATGGCCATGAATAAGACGCAGGCAATCGTGTTCGCGCATGATCTGGACGATGGTATCTTGGTTGACATCCATAATGTCTTGGGATTTTCCACGTTTATGGAAATAGCTGCGGATACGGTACCAACGTGCAGCCAGCAGGCGTAACAGCAGCGGTTTGGACAGCACCGATTGTTGCCATTCAGGCGTATGCGATTTGGCGCGGAATGCTTGGTAGGGCAGGTCGTCGCTACATAATAAATCGCCGTGCGTCAGTAGCGTCGGCGTACCGTATAAATTGATGACGGCGTATTCGTCAAGCAGGATAACGCCGGTGTCTTCGGCAAATTTTGCGCCCAGCAGAAAGTCGCGGTTGCCTTGCAGCAAATACACCGCTGTACCGGAATCGGTCAGCTGTTTTAGTTGCTTACGGATTTTGTTGTTAGGCGGGGTAAAGTCGTCGTCGCCTATCCAGGCATCGAACAGATCGCCTAATATATAAACGGCTTTGGCGGTACGCGCCCTGCCGCTCAGGAAGGCAAGAAACCGGCGGGTGATTTCAGGTTTTTCCAGGGCAATGTGCAGGTCGGAGAGAAAGAGGGTTTCTTGTTTCAAACGTGTGTGCAAGGCTAAGGATTGCTGGCAAAAGGCTAAGGGCGACACCCTTAGCCTTAAGGTGTTGTCTATTCTATAACTTCAGCTTTTTCAATGATAATGTCGGTTTTTGGCACATCCTGATGGCCGCCACGGTTGCCGGTAGGTTGTTTGGCCATTTCATCGACAATAGCCATGCCTTCAATGACTTCGCCGAATACCGCATAGCCCCAGCCGCTTGCGGTTGGGCTGGTGTGGTTCAGGAATGCGTTGTCTTTATAGTTGATGAAAAACTGCGCGGTTGCCGAATCGGGGACATTGGTGCGCGCCATCGCTAAGGTGCCGCGTTTGTTGCCCAGGCCGTTGTCGGCTTCGTTTTTGATCGGGTCATGTACGGCTTTCTGGTTGAAATCGGTATCGAAACCGCCGCCTTGCGCCATAAATCCGGGGATGATGCGGTGGAAAATGGTGCCGTTGTAAAAGCCTTCGTTAACGTAAGTGAGGAAATTGGCCGATGAAATAGGCGCTTTTTCAGTATTCAGTTGAATAATGACGTCACCTAATGAAGTGGTTAATTTGACTTTTTGTGCGGTGTCAGACATAGGTTTTTCCGTTGCAAATGAGAGTGTTGTGGTTAGAATGAGCATCATGGAGAAAATAAAAGTACGCATGGTTTTCCTGATAGAGTGATGCAAACGGCAAATTCTAAGTGTTTTTGTCTTGAAAGAGAAGCGTGCGCTTGGTAGATTGTGCGGTTTTGTTGCATCGGCCTCGACTTAATAATTGAATGATATGTTGAAAATATATAACACCCTGACCCGGAAAAAAGAACTGTTCCAGCCGCGCGTGGCAGGCAAAGTAGGCATGTATGTTTGCGGTATGACAGTTTACGATTACTGTCATATCGGCCATGCGCGGGTCATGGTGGTGTTCGATACGGTGGCGCGTTATTTGCGTTATCAGGGGTATCAGCTGACTTATGTGCGCAATATCACCGATATTGATGACAAGATTATTCAGCGGGCTATCGAAAATGGCGAGGACTACCATCAGCTAACCGAGCGTTTTATTGACGCGATGCACGAGGACGAGCGGGCGCTGGCAGTTTTGCCGCCTGATTTGGAGCCTAAAGCCACGCAATCTATCGATGCCATTATTGCCATGATTCAAGCCTTGATGGACAAAGAATTGGCCTACATCGGCAGCAATGGCGATGTGTTTTATGCGGTAGACCAGTTCAAAAACTACGGCCAGTTATCCGGCAAGAATCTGGACGATTTGCAAGCCGGGGAACGGGTCGATGTTGATTTGGCCAAGCGCAATCCGATGGATTTTGTGCTGTGGAAAATGGCCAAGGCCAATGAGCCTTGTTGGGAGTCGCCCTGGGGCAATGGCCGCCCCGGCTGGCATATCGAGTGTTCGGCGATGTCCACCTGCTGCTTGGGTAATCATTTCGACATACACGGCGGCGGCATGGATTTACAATTTCCGCACCATGAAAACGAGATTGCGCAATCGGAAGGCGCAACCGGCGAAAAGTTTGTCAATGTCTGGATGCACAATGGCTTTGTCCGTGTCGATGACGAGAAAATGTCTAAGTCGCTGGGCAATTTTTTTACCGTGCGCGAAGTGTTGAAAAAATACCGGCCTGAAATAATACGTTTTTTTATCCTGTCCAGCCATTACCGCAGCCCGTTGAATTACTCGGACGAGTCGCTGAATGACGCAAAAGCGGCTTTGACGCGGCTGTACACAGCTTTGCGCGGCGTCGATAGCGTAGCCGGTGCGGTGATCGAGGGGGCTTATAAAACCCGTTTTGAACAGGCGATGGACGATGATTTTAATACGCCGGTTGCCTTGTCGGTGTTGTTTGATGTGGCACGGGAGCTGAACAAAGCCAAGGAAACCGATCCCGAACAAGCGTGTGGTTTGGCGGCGACGTTGAAACAGCTGGCCGATTTGTTGGGCATTGTGCAGGATGATCCCGATGCTTTCCTTAAAGGTAGCGGCGATGCGGTAGTTGGCGATGATGCTATTGAGCAACACATCCAAGCGCGTCTGGATGCCAAAAAAGCCAAAGACTGGGCTTTGGCCGATAAAATTCGTAATGACCTGAAAGACCAAGGCGTGATTCTGGAAGATTCGCCCGACGGCACAACCCAATGGCGTCGCGAATAGAATCACGAAGTCGTAGGGTGTGCCGCACACACCTTAATCCCCACAAGAAAATAAAACACATAAAACGCTAATGGCCGATCACAACAAACCGCCATCAAACGATTTGGCAAAGCAATCGTTAAATCTAATCAGCGGTTTTCTCGCTAAAAAAATGCGTACCGTTTATTACAGTGCTCGCGAATCCATTGGCGAGCATAAGCGCGATATCGTTGTTGCGCATGTCGAGCAGGCTTGTGTCGGCTTGCAGGAAACCCGGGATGAATTTGAAGATGCGCTGGAGCGCTTTAAGACGCTGGTTTGCGTCAATGAAACCACGTTAGATCATAAATACAACCTGCTGAACCGACAGTATCACTTTTGCTGCGCCAAATCCGATGCGGTCAGCGACAGGATAAAGGCGATTACAGAGGTCAGCGAGGCACTGTTTACGGAATGGGAAAACGAACTCGACGAATATACTAACCGTAATTTGCGCGCCCACAGCAAGCAGCAATTAAAGGCTGCCAGACAAAATTATGTGCGCTTGATCCGTTCTATGCAACGGGCCGAAGCGAAAATCCAGCCGGTGTTGGCGGCTTTTAAGGATCAGGTGTTGTATTTGAAGCATAACCTTAATGCCCAGGCTATCGCAGCATTAAGGCATGAGTTTATTGAAATTGGCATTGATATTTCCCAGCTCATTAATGCCATGGAGCAGACCATCGCCGAGGCAAGTCAATTTGTTGCGGCTTTGGGCAGTCAAAAAATCGCCGATCAAAAAGCCTTGCCCCGCCGATGATTTAGAGTTTGTAGAGTACGTCGTTGGCTGTATCTTTAGGGTCGGCTTTGCTTTTATGACTATCTTGATCGAGCCTTTCCTTGCCGAATTTAGCGATCATTTCTTCCCAGTTGGCGTATTGTTCATAACCGGCAAACCCCGCGTTTTTGCGTTGTTGATAAAGCTCTTTGCCCATTATGATCAGTTCTTCAGGCTTTTTGCCGTCAACCGCGTTAAGAAACTCTTTTTCATCTTTAATCGAATCACGCAGCATCCAGAATGAGACTTCAAACTCAATGCGTGTATCGGGCGGCAGGCGGTTTTTCAGTGCATTGACTGAGCGATAGGCGGTACGGGTTGTGTGGCCGTTGATTTGTGAACCCTTGCTACATGCGATTAACGATGTACAGCAGAGAATGAGCAGAAGAATAGGTAGTTTCTTCATAAAGATAACCTCGAATTTAAGTGGGGGGTGCATGTCATGCTATTTACAGGGGTTGCGTCCGTTATTATATAACGGCGGATTGCCAAACAAAGTAAAATAGCCGGTCATTATAATCCTGAGCTGGCTTTTTATGCTGGAATTTATCCAATTATTAAAACAACGTTATCAGGCGGTTTTAGACGACTTATCGGAGCGTCCTTACGCTAATGACGCAGTTAAAACCAGCTATCAGAAGCGCATCGATCAGTTGATTTTGGCCGAGGCCTTCATCCGCAAAGGGCAGTTGATTGAAACATCGCAATCGCCGGTGTTGCATATCGCGGTCGTAGGCCCAACCCAAGCCGGCAAAAGTTCGCTGAGTAACCTGTTATTAAGCAGCCAGGTCGCTGGCGTCAGTCCGCTGGCAGGCTATACCGTGCATCCGCAGGGTTTTTGCAATGGCATCAGCCTTGGCGATTGCGACGGACTGCAACGCTATTTCGGTCGCTTCCAGCAGTTGCCGCAAAACCAACTCAGCAAAGACCGCCACGATTGTTACGCACTCACTGAAAATACCACGGCTTCGGCCTTGTTGCCACCTGGCGTGTTGTGGGATACGCCCGATTTCGATTCGATAGATTCAAGCACTTACCGCGAAGGCGTGATCCGGGCGATGGCCTTGGCGGACATGATTGTTCTGGTGGTCAGCAAAGAAAAATACGCCGACCAGTCGGTGTGGGACATCATGGCCGCCCTTGAGCCGCTGCAACAGCCAACGCTTATTTGCCTGAATAAACTGGTTGAAGGTTCCGAGGCTATCCTGATCAAATCGTTACACGATAAGTGGCGGCAAGCCAGAACCGACAACTTTCCCGACGTGGTGGCGTTGTATTATCAAAAACCGGGCGGGCAGCCGCTTTGGCCTGAATCCAAACGCCAGCTGCTTAAATCGGTAGCCCATAAAGTGAGCCTGGACAAACACCTACATTTTGAACAGGCGCTATTGAAAAAGCATTGGCAGAGTTGGCTGGCGCCAGTGCTTGCTGAACATCAAATGCTTAATGATTGGGTTGAATTGGTTGATTTAATAATGCAGCAGGCCATGGAAAATTATCGGCGCGATTACTTAAACCACCCGCACCATTATGAAACGTTTCAACTGGCGATGACCGAATTGCTTAATTTGATGGAAATACCCGGTTTGGCGCGTATTCTGACCGGCACTCGTAAAGTGTTGACTTGGCCGGTTCGGCAGATGATGAAATTGGGGCGGAAAAGGCTGCATATTTCAAGCAGCAGCTATGAACTCGCGCTGTTGAATCAAATAGCCGAACATACGTTGATTCAACTGACCGACAAACTATTGGACAAGGCCGACCAAAGTCAGCAAAGCCCATGGTGGCGGCAAGTCAACAGCGGCCTGCGCGGCCAGCGGCAAGTGCTGTTGCAGGATTTCGACAGTGCGGCAAAGCAGTATCATCTGTCCTTTCAGCAGGATGTGGAAAGCGCCGCGCATCGTTTGTATCACAAACTGCAGGAGCAGCCGATGGTGTTGAACAGCCTGCGCGCGACCCGGGCGACTGCCGATGCCGCCGTGATTGCCTTGACCTTGCAAATGGGCGGCATCGGCTTGCATGACTTGGTTATTGCCCCGGCGATGCTGAGCGTGACGTCGCTGCTGGCGGAAAGCGCGGTGGGCAGCTATATGCACAAGGTGGAAGCCGAGCTGAAACAAAACCAATTCAACACCGTCAAACAGGCGTTATTTGTCGACATCCTGCGCGAAAAACTTTTGTTAGTGCCCGGACAATTAGCGATGAACGGGCATTTTAATATCTCCCCTGACCAGCTACATGCGGCAGAACGACAACTGACAGAAAAGCGCCATGGCTTACGATTACTCTGATTTACTGGAAACCGCAAAGCGCTGGGCAGAGCAGGCGCAGGCAGCGGGCTGGATTAATGCCGATGCAATACAACCATTAAACGCTATTGATGCCAGAACGCCCGATGCCTTGTTTAACCATAACGGCTCAAGGCCGCTGATTGTTGCTTTCATGGGCGGCACCGGCGTGGGCAAAAGCACCTTGCTCAACCGGCTGGCCGGCAAGGCTATCGCCCGGGCTGGCGTCGAGCGGCCGACTTCGCGTGAAGTTACCTTATTCCATCATGCGAGTGTGGCGATCAAGCATTTGCCCGAACAACTGCCGCTGGCGCAAATCAAAATCGTCGAACATGACAACGCGGCGCAAAAAAATGTCATCTGGATCGACATGCCCGATTTCGACAGCACCGAGCAAAGCAATAAACACCTAGTGTTGGAATGGTTGCCGCATATCGACGTGCTGATTTATGTGGTCAGTCCCGAACGCTACCGGGACGAAAAAGCCTGGCGCTTGCTGCTGGCGGAAGGCGGCAAACATGCCTGGCTGTTTGTGCTGAACCAGTGGGACAGAGGCCAGAGCGAGCAGTATGAAGATTTCAGGCAGCAACTGCATAAAGCCGATTTTGCCGATCCGGTGATTTTTAAAACCGCCTGCGCCGAAGGCTTGCAAGCCGATGAATTTGCCGCATTGGAATCGACTATTAGCGCGTTGGCGACCGAACATATTATTGGGCAACTGGAACAGCGCAGCGCCCAGATTAAAAAAGACGAGCTAAAACAAAGCCTGCACACTATCGGCGAATTAGTGGGTCGCGCTTCGGCTTTCCAGCAATTACCGGCCTTGTGGCAAGAGCAATGGCAGCTTACTGCCGACGTGCTGCAACAAGGTTTTGCCTGGCCTATCCAACAATTAGCGCGCCATTATGCCGATCATGCCGCCGATTTATTGCATAACCCGGCGGCCAAATATGCAGCGACCGGCGTTAAATTGAACTTATGGGACGATTGGGCCGCAGCCCGCTTTGACGATGCGCTGGATGAATTCGTCAGCCATGCCGATCAACTGGGCATTCCAGCGCATCCGCTTAAAAAACAACTGTCCGCGTTACGCGAAAAAGCCCCGAAAATCATCCAAACACAAAGCGAACTGGCCGTAAGGCAGGCCTTGGCGAATCCCGGCAACGCCTTGCAACGCGGCTTTTTAAAGTTCATGCGTCTTTGTGAAATTGTCTTGCCGCTTATTGCCATTTGCTGGGTCGGCTATCAGGTTTTCATCGGCTATTACACCAGCAACACTTCTAGCGTAAATTATCTGGGCGTCGATTTTGCGATACATAGCAGCCTGTTAATCGCCATCACCTGGCTAACGCCGTTTTTCATCCTGAAAAAAGTAAAGCCGTCGTTGGAAAAAAGCGTCTTAAAAGGCTTAAATAAGGGCTTAACTATCGCCATCAACAGCATAAATAATGAAATATTACAGGCAATAGAAATCGTTAGCTATCAGCATAACGAGCAGGTCAAACAACTCGGCGAAATTATCGATCATTGCAGCGTTATCGATCCGCAGCCAGCAATAGACCGCAACAGCCCTCTAGCCCGGATGCTGACCGATTAATCATTCGGATTGGTTTTATCTTCAGTTATTGCCTCAACCCGCATCAATACTGGCATAAAAAAATAATTGTACAATTTTTATCCAGTTAAATTAGAATACGCGGCACGGGGGGGCGACATGGCTTCGACGTGGG
>JBLRXA010000142.1:0-8938 GCA_047920955.1 Methylobacter sp. | reverse complement strand
GATAACCGCTTACTTCAATTGGTGTTTTGTTAAAAGACTTTTGAGTACTTACTTAGCTCGAGTTTTCTATTCAGTTCGGTCGAAATAACAATAAACTCATCGCTGCTAATACGGGCGACGGTATCGCAGTCCCTGACGCAGATCTTTAACCGATAGGCGACTTCCACCAGAACCTTGTCCCCGGCTGAATGCCCCAAGGTTTCATTGATGTTTTTGAAATGGTCCAAGTCAATAAAAAACAGCGCAGCGTTTTTCCCCGATCTCCCGGTAATTGCCAGCTCCTGGGTCAAGCGGTCATTTAATAGGCGGCGGTTGGGCAAGCCGGTTAACGGGTCATAAAAAGCCAGCCGCTTAATTTCTTCTTCGTCTTGTTTTAACTGGCTAATGTCGCTGAAAATGGCGGCATAATTGGTAATCTCGTTGCTTTCGTCATCGCGGATTTCAGTGATGGTCAATAGTTCAGGATAAACCTCGCCATTTTTGCGCCGGTTCCATATTTCGCCTTGCCAGAATCCGTGTTGGCTGATTTTTCCCCACATCGCGCTGTAAAACTTTTTATCATGCCGTCCCGAACTGATAATGGCCGGGGTTTTGCCGATCACTTCTTCTTCTGTGTAGCCGGTGATTTTGGTAAAACCGGCATTACAGGTCTGAATGACCACATGCTTGTCCGTAGTGATGACACCTTCCTGGGTATTGTCGATAATCTTTTTTGCCAGCCCCAGGTTTTTTAACGAATCTTTTAGCAAGGCATCGCGGTGCGCCAGCGATTCTTTAAGCTCCTCCACATAGGTGCTGCGGAAGCCGACCAATATGTCAGTCAAATTGATAATGCCCAGCAAGTTATTTTTATGGTCGTTGACACCAAGATGCCGAAAGCCGTTTTTGAGCATGATTTTTTTGGCTTGATACAGGCTTTCGCGCTCATTGACGCTAACCAGGTTTTGGCTGGCATAATCGGCCACAATCGGGTGCAATACTAACGATGCCAATGCCTTGACCACATCCCGTTCGGTAAGAATACCGACCGGGCCGCCGGGGAACTCAACAATGATCGCATCCGAGTGCGAGGACTGCATCAGTCTGCTTGCCTGCGCCATGGTCTGTGTCGATTGGATGACCGGCGGGTTGGGTTTTAACACGCTGCCCACCGTTTTTAACACCATGAAAAACTCAAAATTATGTTTGTTGACGACATCGGTTTGGGAAATGATGCCGCGCCGTTTGCCATTGTCATCAATGACCACATAATGGCGCACACCATCCTTTTTAAACCTAAGCGAAACTTCTTCTAAGCCCATATTTTCATTGATACAGATAACCGGGCTGCTCATGCCGGCGGAAACCGGCGTAAAGCGTGCGTCAGGCGATGAAAAATCAACTTTCAACACATCCCGTTCCGTCCAGATGCCGATAACCTCATCATTCACCATAATCAAAATGGCGCTGCAATTCCGCTTCGCCATTTTGACCGCCGCTTCCTGCATGGTCTCATCCGGCGAGCAGGTCAACAAGGTGGTTTGGGTAATATCCTTTATTGATATGGCATTTAAATCGAAATGGCTCATGTGTTCTCTTGGCTATTGGGTTAACGGTGGAAATAATAGCATCAACATGGCCTTAAGCTAAACAATACCGAGAATTCGCGGCGGCAGGGCAGTATGGGGCGGCGTCCACGCATCGACAAAATGCTTTACGCGGTATTTTGGCCACGTATCAGCGATTCAATTCTGAATAAATCCTAAGCAAATCTGGCATTAAAGTCTTGTTCAAATTAAAATGACCGGCTTTATTTATTGGGCGTACTCAATAAACTTGGCCTGCCCCAACCCCGACGGACTTTTAATGACTGATTATAAACTGACCCACCTTAAACAGCTGGAAGCTGAGAGCATCCATATTATCCGTGAAGTTGCCGCCGAATTTGAGCGTCCGGTGATGTTGTATTCGGTCGGCAAAGACTCCGCCGTGATGCTGCATTTGACCATGAAAGCCTTTTATCCCGGCAAGCCGCCGTTTCCGTTGCTTCATGTCGACACCACCTGGAAATTCAAGGAAATGATCCAATTTCGCGACCAGCTGGTTAAGCAGCTCGGTCTTGAGTTGCTGGTGCATATCAACCAGGACGGCGTTGCCCAAGGCATCGGCCCGTTCACCCACGGCAGCAAAAAACACACCGACGTGATGAAAACCGACAGCCTGAAACAGGCGCTGGATAAATACCAGTTCGATGCCGCGTTTGGCGGTGCAAGGCGCGACGAGGAAAAATCGCGCGCCAAGGAGCGGGTGTATTCGTTCCGCGACAAGAATCATCGCTGGGATCCGAAAAATCAGCGCCCGGAATTATGGAACATCTACAACGGCAAAATCGACAAAGGCGAGAGCATCCGTGTGTTCCCGCTGTCGAACTGGACTGAGCTTGACATCTGGCAATATATCCACCTGGAAAACATCCCCATCGTGCCGTTATATTTCGCCAAAGAACGCCCAGTGGTTGAGCGCGACGGCATGTTGATTATGGTTGATGACGAGCGTATGCCGATTGAGCCCGACGAGAAAGTTGAAATGAAAATGGTGCGTTTTCGCACCTTGGGCTGTTATCCGCTGACCGGCGCAGTTGAATCGACCGCCACCACGTTGCCGGAAATCATTCAGGAAATGCTGTTGACGACAACGTCTGAACGTCAAGGGCGCTTGATAGACCACGACCAATCCGGTTCGATGGAACAGAAAAAGCGTGAGGGGTATTTTTAGCCGAACCGATTACTGCGGCGATAAAGTAATGAAAACTTCAACAAGCAACAAACAATAATTCGAACGATAATTCGTTTGTTGCTGAAAAGTCGCCCGTTACATTTCTTTGGTTATTAACCTGATCCGCTTCACATTATGATAAATCGCATCGCACTTAATAATTTCGGCCCCCTTGACAAGCTTCGTTGGAAGAATTTAGGCAAAATCAATCTTGTCATCGGTAATAACAGCAGCGGCAAAACTTTCCTGCTAAAAGCGATGTACAGCGCAATGCGTACTTTAGAAGGCTATAAACGTGGCAATGATCGACGCAATGCCTCTGAAATTCTGGTTGATAAGTTATATTGGACGTTCCAGCCTGAAAAAATAGGTGATTTAGTCACCAAGCAGGCTGACTCACCTCTTTCGTTGGAACTGACGCTTGACAATCAAACGTTTGCTTATAGTTTCGGTAAAGACACTACTAAGTCCATTTCAAGTCTAGAAAATCACGTTGATCCTCGTACTAGCAATTCAGTCTTCTTGCCAGCCAAAGAAGTATTGTCGTTACATAATATTATTTTAGAATCGCGCGAGCAAGATAAGGTATTCGGTTTTGATGATACTTATCTAGATTTAACTAGAGCCTTGCGTAAGCCGCTTACAAGAGGGCGAAATAGTAATGAGTTTGCAAAATCTCGCCAGCAACTAGAAGATATTCTTGGAGGAAAAGTTGAATATGATGAAACTTCAGGGTGTTGGCAATTCAAAAAAGGAAAGCAAAGATTTCCAATTGGCGTCACTGCCGAAGGGATTAAAAAAATTGCCATTTTAGATACACTGCTAGGTAATCGCTATTTTGACGATAATTCGATCATTTTTATTGATGAGCTGGAATCAGCATTACATCCTGTTGCCATTTCCAAGCTCATCGACATTATTGCAATGCTGGCGAATCGCGGTATTCAATTTTTTATTGCCAGCCATTCTTATTTTGTGGTGAAAAAACTGTTTCTTATTGCGCAACAGCAAGAATTGTCTATTCCCGTGCTTTCTTATGACGATGGCGATTGGCAACAGTCTAATTTAAAAGATGAGATGCCCGATAATCCAATTATTAATGAGTCTATTCGGCTTTATAAAGAAGAAGTTGAGTTGGCCTTCAAATGACGACAAAGCCCATTATCGAGTCTGGTATGACATTTGGACCATACCCTGATGGTTACTGCTTTTATATCGAACAAAGCGAAACACTCAAGCAACTTAACAAACATGCAAAAAAAGATGAAGGTGTGCTGATAGCTGAGCTTTTCCTACTTCGTATCGGCAACGCAAAAAATACAATCTGGATAATTGAAGCAAAATCCAGCTCACCCAAACCGGACAATGCAGTGAAATTCGATGAATATATTACCGAAATTAAAGAAAAATTAACCAACTCACTTATCTTGAGTGTGGCAATGTATTTGAAAAGGCATTCTGAAAAACTGCCAACCTCTTTTAAAAGCTTGGATTTTGAAAAAACTGATTTCCGTTTGACCCTGGTCATTAAAAATCACCAAGAAGCTTGGTTACAACCCATACAGGATGCGCTAAGAATAGCCCTTAGCCCTCTAGCTAAAACATGGGCATTATCGGCTAATTCCGTCATCGTCATTAATGATGCAATTGCCCAAGAGCATGGCTTGATAAGCGCTGTCAATAAGTTGTAATTCGTGAATATAATTTGAGTTAATTTTTTTATCCTTTAAGAAATCCTAGGAACTAAACATAATGTCCCACCAATCCGATTTAATCAGCACCGATATAGACGCCTATCTGGCGCAACACGAACGCAAGGAATTATTGCGTTTTTTAACCTGCGGCAATGTCGATGACGGCAAAAGTACGCTGATCGGCCGTCTGCTGCACGACTCCAAAATGATCTATGAAGATCAGTTGGCTGCGGTGCAGGCCGACAGCGTTAAATCCGGCACCACCGGCGCCGGTAAAATAGATTTGGCGTTGCTGGTCGATGGCCTGCAAGCCGAGCGCGAGCAGGGCATTACCATTGACGTGGCTTACCGCTATTTTTCGACCTCGACGCGCAAATTCATTATTGCCGACACCCCGGGGCACGAACAGTACACCCGCAACATGGCGACCGGCGCGTCAACCTGCGATTTGGCGATTATCCTGATTGATGCCCGTTACGGTGTGCAAACCCAGACCAAACGGCACAGTTTTATCGCCTCGTTGCTCGGCATTCACCACATCATCGTTGCAATCAACAAGATGGATTTGGTCGATTACAGCGAAGCCACCTTTAACAAAATTAAGCAGGATTATTTGTCTTTCACCCAAACACTGGCGTTGCAGGACATCACCTTTATCCCGATGTCGGCTCTGGACGGCGACAACGTGGTCAATCCCAGCGAGCACATGCCCTGGTTTAGCGGTCAGCCGTTGATGGAAGCGCTAAACAGCATCGAAATCGCCAATGACCGCAATTTTGACGATGCCCGTTTTCCGGTGCAATTTGTAAATCGCCCTAATCTTGATTTTCGCGGTTTCTGCGGTACGGTTGCGTCCGGCATTTTCAAAAAAGGCGACAAGATCACCGCGCTGCCGTCCGGCAAAAGCAGCAAGATTAAGTCCATCGTGACTTACGACGGCGAACTGGAACAGGCGTTCCCGCCGATGGCGGTCACCTTGACGCTGGAAGACGAAATCGACATCAGCCGTGGCGATACCCTTATCGGCAACGAACAAACGCCGCCCACTGTCTCCGACAAATTCAAAGCCACCATCGTCTGGATGGCTGAGGCGGCGCTGACGCCGGGCAAGCAATACATCATCAAACTGGCGACGCGCAGTGTGCCGGGTACGGTCGCGATGATTCACCACCGTATCGACGTCAACACGCTGGAACACCATGACGCCACCGAATTGCATTTGAATGAGATTGGCGCCTGCACGGTTTCAGTCAATGCGCCGGTGGTTTTCGACGCCTACAAAACGCATAAGGGCACGGGTTCGTTCATTATCATCGACCGTTTGAGCAACAGCACGGTTGGCGCCGGCATGATTACCGGCAGCACCGAAGAAGCCGAAAGCCTGCAACCGGTCAGCCCGGAAGAACGCGCTGCGCGCTTTAGCCAACGTGCAACAGCGGTTGCACTGACTGGCCTAGGCGGCAAGGAAATCGCCTATCAACTGGAACGGAAATTGTTTGATAACGGCCATGCGGTGACCGTGCTGGAAACCCAAAACACCTCGCTGATTGTTGCGGTTAAACATGCCGGCTTGATTTGTTTATGCGTGAATTACAGCGCCAATTTGGCGGATATTGGTTTCGATACCGATGCCGTCGATGTTGACAGCATTTACAACACGCTGAAAGAGCAAAAAATTATTTATTAATTGCGCTTGGATATGGTGAAATGCTGAAACAGGGCTCCCAGATTTTTAAAATCTGGGAGCCCTGTTTCCTGTTAAGTTGGTTTGTGGCTTGTTTTTTATTCGCCCATCGGGCCGTTATTACCCCCCCCTAACCCAGGCTGCCCGTGCAAACCGATTATGTAACCCCAAAGCGCCATCAATTGCTGTATGTCCAGGTTTTGGCCGCTATCATCATCGGCATTGTTCTGGGGCATTACTATCCTGAAACTGCGGTCACCATGAAACCGCTCGGCGACGGTTTCATCAAGCTGATCAAAATGATTATCGCGCCGATTATTTTCTGCACCGTGGTGGGCGGCATTGCCGGTATGCGCGAGTTGGACAAGGTGGGCCGCGTCGGCATTAAGGCGCTGCTTTATTTTGAGGTCGTCAGTACGCTGGCATTGATGATCGGCCTGCTTGTCGTGCATATCGCAGAACCCGGCGTGGGCATGAATGTCGATGCCAGCAAGCTTGATAGCCAAGCCATTTCTGTTTATACCGCCGAAGCCACCCACCAAAGCACGGTCGATTTTTTGCTCCATATTATCCCGGTTAGTGCCGTCGACGCTTTTGCCAAAGGCGACATATTGCAGGTTTTGCTGATTTCATTGCTGTTCGGCTTTTCTTTGGCGGCGATGAAAGAAACTGGAGCGGAAGTGGTGCTATTCATCAACAAAGTGTCCCAAGTGCTGTTCGGCATTGTCGAAACTATCATGAAACTGGCGCCGTTTGGTGCTTTTGGCGCGATGGCGTTCACCATCGGCAAATACGGTATTGCTGCCTTGTTGCCGCTGGCCAGTTTAATGGGTAGTTTTTATCTGACCTGTTTGCTGTTCATTTTTATCGTGCTGGGCTCAATCGCCAAACTGGCCGGTTTCAGCATTGTAAAATTCATCGTTTATATCAAGGACGAGCTATTGATTGTGCTGGGCACGTCCTCATCGGAATCGGTGCTGCCGCGTATTATGGTTAAGCTGGAAAAGATGGGTTGTTCAAAGTCAGTGGTCGGCCTGGTGATTCCGACCGGCTATTCCTTTAACCTTGACGGCACGTCGATTTATCTGGCAATGGCTGCGATTTTTGTCGCCCAAGCCACCAACACCCCATTAACGCTGACCCAAGAATTGACCTTGCTTGGCGTGTTATTGTTGACGTCGAAAGGCGCGGCGGGTGTCACTGGCAGTGGTTTTATCACGCTTGCGGCGACGCTGTCGGTTATCCCAACCATTCCGGTCGCAGGGCTGGCGCTGATTTTAGGTGTCGACCGTTTCATGTCAGAAGCCCGTGCTTTGACTAACCTGATCGGTAATGGTGTTGCCACCGTGGTTGCTGCCAAGTGGGAAAATGAACTGGATATGCAGCAGCTTAATGCGGCTTTTAAGCACACTTGAGGGCAGGCTTTGAGAGTTTTACTGCTTTTGTTGTTATGTTTGCCCGTTTGGGTTCATGCGGACATTTACCAATGGCAGGATGCCGATGGCAAAAAATATTTTTCCGACCGCCCGACTGCCGATGCAAAAAGGCTGGATATAAAACCGGGTTATGACTTTTTCAGGGTCAAAACGGTTTACGATGGCGATACCGTCGTGCTGGAGGATGGCCGTAAAATCCGCTTTTTGGGCATTAATACGCCGGAGGTTCAGCACCGCGACAAACCGGCAGATGCAGGTGGGGAAGAGGCCAAGCGTTGGTTGATAAACGCGCTGAAAAACAGCAAAGTCCGGCTCGAGATCAGCGCGGAAAAAACCGATAAATACGGCAGGACGTTGGCGCATTTGTTTACTGATAACAAGCAGCATCTTAATCTGCAACTGGTCGAGGCGGGCTTGGCGGCAGTCAGTATTTATCCGCCTAACTTGTCTTACGTCGATGAACTGGTCAGAGCGGAGACTTTGGCCGAACAAGCTAAACGGGGCATTTGGGCGCGGCCTGAGTATGCCGTCATGCCGGTTGGCAGTCTGACCGATGCCGGGCATTCAGGCTGGACAAGATTGACTGGGAAGGTGGTTAATATCCGCAGAACCCGAAAATCGACCTATCTGGAATTCGCCACGGTTCAGGGCAGGGCATTTGAGGCGCGCATTGAAAATAAATGGCTGGATTTGTTTCCTGACATTGATGGTTATTTGGGTAAGGCCATTGAGGTGCGCGGCTGGCTGAGCAAAAGCAAAGGCAATTTTTCGATGTTAATCCGTCATCCGAGTGCGATTAAGGGAGTCGTCCGGTAACTTGTTGGCCACTGCAAAACAGTGCGGATGGGGTGTTACGCGTAAAAATGCAGGGGCTGGAATTATAGTGCGTCATGGTAACAAATTATTATCTTTTACAGGATTAAGGGGAATGTTTTGAATACACGGGTTTTTTGTCCTTGCGGCTCGGATATTGACTATGCCCAATGCTGCCGCCCATTTCATGCGGGCGAGAAAAAGCCGGTAACAGCTGTGGCTTTGATGCGTTCCCGCTTTACCGCTTACGCTTTGCGCAATACCGACTATTTGCTGGAAACTTGGGATGCCGCAGTGCGGCCTGAATTAATCGATTTTTCCAAGGAAAAGATTGAATGGCTAAGTCTGGAAATAGTCAGCACCAAAAAAGGCGGGGCTAAGGATGCTAAAGGTGTGGTGGAATTTAAGGCGTACTATGTGCAAGATGGTGAAGAGTCTGTGATGAATGAAGTCAGTCAGTTTGTTAAACGCACGGGCGCCTGGTTTTATTTGGATGGACGGGTTAAGGCTAATTCCGAAATAATAAATACCAGTCCTGGCCTATCTTTAGGCAGGTC
>JBLRXA010000141.1:0-8982 GCA_047920955.1 Methylobacter sp. | reverse complement strand
ACTCCTGAGTCATCAGGAATCCCCTTGCTTTAGCTGGGGGAGGATGTCAAAAATCACTTGCATTCAACTCATAAGTGCACTCGGATTTTTAAGTCACGAATTCAGGATTTAGGTCGTATTTTAAAATGAAACGTAATGAGATAATTGAAAGTTCCGTTCAGGATAAACTAAAACACCGCATCGCTTTTCATGAAGCAGGGTATGCGACGGCTATCTATTTAAATAACAAAGCCAGAAATTTTCCGTCGGTTTTTTTTCAAATCATGCTGGAGGATTTAAACAGCAAGCCCGAAGAAGATCGGGATTGTCATACCCCGCATGAGTATTGCATTGCAAAAGTGGAAGGCGGACGTTTAATCACAACCATTCCCCCTTCTATTGGTGGTTCATTGCACAAATCCACTGACGATAATGACCCAGAGGCGCATTTAATCGAAGACTATATGATCGCCTTTGAAACGGACGCCATTAATCAGCTCATTGGACCATTGGCTGAGGCTAAACATGTCGCCGACGTCGATGATGAACCATTTGATCAACGATTAATTAATCTGGAGGCATTGAAGAATTATGGTGGCGACGCCGGCCTCGCACTGATCGTTAACTATGTCCAGCGTTTTTTTACCTGCCGACAACAGCAGGACGAAAAACTGCATGAGCTGTTTATCGCAGCCTTTAACTTCATAAATGATCGGGCCAATTGGGCGGCAATTACCAAGCTGGCTAACTATATTTTCAAGAGTAATAACAACGTTATTAGCGCTGAAGAAGTTGCTTCATTAGTCGATGAAGCCATAATGTCCACTGAACGCTCAGGTATTGCTAGTGGCAAAGCCGCCGCGATATTGTTTGTCGATGATGAAGCGAATGTGCTTAACGCCTTGCGCCGCTTGTTTCATAGTGAACCTTATGTGACCTATTTCGCCCCCAGCGGCGAGGCAGGCCTGCGAATATTACAACAAAATGCTGTTGACATTGTTATTTCTGATATGTGTATGCCGGAAATGAATGGTGCGGAATTTTTAGCCCAGGTTGTCATGCAATGGCCTGAGACTACCCGCATTTTATTGACGGGCCATGCCGATATGCAATCAACGATTGATGCCGTCAATAAGGGACGTATTTACCATTATTGCAACAAGCCCTGGGATAATGAAGCGCTTAAATTGCTGGTTCGTAATGTCCTGGAACAAAAATCGCGATAACGTGCGCATAAACTACATATGCGCCGTTAGGCGCATTGTTAGCGACCGTATCGGGTTTGCCTTGCCTTCCAAGCCTAGAGCCCTATCGTGTAATGCTCGCAGTTCAGCTTTGCCATCAGTTCGACCTCATCTGTCGATTGGGTTACATTGTCACAGTGGCTTCAAAGCCGTCGGGAGATGTGAACTCAAGTCCATGCATTTACGGAATGGATGCGAACAGGAAAGTCAGCCTCGCAACAAAAACCAGTCGCTGGTGAACAATGTATTTTAGCTATCTGAATGTCACAAAAATGGCCGTTGGGTGAGGTCGCCAAAGACTGCTTTGTAGACCTCCAGTTTGCAGAATATCGATTTGGCTGACAGGCCGCTTTGGAGAAACGCGACCGGCTGGTCTTTACATGGAAGGTCTAATTCCCAAGCTTTTGAGACTGTGAAAATATTCTTGAAAATATGACTCATAATATTTTAGTGATGCGTAAGTCATTGTTTTATTTATCGCGGGAGGGGCTTTAGCCCCGACCTTCGGGGCTAAAGCCCCTCCCACATGAATACTTTCACAGTCTCTTTTGGATAGGCGTAATGCCGCAGGCCATCAAAATGCGTATAAAGATGGGAAGTCATCGGAGGGGCATTATTTCCCGGAAATCACCTTAAAACTACCCCGGCTAAAACTAAAGCGTCAAAATCCGGCGGCACAGAACCGGGCCGCGAATCGATTATATGGTTATCACGAAATAACGGAATTGATCGGCAGGAATTGCCGGTTTAAAGTGTAACGATGTTTAACTTGATGGGGCGCCCAAGGTGGTGCTAAGCGGGCAAAAAAACAATTTCGTTTAAAATTAATCAGTTATTTCGATATGATAGCGGATACTGAGGGGGTATAAACCGATTGGATGAAATTGCGATTTTTTGAAGCGGAATGGAATGCCGACGGCTATCAACCGCCAATTTCCGTCGTTTTTCTGTTTGATGTTGATTTTAGTTGTTTAAAATCAATTAAATATGTGGCGGAGAGTGAGGGATTCGAACCCTCGATGGGCGATAAAACCCATACTCCCTTAGCAGGGGAGCGCCTTCAGCCTCTCGGCCAACTCTCCAAATACATGATTTATCACTTAGGCTAACGATTTTGTGCCTAATGGATAGGTGTGGCTATTTTTAACTCTCAGAACTCGTTGACCCGTCTGTTGGGTCATTTTGTTCTTTTTTGATCCTTTCGTAAATCTCTTCCCTGTGTACAGAGACTTCTTTGGGCGCGTTAACACCTATACGAACCTGATTTCCTTTAACTCCAAGAACAGTGACTGTTACTTCATCACCGATCATTAAAGTTTCCCCTACCCGACGAGTCAAGATAAGCATGGCTACTCCCTTATATACGTTAAAAACGTGCCGTCTTAAACAGCACCCAACCAAGACGGCAAATTATAGCAGGTTTATTTTATAAATAAAGCTCAAGATTCCATTTCCCTTTGGTAATTTCCTTTCAAGTAATTTTATTTTAAATAACATGATGTTATTGGGTTGGGTGGAAGGCGTTGCTGCTATGCGCTGCCGTTGTAGGAAATTTTTTTCTTTGGATTGATGGCAGAAAAGGGTTGTCCGGTCGGGGCTTTCAGCTGGCTGTCCAATTAGATAGGCTTGAAGTTTTAAGCAGTTGGCGCCGGATGTTGATTTGAAATATTAACTGATTGAGTAAAGCGACAAGCTTTGTGATACGTCAAAAACCGCTCAAATCGATTAAATCGATTGACAAAAACGATATAATCGATATAATTTTTCACCAAGGTCGCTGACCACCCATAAATAAATGTTGTTAATCAAGGGTTGCTGAGGAATTTGCACTATGAAAGAACCGATGAGATTTTATCGAAATGATCCCTGGTTGGCGTTTCCTTTATGGTTATGCGGTGGGCTGGGGGTGCTGGGTATTGTGGTATGCAGTCACTTTAGCGTGAGCAGTTTGCTGATGGCCGTGGGTTTGGTGGGCGCGGTTGTTGGCCTGCATTTTTGGGGCTACAAGCGTTACCAAATGTCGCTACAGGCGGTCGGTCAAGATGTGTCCAGCAGTTTGCAGCAAAAAAATGAGCAACACATCAAGTTGTTGCAAGGCGCACACAAGGAGGCTGTTTTGCAATATGCAGCCGATCAGGTGGCAAGCGAACGCCAACAGATAGATACGTTGCTGGTTGATTTGGCGCAGCGTTTCGAGTTGCTGTCAAAACGCTTGGGCGGGTCGAACCGGCAGTCAGCATCGGCATCCACAGTGGAAACGCGCATCGCCGATTTGGCGCAATGTTGCGATGCCTTGACATCCGCCCTTGACCGGCAACCGGCAGTCGTCGGCAAACAGGAGCGAAGCATAGAAGGCCTGGATTCGCTTTGCCAAAAAGTCCTGCCCATTTGGTCGAGCCAAGTGACAATGGCCAGGACACATACCGAAGAGTCGATAGCGGAATTGGCGGAACGTTTCGACGCCTTGTCAAAACGCCTCGATGCTGCGGTTATTGCCTCGCAAAATACCGTCGGCGGCGACCATGATTCCAGTGGCGGTATTGTTGAATTGTTGCAGGATAGTCAACTGGAGCTGGGCACTATCACTCAGGCACTCGGTGCATCGCTGGAAGAAAAGGAAAAATTATTACGCTCCATTGAGGATTTGTCCGGTTTTACTGAGCTGCTGAGCAAAATGGCCTTGGAAGTTAGCAGTATTGCCAGCCAGACTAACCTGTTGGCCTTGAATGCGGCCATTCAGGCGGCGCGGGCAGGGGACGCAGGACGCGGTTTTTCTGTGGTGGCCGATGAGGTGCGGAAATTGTCACGCTCGTCCGGCGATGTCGGCAAGAAAATTACCCAAACCATCGATTCGGTTAACGAGGCGATTGAAGATACGTTAAAAATTTCCCGTAAATTTGCCAAGCAAGATAAAGACACGCTGAGTAATGCGGAGCAGATTATCGCTTCGGTATTACGGCGTTTCACCAGCGCCGCTTCCGGCTTATCGGAATCGGAGATGTTATTGCGTACTGAAAACAATGCCATTAACAATGAAATATCCGATGTGTTTGTGGCCTTGCAGTTCCAAGATCGGGTCAGTCAAATCCTGATGCTGGTCGGTGACGATCTGAACAAACTGGAACAGCATTTAACTGAGCTTAACAATGAACAAAGTGGCGGACTGTCCCGCTCGGTCAATGTGGAACAATGGTTGGACGAGCTGGCCCAGACTTACACCATGGAAGAACAGATGGCAGCACACGGCGGTGAGAAAACAGAAATAAAAACTAACCAAACCAACATTACATTTTTTTGAGGGCACGACAATGGCTAAGACAATACTGTTTGTAGAAGATTCAAGTTCAGTCCGGACGGTGATGGGCAGCACTCTGACCCGCGAAGGCTACGATGTCATTACCGCTTGCGATGGCCAGGATGCCATGACCAAGTTGGACGGCACCAAAATACACCTGATTATCAGTGACGTGAACATGCCCAATATGGACGGGCTGACCTTTGTGAAAACCGCCAGGACACTACCCGCCTATAAATTTACCCCGATCATCATGCTGACCACCGAAACCCAAGAAGCGAAGATGAATGAAGGCAAAGCCGCTGGCGTTAAAGCTTGGATTGTCAAACCTTTCCAGCCGCCGCATTTATTAGCTGCGATTGAACAGCTTATACAAAAATAAACACGGGGGGTAAGCGATGGCGGACGTGAACACTAAAAATCAGCCTAACGGTCGCATTGTCATAGACGGCGAATTGACCATTTATACCGCGTTGGAATTGAAAGACACATTGCTGGCGGGCTTGTCGGCAACGGAAGAACTAGAGCTAGACCTGTCCGCCGTCGGCGAATTCGATGCCGCCGGCTTGCAGTTGCTGGTGATGATAAAACAGGAAGCGTTGGCGTTGGGTAAACGCCTGCGCTTTACCGGTCACAGTCCTGTCGTGCTGGATTTACTGGATTTGTCTGGCCTGGCCGGTTTTTTCGGTGATCCGTTACTGTTTGTTCACAAGGCTGCCGATGAGGGGAAAGCGCTATGATTCCAGATGAATATTTACAGTCTTTTGTAATTGAATGCAGGGAGCTGCTCGAAGCGATGGAAGAAGCCCTGTTGATTGTGGAACAGGCGGCAGAAGACCCGGAAATTATCAATGCTATTTTTCGTGCGGCGCATACCATTAAAGGCTCTGCGGGTATGTTTGGCCTCGATGCTATCGTAGCCTTTACTCACGCCGCAGAAAGCGTGTTGGATCAGGTGCGTAGCGGCGATATTGCGATGACCTCGGCGTTGGCGGCTTTGTTTATCGAAGCGCACGATCATTTGATCCTATTAATCGGGCATGTTGCCGATGGCAGTGAGCCAAGCGGCGCAACCGACACCCATGGCAAGGCGCTGATAAAACAGTTGGAAGCCTATTTGGGCGGCGCCGCTGTTGCAGAACCGTCCGCCGATATGCCCACCGTCCATCAGGCCAAGGTAGAGCGGGAGGAGAGTGATGCCGTCGGCACCGATCATTGGCATATCTCGTTGCGTTTTGGTAGCGAAGTATTCCGCAACGGCATGGACCCTTTTTCCTTCGTGCGCTGCCTGTCCTCGCTGGGCACGGTTGTGCAACTGGTGACCCTCATCGACGCCATCCCGCCTGCCCAGGAAATGGATCCCGAATCCTGTTATCTGGGTTTTGAAATCAGCTTCAACAGTGATGCCGATAAAGTCGCCATTGACAGTATCTTCAACTTTGTGCGCAGCGATTGCCTGATCCGCATCTTGCCGCCGCGCAGCAAAATCTCCGAATACCAGCGTCTGATTTTGGAGCTGCCCGAACAGGAAATGCGCTTGGGCGAAATCCTGGTCAACTGCGGCACGTTGACGCCGGAAGAACTGGACACCATCCTCCGTATTCAGGCGCAACACGGCGACGCGCCGCAACGGCCTATGGGCGAAGTGCTGGTTGAACAACAGCTGGTCAGCCCGCCGGTGGTCGAAGCGGCGCTGGAAAAACAAAAACAAGTCAAAGACAACAAAAAAGCCGAAGCCAACCTGATCCGTGTTGATGCCGACAAACTTGACGAACTGATCAATCTGGTCGGCGAGCTGATTATCGCCGGTGCCGGTACTAACCTGATTGCCCGTCGCGCACACATGGCCGATTTGACTGAATCCACCGCCACCTTATCGCGGCTGGTCGAAGAAGTGCGCGATTCCGCGCTGGCCTTGCGCATGGTGCAAATCGGCGGCACTTTCAACCGCTTCCAGCGCGTGGTGCGCGATGTCAGTAAGGAGCTAGGTAAAGATGTCGATCTGGTCATAAGCGGCGGAGATACCGAGCTAGATAAAACCGTCGTGGAGAAAATTGGCGACCCACTGACCCATTTAGTACGCAACTCCATGGATCACGGCATCGAATCTGCCGAACTGCGCATTGCCCGGGGCAAACCGGCCAAAGGCACGCTCAGGCTCAATGCTTACCATGACTCAGGCAGCATCGTCATTGAAGTCAGCGACGATGGCGGCGGCCTGAATAAAGAAAAAATCCTCAATAAAGCCATCGAACGCGGCTTAATCAGCGAAGATGCCAATCTGACTGACAAAGAAATCTACAACCTAATTTTTGAAGCCGGATTTTCCACCGCCGATACGGTCAGCAACTTGTCTGGACGCGGTGTCGGCATGGACGTAGTGCGCCGCAATATCCAGGCCTTGCGCGGCAGCATCGACCTGGACAGTGTCGAAGGCCAGGGCAGCACCATCCGCATCCGCCTGCCGCTGACCTTGGCCATCATCGACGGCTTCATGGTCGGTGTCGGCAACGCCGCCTATGTGATTCCGTTAGACATGGTGGTTGAATGTATTGAATTAAGGGCCTGGGCCAGCGACGAGGGTGACGGCCAATATTTGAACCTGCGTGGCGAAGTGTTGCCGTACCGGCGGCTGCGCGATCACTACGACATAGACGGCGATAGGGTACAGCGCGAAAACGTAGTCGTGGTGCGCTATGGCGATCATAAAGCGGGCTTAGTAGTGGACAAACTGATGGGTGAATTCCAAACCGTCATCAAGCCGCTGGGCAAACTGTTCAAAAGTGAAAAGAGTATTGGCGGTTTTACCATTTTAGGTAGCGGCGAGGTCGCGTTGATTGTCGATGTGCCGGGACTGATGGGGCAGATAGAAGTTGAAAAAGGGATGCTACAAAGAGCCGGAGCGGTCTCGGCAAAATAAAAAATGTTGCCGGAAACGCCAGCTTTAGCTGCCGTAAAAACCGGCTCACTCTGGCCTTTAGGGCTAGGTTTTTAATATTTCTTTGGGGAAAATGATTATGAATAAGTGGACACTAAAAGCAAAATTGATTGGTTTATTGTCGGTATCGCTGCTGGCATTGGTGCTGGTCGGTTCGGTCGGTTGGATGGGGCTCGGCAAAACTGCAGCGGCGTTGTCAGAAGTCGGTAAGGTCAGACTGCCATCGGTGTTGGGGCTGGAAATTCTTAACGAAGCGCAAACCGCCGCACGTTCAAATAACCGCTTGGCTGTTCAATATGAGAACGATTACAAAGCGCAAGATATTTATGCCCAAATATTAAAAGAGCGGGAAGCCATCTGGAAACGTGTCGACGAGGGCTTTAAGATTTATGCGCCGCTACCGCAAACCGCTGAAGAGACGGTCGTGTGGCAGCAGTTTGTTAAAGAGTGGGATGAATGGAAAGCGGCGGATGTCAAGCTGGCTGACATTATTTCGGCGCTGAGCCGCAACGTGGATGAGCAAAGACAGAAGGAACTGTTTGTCACTTTTTATCAGCAACTACAAGATACCCGACCTTTATTCACTAAAGCCGAAGCGTCCCTTGCCAAACTGATTGAACTGAATGTCGGTTACGGTGACGATGCGGTGGCCGATGGCGACAAACAAGTCGCTTCAGCAAAAATGATTATGTTGAGTTCAGCTTTAGGTTTGCTGATTGCCTTATTGCTGATGGGTTTGTGGATTTTACGCAACATTATGCAGCAATTAGGCGGTGATCCGGCTGTCGTTGCAGAAATTGCCAATAAGATTGCTGTCGGCGATTTGTCTTCGGAAATCAAACTGGGCGCGGACGACAGCACCAGCGTAATGAATGCCATGAACCGCATGTCAACATCAATTCGTGCTTTAGTGGCTGATGCCACCTTGTTGTCCACGGCGGCGGTCGAAGGCCGTTTAGATACCCGTGCCGATGCCACTAAACACCAAGGCGATTTCCGCAGGATCGTCGAAGGCGTGAATGCGACACTAGATGGCGTCATCGGCCCGGTCAATGCCGTTATGTCTTCATTGTCCGCGATGGAACAGGGCGATTTGACCTGTACTGTAGCTGGCGACTATCGGGGCAAACTGCTCGAACTGCGCGACATGGTCAATAACACGATGGAAAAGCTGTCCAACGTCATTGGCGAAGTGCGCGGCGCGGCCGATGCGCTGTCCAGCGCATCGGAAGAAGTCAGTGCCACTGCGCAAAATATGAGCCAAGCGACCAGCGAGCAAGCGGCTAGCGTCGAGGAAACCAGCGCCTCGGTCGAACAGATGTCGGCGTCGATTGACCAGAACACCGAAAACGCCAAAGTCACAGACGGCATGGCGACACAGGCGAGTGAAGAAGCCGTGCAAGGCGGCGAAGCGGTAAAACAAACAGTCAGCGCAATGAAGAGTATTGCCGGAAAAATCGGCATCATCGATGACATTGCCTACCAAACTAACCTGCTGGCCTTGAACGCCGCCATTGAAGCCGCCC
>JBLRXA010000140.1:0-9129 GCA_047920955.1 Methylobacter sp. | reverse complement strand
AGAACCTACTTGGATCATTTGAATCCTGAGTATTTGCGTTATTATTTTGCCGCCAAACTCAGTGCCGGGGTCGATGACATCGACTTGAATTTCGACGATTTCAGTCAACGGGTCAACTCCGACTTAGTCGGTAAAGTGGTCAACATCGCCAGCCGTTGCAGCGGTTTTATCGCCAAACGCTTTGCCAATAAATTGTCGGAACAGTGTTCGGAACAGGCCTTGTTCCATGAATTCGTCGTCGCCAACGCACACATTGCCGAACTTTACGAGACGCGCGAATTCGGCAAAGCTATGCGCGAAATCATGGCACTGGCGGATA
Source organism: Methylobacter sp. (assembly GCA_047920955.1). GTDB lineage: Bacteria > Pseudomonadota > Gammaproteobacteria > Methylococcales > Methylomonadaceae > Methylobacter_A. The sequence goes on along the minus strand of JBLRXA010000140.1, from coordinate 8,810 downwards.
AGGCTAACCAATATATCGACGAGAAGAAACCGTGGCTGATCGCCAAAGAAGAAGGCAAGGACACCGAGCTGCACGAAGTTTGCACGATGGGGCTCAACCTGTTCCGCTTGCTGGCGGTTTACTTAAAACCGGTGCTGCCAGTGTTGGCAAGCAATGCGGAAAGCTTTTTAAACATCGGCGCGCAAGCCTGGCCGGTTGATGCCAAACCGTTGTTAAACCACACCATTAACGAATTCAAGCCGCTGATGACGCGGGTTGAAGCCGACAAAATCGCGGCGATTGTCGAGGCGTCTAAAGAACACTTGGAAAAAACCGCCGAGCCGGTACACGTTAAAAAATGCGAACCGATTGCCGACACCATCGAATTTGACGATTTTGCCAAACTGGATTTGCGTATCGCCCGCATCATCAAGGCCGAGCATGTCGACGGCGCCGACAAATTGCTGCAACTGACTGTCGATATTGGCGATGAAACCCGCAATATTTTTGCCGGGATCAAATCCGCCTACAGCCCCGAACAGTTGGAAGGGAAATTGACCTTGGTCATTGCCAACCTCGCGCCGAGGAAAATGCGTTTCGGCCTGTCCGAAGGCATGGTGCTTGCCGCAGGCCCGGGCGGCAAGGATATTTGGATTTTGAGCCCCGATGAAGGCGCCGAGCCGGGAATGCGGGTTAAGTAATTTAAAGATGCTTAGGCGTTTTTCTAAAAAGGCAGACCGTTATGTTATTGATCTATGTTAAAAAACTTTGATGACAATACTGCGCCGGTCTGGATTACAGGCGACTTGCGCTTAGCCGGTCTGGACAGCCGCATGATCGCTTTGCTCAGGGCGGTCGATCAAAGCGGCTCGCTCAACCAGGCCGCCAAGCAGGTGGGCTTGAGTTACAAAGGCGCGTGGCAAATCATCGAGCGCGCCAACAACGGCTCGCCGAAAACATTGGTCAGCACCGCCACCGGCGGCAGCAAAGGCGGCGGCACCTGTTTGACCGAGGCCGGGCGGGCGTTGCTGGCGCTGTTTACCGATCTGGAGCAGCAGCACCGGCAGTTTCTCGATCAACTCAACCGCAATATCGCAGCCGACCCGGATACAGTCTTGCTGTTGCAGCGTTTGGTGGTCAAGACCAGCGCCAGCAACCAGCTGTTTGGCCGTATCGCCGCGATTCAAGCCGGTGCGGTCAATGCCGAAGTGGTGGTGGCATTGAAAGGCGGCGAAAACATTGTGGCCAATGTCAGTCAAACATCATTTGACAATCTTGGGCTAGAAATCGGCGCCGATGCGGTGTTGTTAATCAATAGCGCCGATATTACGCTGCTAAGCGATGCCAACCCCCATCAATTTACCGCACGCAACCGTTTGTCGGGCAAGGTCATCCGTGTCCAGCAGGATGAGGTCAATGCGGAAGTGATTGTGTTGCTGCCCGGCGGCGAAACGATTACCGCGATGATTACCCGGCACAGCGGGCAAGCATTGGCGCTGATGCCGGGTACGCAGGTCGCGGTACTGTTTAAAAGCAACGCGCCGGTTTTGGGCGTCATCTAGCGGCTGCCAAATGGGCCGCATTGCATCAAAAGCCTGTTCTCCTGTATCCTCCGCCCCATGCAAATAAATCTGATTTCAGTGGGAAACCGTATGCCGGGCTGGGTGCAGCAGGGCTACGACGAATACGCCAAACGCCTGCCGCGTGAATGCGAGTTGGTGCTTAAAGAAATTGCGCCGGGCAAACGCACTAAAAACAGCGATGTCGCCCGCATCGTCAAAGAAGAAGGCGAGCGCATGATTGCGGCCATTCCGCAAGGCTCGCATATTGTCACGATGGACATTCCCGGTAAAGCCTGGACGACGCCGGAGCTGGCAGACGCTATGCAACGCTGGCTGGAAAGCGGGCAGCATGTGTCGCTGTTGATCGGCGGCCCCGAAGGTCTGGCCGATGCGGTCAAACAGCTGGCGCGGGAATCCTGGAGTTTGTCGAAACTGACCTTCCCGCATCCGCTGGTGCGCATTGTCGCCGCTGAACAGCTGTACCGCGCCTGGAGCATCCTCCATAATCATCCCTACCACCGCTAATGACCGCACAGATTATTCTCGCCTCAGCGTCGCCACGGCGCAGGGAATTGCTCGATCAAATCCAGATTGCTTACCGCGTCCATCCGGTTGATATTGACGAGACGCCGCAGCCTGATGAAGCGCCGCTGGCTTATGTGCAGCGTTTGGCTGCCGAAAAATCGGCGGCAGCGGTGGCGCAACTGGGCGACACTTTACCGGTGTTGGCGGCGGATACCGCAGTGGTACTGGATAATCTGATTATGGGCAAGCCGAAAGACCGGGACGATGCGCTTGCTATGCTCAGGCTGTTATCCGGTAAAATGCACCGTGTTTACAGCGCCATTTCACTACGGGGACGCGAACATGGCGAGGCAGTCAGTATTACCGAAGTGACCTTCAGGCCATTGACGGAAGACGAAATGGCGGCATACTGGCACAGCGGCGAACCGGCCGATAAGGCCGGCAGTTACGCGATTCAAGGTTTAGGCGGTGTTTTTGTGGCATCAATTAACGGCAGTTTTTCCGGCGTAGTCGGTTTGCCCTTGTTTGAAACCGCAGAACTTTTATCCAGACAAGGCATAGGGACTTATTGATGAGCGAAGAAATTTTAATCAACGTGACCCCGCCGGAAACCCGCGTCGCGGTTATTGAAAACGGCGTGTTGCAGGAGTTGATTATCGAGCGCACCCGGCAACGGGGTTTGGTCGGCAACATTTATAAAGGCGAAGTGTGCCGCGTGTTGCCGGGTATGCAGGCGGCTTTTGTCGATATTGGCCTGCAGCGCGCGGCGTTTTTGCATTTGTCCGATTTGTGCGCCAAAGATTTGGAGAAAAAAGGCTCGGAAAATATCGAGCATTACCTGCATGAAGGCCAGCATATCATCGTGCAGGTGGTCAAAGACCCCTTAGGCAGCAAAGGTGCGCGCCTGACCACAGAAATATCGATACCCTCGCGCTATCAGGTTTATATGCCTTACGCGCACAATTCCGGCGTGTCCCAGCGCATTGAATGTGAAGCCGAGCGCGTTAGGTTAAGAGCCTGCCTTGATGGCTTTAGACGGGAACACCAAAGCGGCGGCTTTATCGCCCGAACCGCTGCGGAATGCGTCGATGAAACGGTATTGGTTGCCGACATGCTGTTTTTGCTGAAATTGTGGGAATCGATTGCCGACAAAATTAGCGATGCCAAGCCCAAACAGTTTATCCATAAAGATTTGCCGCTGAGCATCCGGACGTTAAGGGACTTGTACCGCGAAGGCATCGAGCGGGTGCGGGTGGATTCGCGGGAAACCTATTATCGGCTGGTCGAATTTGCCGAGATTTTTGCGCCGGAAATCGTGCCGGTGATCGAGCATTACACCGGCGAATGCCCGGTGTTCGATATTTACAGCGTCGAAGATGAAATTCAAAAGGCACTCGAGCGCAAAGTCAGCCTGAAGTCGGGCGGGCATCTGGTGTTTGACCAGACCGAATCGATGACCACGGTGGATGTCAATACCGGCGGCTATGTTGGCGGCCGCAACCTGGAAGAGACCATTTTCAAAACTAACCTGGAAGCGGCGCAGACCATTTCCCGGCAGCTTCGGCTGAGGAATTTGGGCGGCATCATCATCATCGATTTTATCGACATGCAAAGCGAAGACCATAAGAAGCAGGTGTTGCAGGCATTCGAGCGGCATTTGGAAAAAGACCACGCGAAAACCAATATCACCGAAGTTTCGGTGCTGGGTTTGGTGGAAATGACCCGCAAAAGGACGCGGGAAAGTCTGGAACATATCCTGTGCGAACCGTGCAGCGCCTGTGGCGGACGTGGCGTGTTGAAGACACCGGAATCGATGTGCCTGGAAATATTCCGGGAAATTATCCGCGAAGTCCGGCAATACAAAGTTCAGAAAATATTGGTGCTGGCCTCCAATGAAGTGGTGGAAATGCTGCTCGACGAAGAAGCGGACATGCTGGCCGAACTGGAGGTTTTTTTGAGCGTGCGCATCAAGTTCAGGGCCGAGTCTGAGTATAATCAGGAACAATATGACGTGGTGCTGCTTTAGGTGTCGCCGTCTACGCTGGCGATAGCGGTGTTCCTTAGGTGATTTCGGCTGCCAACTTAAAACGGGACAAGTTGTTAGGCTTAACCTGGAGCTGTCCCGCCTTAAGTTGGTAGCCGTGATTTCCGAGAAATCCCCCCTGACGGGCTTGGACTGTAGAAAAGCAGAATCCACGCTTAGCACGAAAGCCACGAAAATTTCGTGTTTTTTTCGTGCCTTTCGTGGACAATTATTTGGGACTGTTTTTTTTTCAGGAAATGACCTTAACTAAGATGGCGCTCAATTTATAGGAGAGCGAGAACAGGGGAGCCTAACGGCTCCACGCTATCCCTCCCCAACCTAAAGGTTGGGGTATCTCGCGCAAAATAGATGAAAGCAGGCATGATAGGCTTGGGCGCCATGGGCATCGGCATGGCGCAAAATTTGGCAAAGGCCGGGCATTTGACCGGCGTGTATAACCGCACCACGGCCACCGCGCAAAATCTGGCCGCTGCATTGAATGTGATCGCGTTTGGGCAAGTGGAAGAACTGGCCGCCCAGGTCGATGTGCTGCTGATCTGCGTGTCCGCTGACAACGACGTGTTGGCGGTGGTAAAAAAGCTGGCAAGCGCCGTCAAGCCCGGCACGGTGGTCGTCGATATGTCAACCGTCAGCAGCGGAACCGCCGTGCAAGCCGCCGCCCTACTGGCGGAAAAACAGGCGGAATTCCTCGATGCGCCGGTGTCCGGCGGCGTGGAAGGCGCTAAAAACGGCACGCTGGCGATGATGGTCGGCGGCAATGCGGCAACACTGGAAAAAGTCCGTCCGGTGCTGCAAGCCATGACCGGGCGCATTATGCACATGGGTGCGACCGGTTCGGGGCAGGCGACCAAAGCGGTCAATCAGATCATGGGCGCGGGCATCAATCAGGCAGTAACCGAAGCGTTGGCCTTCGCGGAAAAACAGGGTTTGCCGCTGGATAAGGTGATTGAAGTCATTGCCGGTGGCGCTTCAGGCAACTGGTTTTTGCAGCATCGCGGCGCGACGATGACGCAGGGCAGTTTTGCGCCGGGTTTTAAACTGGCGCTGCATCATAAAGACCTGCTTATCTGCCAGCAGATGGCGCGGCAATCCGGCGCCTCGGCCACGCTGATTGACCTGACGCTGGCCGATTATGCGCGGTTAATGGCGGCAGGTTATGGCGATGAAGATATTTCGGCGCTGTACCGACTCAAGCGAAAGGATTGAAAATTAACCCAGACCTGTTAAAGTCGATAGCGTTTTTACCATTAACCGGGGGAATATCCATGTCTGATTACAAAAAATACCAATGCGGCGTATGCGGCCATATTTATGATGAAGCGGAAGGCGATTTGGATACCGGCATTGCGCCGGGCACATTATGGCAAGATGTCCCCGATGAGTGGCGCTGCCCGGAATGCGGCGTGGAAAAAAGCGAATATACCTTAATGGCCTAAGCCGCCCCTACTGGAGCACACTATGCAGATTGTCATTATCGGCTCAGGCGTGGCGGGCGTCAGTTTTGCCGAGAACTACCGCACTTTAGCGCCCGATGACGAGGTGACGCTGGTCACCCGCGAGCATGACGGCTATTACTCGCGGCCCTTGCTGTCCCGGGGTTTCACCAAGGCCGATATTGAGCAGTCGATTATCCTGAAACCGTTTGACCGCCTGCGCGAAAACAATATTAACGTACTGTGCGGCGCCGAAGTCACCGCCATCAACCGCGCCGACAAGTCCATCGCCATTGAAGGTTCTTGTCAGGAAAAATCCTTGTCCTACGACAAGCTGATACTGGCACAAGGCTCAGCGGCGTTTATCCCGCCCCCATTCAAGCCCTACGAAAAACTGTTTTTTTGCCTGAACAGCTTGGTCGATTTGAAAGCCCTGCGCAAATTCCGCCAAGGCTTTTTAAACCGAAACCAGCACCCGGATTGGGCGATTATCGGCGGTGGTTTAATCGGTTGCGAAGTCGCCTCGGATTTGGCGACAGCAGGCGATAACGTCACCCTGTTCCATGCCATGGATCGCTTAATGGAACGGCAATTAGCGGCGGCGGATTCGGCCTTATTGCTGAAAGTATTACAGGATACCGGCGTTAAAGTGCTGTTAAACCAATCGGTGCAGGCGTTTATCAATGAAGATGACAAAGTGTGCGTCAGGACTGAAGTAACCGCCGAATTCGACCGGCTGATTGTCGCCTGCGGCTTTAAACCGCGCACCGAATTGGCTGAACAGGCAGGCTTGGAAACGGGTCGCGGCATCAAGGTCAATGCCTATTTGCAGACCAGCGACGCGTCCATTTACGCGCTGGGCGATGTCGCCGAGTTGCCCAACGGCAAGCTGTACGCCTTTGTCTTGCCGATACGCAACCAGGCCGTGTGGCTGGCGGAATTTCTGGCCGGACAGCAACAGGACAGCTGGACACCGCCGCTTTTTACCACCAAAGCCAAAGTGCATGGTTTTGAGGCCGTGCATCCATATAATGTTTGACCGACTTGTAAACATAACACCCGCCGCCTTTGTCGGAGTCCAAAGCTGGCTTTGGCCCCCAATTATCGGGCTTCCCATTTAAGTCGGGACAGCTCTAGGTTAAGCTGTTCGTGGTGACCCTCGACTATGCTCAGGACTAAAGGTCTTGTCGAACCATGATCGGCTTAACCGTCCATCCTTCGACAAGGCTCTCCTGAGCACAGCCGAAGGGCTTAGGGCGAACGGTTAAGCCTTATCTTTTGTCCCGCTTTAAGTGGATAGCCAATTATCGTGAAACATAGTATGGAATAATGTTTGCGCGTTACCTAGATGCTTTATGATGACCAAGAAATTTTTTGAACGGCCACTTAGCGGTCAATCGCAACATAGACACCCGCCCATCTAAACTATGCCTGAACCCCCTTACTCTGACGCCGAACGCGCCGCCATCTACCGTGCCATTTATCAGCGTCGGGACATGCGCCATTTTTTGCCCGACCCGATTGACCCCGCGCTGTTGCGCCGTCTGCTCGACGCCGCGCACCATGCGCCCAGCGTTGGCTTTATGCAGCCCTGGCGCTTTATCCGCATCAGTTGCCTTGAATTGCGCCGCAGCATTCATGCCCTGGTCGAACAAGAACGCATCCGCACCGCAGAAGCGTTGAATGAACGCGAAGACGAATTCATGAAGCTGAAAGTGGAGGGCATACTGGACTGCGCCGAAGTGCTGGTTGCCGCCTTGTGCGAACAGCGCGGACAGCATATCTTCGGCCGCCGCACCCTGCCGGAAATGGATTTGGCGTCGTTGTCCTGTGCCATACAAAACATGTGGCTGGCGGCACGGGCGGAAGGCATCGGCTTGGGCTGGGTGTCGATGTTCGAACCAGCGGCGTTAAAAACCTCATTAAATATGCCCGAAGATAGCCAGCCGTTTGCGGTGTTATGTTTGGGTCATGTAGAGCAGTTTTACGACCAGCCGATGCTGGAACAAGAGCAGTGGGCTGCGCGTAAAGACCTTCACGACCTATTATTTGAAAATACCTGGAATACGCCGTGCCGCTAAATTTCATCATCCCCCCGCTGGCAACAGCACTGAGTGCCGCATTACAAGCCAAAATCGACCAGAAAACCAAACCGTTAGGCGCATTAGGCCACTTGGAAACGCTGGCCTTGCAAATCGGCTTGACCCAAAACAGCCTGACGCCGCGTTTAAACAAACCGGGCATCCTTATTTTTGCCGCTGACCACGGTATTGTTGAAGCGGGCGTCAGCGCTTATCCGCAAAGTGTGACCGCGCAAATGGTCGCCAATTTTTTGGCCGGGGGCGCGGCAATCAGCGTTTTCGCCCGGCAACAGGGCATCGACTTATGGGTTGTCGATGCGGGCGTCAACGCCGATTTGGCGCCCCACCCCAAGCTGATTGCAGCGAAAATCGGCAAAGGGACGCGCAACTTTTTGACCCAAGCGGCAATGACAGACGAACAATGCGACAAAGCCCTGCAAATGGGCGCGGCTCTTGTTTTGCGCCAACATAAAACCGGCTGTAACTGCATCGGTTTTGGCGAAATGGGCATCGGCAACAGCTCAGCCGCCGCCTTGCTGATGCAGCGTTTGACCGCCATGCCGCTGGCGCACTGCACCGGACGCGGCACCGGCTTAAATGACCGGCAATTGCAGCATAAGCTGAAGGTCTTGCAGCAGGCGCTAGACCGGCATTACGGTGCGGCCGAACCCTTGTCGGCACTGGCCGCTTTCGGCGGTTTTGAAATCGCCATGATGGTGGGCGCTTACCTGAAAGCCGCCGAACGGGGCATGATTATTCTGGTCGATGGTTTCATTGCCAGCGCCGCACTGCTGGTTGCCAGCAAGCTATATCCACATGTGCTGGATTATTGCGTATTCAGCCATGTGTCCAGCGAACAAGGGCATCAGGCCTTATTGCATCAATTTAACGCCAGGCCATTGCTGGATATGGATTTGCGGCTAGGCGAAGGTTCCGGCATCGCGCTGGCTTACCCGCTAGTGCAAGCGGCGGCCTTGTTTTTGAACGAAATGGCAACCTTTGCCGAGGCAGGGGTTGACTGTTGATGCAGCCTTACGGAGTGCAAGGCAGGCCTTGTATTCACCCCGCAGGCATTACGAAGTACAAGGCCAGCCTTGTACCCACCACCCCAGCCCACAAAGCCAGCAGGCCCAAAACCCATTGCCCCGCCCCAGCAAAGCAGCCTACAATCCCCCATCCTTAACCC
>JBLRXA010000139.1:0-9209 GCA_047920955.1 Methylobacter sp. | reverse complement strand
CTGGGCGATCAAACCCTTTACGATGTACGCCATCGCTTATGTTTTTTTAGGCGTGTTATTCCAACAACTAATCGGCGTTGATGCGGTCGATTTGGTCAAAATGCCGTTCGGTTTGGATTTGCCGCTTGGCAGCAATTATGGCTCTGGCACGGTCATTCTGCACGAAGGCGTCAAAATGCTGGAAGTGCCATTGTGGCGCAGCTATCTGGCCGGTTGTATTTTGTTGGGTGTGGCGCCTTGTACCGCGATGGTGCTGGTTTGGGGTTATTTGGCCAAAGGCAATGCCGGTCACACGCTGGTCATGGTTGCCATCAATTCGCTGGCGATGCTGTTTTTATACGGCCTGATTGGCGGCTTTTTGCTCGGTGTCGGTCAGTTGCCGGTGCCTTGGGAAGCCTTATTGTTGTCCATTGGCATCTATGTCGCATTGCCGTTATTTGCCGGTTTCTATTCCCGGAAATGGATTGTCGCCCATAAAGGCTTGCTGTGGTTCGAACAAAAATTTTTGCATTTGCTGACCCCGATTACGATTATCGCGTTATTGCTGACCTTGGTGCTGCTGTTTTCTTTCAAAGGTGACGTGATTACCGCCAATCCGTTGACGATTTTATGGATTGCGATACCGTTGGCAATACAGACCGTATTAATTTTTACAATCACCTATGTCGCCGCCAAAGTTTGGGGGTTTTCTTATGAAAACGCGGCGCCGTCGGCATTAATCGGCGCGTCCAATCATTTTGAAGTCGCCATTGCCACCGCCGTGATGTTGTTCGGCTTGTCGTCGGGCGCGGCGCTCGCCACCGTCGTCGGCGTGTTGATTGAAGTGCCGCTGATGTTGGCCTTGGTCGGTTTTTGCAAGCGCACTAAAGGTTGGTTTGGGGTTTAGAGGCTGGGGCAAGGTATGCAAAAAACTCAGGAAAACAATTTGGTCAATGAGATTACCAACTTAAAACGGGACAGTTCTAGGTTAAGCCGTTCGTGGTGAGCCCTTCGGCTAAGACTCAGGAGAGCCTTGTCGAACCATGATTGGCTTAACCGTCCCTAGGCCGGACGGGGTATGTTGCCCCGTCCGAAACGTTTTATGTTCGAATTAAACCGTTGCGCGTCGAGGTTATACTTGACTGGGTCTTTTGCGTAGTTGGTCGGCGCTAACGCCACCTGTCAACCATAATAGACTGGCACACCATTTAACTCAGGAGTAACGCACATGGCCGCCATTACCTTTGACACCCACGAATTTTTCAACGAACTTAAAAACGCCGGTTTCAGCGAGCAACAAGCCGAAGTTATCACCAAGCTACAAAAAGTGGCGGCTACTGCGACGCTTGAGCAGGCGCGTATTGAATATGAGATTGATGAAATTGCAACCAAACGTGATTTAAAGGAAATGGAATTGACCATAAAACATGACTTGGTTAAATGGATCGCCGGAATGATGCTAGCACAAGCTGGCATTATCGCCGCACTGGTTAAGTTACTGTAACTATTAATGTGCCCCCTCAACAAAAACGGAAAAGTAAAGCCGACCTCAATATTGAATTGGACGGCCGCGAAGTCAACGCGGCATTGGTCAAATTGTTTTAACGCTCCAGATGCACCGTAAACGCCATGCCCAAGCGTGACGGGGTTGCAAACCCCGTCACGCTCCATTAGAAAGTCGCCGTCAGGCTCATACGGAAACTGACCGGCTCAACCGGATGAAAGTGTATGCCATCAATGCCCGCCGCATCTTCGCCGGGTAGCCGGGAGCGGTAATAGTAATCGATGGCACTGTCCTTTCTGTTCAGCAAATTGAACATTTCCGCCTGCACTGTCCAGTTCTTGTTGAATGCGTAACCGAGCATGGCCGACACTAAGGCGGTCGGCTTCGAGCGGACGCTGTTATCTTCGTTCAACGAACGCGGGCCAAAATAGCGCAGGCGCGGGCCGCCGAAAAAACCGCCGAACAGGTCGTGAAAGGTTTCGCCGGAAGCGACAACCGCTTCGATTGAACCGGGAATATGATTGCCTTCCTCAGCATTGCCGCGAAAACGCGACTTGGAATAGCTAAAATCGGCATCGAAAGTCAGCCAATCGGTCGGCGAATAGTAATTGGCCCACTCCACGCCATAACGCCGACTCGGATGGCTGGCTTCTGTGTTGCCCGCATCGCCGACGAACAACAGTTCCGAATCAATATCCAGCCACCACAATGACAGCGTGCTTTGTAGGCCTTTGAGCCAGGTCGTGCGCACACCGATTTCGGCGCCGTAAGTGCGCGCCAGCGGGATCGCCGGTTTAACCGGATTGTCATCGCCATCAACCGATGTTCCGGTGGTCGGATCAATGCGCGTGTTGACGCCACGCGCATCGTTACTGTGAAAACCGAGGCCGCCATTCAAATAATATTCGGTATCCGCCCAAGGCCCAAAGACAATACCCAGCTTTGGACTGACCAGGCCATCGGTGCTGTTGCCGTTGTTTTCAGGGATATTGCTGTTGGCCACATTAAAACGAAAGCCGTCGAAGCGCACGCCCAGCTGGGTGCGCAGCCAGTCAGTCCAGCGCGTTTTGTTTTCGGCGTAAGGGCTGACGCTGGTCACCCAGACGTCATCTTCTCGCACGGTGTCATAGCGTTGTTGCGCTTGGGTCAACAGCAGGCCGTTACGGATGTTGTCGTTACGGATTTGTAGGCCGACTGTGGTTTCTGATTCGGCATTCCCAAGTTGATGAAATAAGCTATGGCTTGCTTTCAAGCCCGACGTCCAACGCCGGTCAGGTTGCGCAAACTGGTCGCCGCGCTCTGGATTGTTTAGAAAATAACTGAAGTTTGAATACAAATCCATAGTCGAGTAAAGCCCGTAAACCATCAACTGGGTGGCGCTGGCGGCGCTTTGCCGGTGCCATTCGCCGCTCAGGCTGTAACGCTGGCTGTTACCGCCATCGGTTGCGTCGATATTGCCGAAGCGGCCAATCAAGCCGGTGTCTACAGCGCGTTGGGGAATTTGGTCGGTCGCTTTCCAGTCGGCTTTATAGGCCATTGCCGTGACGCTCCAGCCGGTATCGTCACGCTCTTGGCTGTAACGCAGGACGCCGTTGAATTTAAGGTAATCGTTGCTGACTGTCCAAGGACCGCCGTTATTGACCACTTCGCCCGCATAAAGCAGGCTGCCGCCGTCCAGTTGGCGCGAGCCGGTGGACAGTCCCCGGTAGTAATCGAAACTGCCGCCGGTAAACTTGACCCTGTTGGCGGGTAGCTCTTTGAAATAGCTCATATTTGCCGCACCGGCACTGGAAAAGTCGCCGTTTTCCGCGTAATAATTGCCCTTTTGATAATTAAGCGTCTGTATCAATTCGGGAATCAGAAAGTTGGTGTCAGTCCAACCTTGCCCGTGCGCATTGGAAACTTGGTTGATCGGCACACCGTCTATCTGGGTCAGAAAATCGGTGCCGTGGTCGAGATTAAAGCCGCGCAAATAATACTGGTTGGCCTTGCCTTCGCCGCTGTGTTGGGACGCAATCAGGCCGGGCACGGTTTCGAGGATTTCGCCGGGGCGGCTGATTGGGCGGTATTGCAGTTGCTCCTGGCCGACATTGCCTTGCGCGGCGCTGTCGGCAAAACCCAGTTGCGAATCGGCGCGCTGGGTCACTAGCAGGTCTGAAAACGTCATTAATTCCTTATCTTTTGCTTTGGCCTTACTGTTTGCGCCATTCGCCGCCGGTTGGGCATAAGCACTGTTGCCGATGATGCAGGCGACAGCCAGCAGCGCCAAACGCGCAACCAAAATGCCCGCGCCGTGCAACAGCATCGTTGCCAACATAAAACCCAACGCGAACGACAACAAACTGGCCGACGCGGGCATTTCCTGGCCGTGCGCATAGCCGTGGAAAAAGGCGAAAAAAACCACGATAAGCACACTGGCCGTTGCACGAACGCGAATCACACGGACAACCAGAACAGCGAAAACCAGCACCGAGAGCAAAATCATCATTTCTGCGCCGGGTACGGACACGCCGGTGATGCCGACCAGTCCGCCAAGCCCCATCACGCCGACAAACGCCAGCGGCAACTGCCAAATGGCGCGGCCGCCAAGCTGCGCAGCCCAAATGCCCACTGTGACCATAGTCAACAGATGGTCGATGCCCTGCAATGGATGGTTAAAGCCGTTATACCAGCCGCTGATGGCGCTGTCGCCGGTATGGGCTTGAACTAATGCGGGCGCTAATGACAACAGCAGGCCGAGAAGGTGCAATAATTTTTTGTGTTTTATCGTCATAATTTTCATGGCTTTCGTGTTAAACGTGGACAATTATTTAGGGCTATTTTTTCACGAAATAAGCCTAACTGTTCTGAATACTTTTTATCATGCCGGTATAGTATTCAACCATTTGCTGCAAAAATAGGATAACGGCATCGATTTCACGTTTAATGTCGTGGATAAAATTATGTTGCTGGAAGTTTTCCGCCACATAAAACGACAAGCCCATATAAATGGTGTAACAGCCCATCGCAATCATAATCAAGGCGGCGGATTTCATCATTAAGCCCCGAAAATGCGCGCTCATTTTGCCGAATGCGACACTGACGAACAGCATGGTTGGCAAGGTACCGGCGCCAAAAGCCAGCATTAATAAACCGCCTTCCAGGACTGTCGTGGCCGAGGTAGCTTTAACCGCCATCGCAAAGGTCAAAGGGCAGGGCATCAGGCCGTTTAATAAACCGGCGATAGTTGCGCTTAGCAGTGGGCCTTTGGTTCTGGATTCAGCATAGCCTTTGCGCAATAAATTCATCGGCAGTAAGCGGACTGAACCCTGAAACGGAATCCAGCCTAAAATCCCCAAAGCCAGAACAATGACCACGGCGCCGATGAACATTTGTAAAATACTTTGGATTTGACCGAACAGGCCGCTCGATACCAGCACCACGCCAAGCGCCGCCGCTGTAAAGCCGACCAGCGTATAAACCGATATTCTGGCGAGCTGATAAGCCAAATAGGCGAAATAACTGTTTGACATACCGGCGCGCATAAAACAGCCCGAAACCAGCGCGCCGCACATGCCGACACAATGCCCGCTGCCTAAGACACCCGCCATAAAGGCCAGGCCGTAATCAAAGCCGCCCGCTGCAGCAAGCACATGGTGCATACCATGATCCATCGTTGAGTGATCCATTTTCTGTCTATTTTTTATTTAATCTTAATGAGTTGACGATAACTGACACTGAACTTAAAGCCATCGCCGCCGAGGCTATCATCGGGTTGAGATTGCCCATCGCCGCGACCGGAATCGCAACCACGTTATAGCCAAAGGCCCAGAACAGGTTTTGCTTGATGACCCTAATGGTGTCGGTACTGAGCTGAATGGCGTCGGTCACTTTGCTAATGTCGCCATGCACCAGCGTCATGTCGGCGGATTCAATGGCGATGTCGGTGCCGGTGCCAATAGCGAAACCGACATTGGCAGCGGCCAGGGCAGGGGCGTCATTAATGCCGTCGCCGATCATGCCGACGTTTTTGCCGTCCTGTTGGAATTGCTGAATGATGGCCAGTTTTTGTTCCGGCTTGGCGTTGGCAATCACGGTTTCAATGCCGACAATGGCGGCAATATGCTGCGCGGTTTTTTCAGTGTCGCCGGTGACCATCAGCGTTTGTATGCCTAGTCTTTTCAGGTGCTGGATGGCTTGTATCGCTTGCGGCCTGGGCTTGTCGGCAATGCCGAACACCGCCGCCGCTTTGCCGTTGACCGCCATGAATACCGGCGTTTTGCCCTGTTCGGAAAAATCGCTGGCGGCGCTCAATAAACCCTCAACCGCCACGCCTTGATCTGATAGCCAAGCCTGATTGCCCAGCAATAATTTTTTGTCGTCTACGTCTGCGGCGATGCCCCGGCCAGTCTCGCTATAAAAATGGTTGCAGTCCTGCAATTCAATAGACTGTTCTTTGGCATAAGCGACGATGGCTTTGCCCAAAAAATGCTCCGAGTTATTTTCCGCAGAAGCCGCCAAGCGAATCAGCTTTTCTGCGCTAAGGCGGGACAATTTAAGCAAGTCGGTCACTTTCGGCTTGCCTTCGGTAATGGTGCCGGTTTTATCAAACACCACAACATTGAGTTTGGCCGCTGTTTCCAAACTTTCGCCATTGCGGATATAAATGCCTTCCCGCGCGGCTTGTCCGGCGCCAACCATAATGGCTGCCGGTGTCGCCAAGCCTAATGCGCAAGGGCAGGCAATCAGCAAGACCGTAATCGCATTACCGAAAGCAAAACCGAACGGCGCACCGACCAGCAGCCAGCCGGCCAGTGTTAAAGCCGACAGCAACATCACTGACGGCACAAATATGGCGGAAATTTTATCGACCTGTTTTTGTATCGGCAACTTGGTGGCCTGCGCCTGATCGACCATGTGGACGATGCCAGCCAGTATAGTATCCATGCCAACTGCAGTGACACGAATACGCAAGGCGCCGCTGCCGTTGACGCAGCCGCCAATCACTTTGTGGCCGACATCTTTAACCACCGGCAAACTTTCGCCGGTCACCATAGCTTCATCGACGGTCGATACGCCGTGAATAACGATGCCGTCGGTCGGGATTTTTTCGCCGGGGCGCACCAGTAACACATCATCGATAGCGCAATCGTCAACGCTGATGATGATTTCCTCGCCGTCACGAATCAGGGTAGCGGTTTGCGGCTGTAAATCGACCAGTTTTCGTATCGCTTCACCGGCTTTGCCTTTAGCGCGTTCTTCTAAAAAGCGCCCCAACAGCACGAAAGTAATAATGGCCGCGCCCGCTTCAAAATAGAGGTGGCCTTTGCGCCGAAATAGCGCGGGCAAGCTGTAGCCGTAAGCCGAGCCGACGCCGAGCGCAATCAGCGTATCCATATTGGCGCTGCGTTGTTTGGCCAAACGCCAGGCTTTGGCGAAAAATGTCCAGCCCGACCAGAATACTACCGGCGTGGTTAGCGCAAACTGCATCCAGTGCAACCAGCGCGAAGTGGGCATACCCATGCCGACCAGTACCACCGGAAAGCTCAAGATGCCGGACCAGATAAAGCGGCGTTTAGCGATGGCAATGCGTTGCTGTTCTTTTTCGATTAATTTTTTGCGCTGGGACAAGGTATCCATTGCGTAAGTGGCATAACCCAGCGTTGCCACTTTGGCACTGACCTCATCTTTGGTTAATTGGCCGTGAACGGTCAGCGTTGAGGTGCCGAAATTGACGTTGGCTGTTTTAATCCGGGGGTCGCGTTTTAACACCATTTCGATTAACAACGCACAGGAGGCGCAACTCATGCCTTCAACCGCCAGATCAATTTCCTGGGTTGGGCCGTCCAGAATTTTCTGTTGCTGGCTGTGTTGTTCGGCCTGTTTCCGGGCGATATTGCCCAGCACCGCATCCAGTAAAATCAGTAGATTTTTTAGCGGCAAATGGTTCGGATCAAAGTGAATGACCACCGAACCTAGCGCATAAACCGAGCGTATCTTTTTTATTTCGGGACGTTTTTTTAGCAGGATTTCAAAAATGTAGCCGCGTTCCTGATCGTTTTTTAACACCGGCGAGACAATGCGGATGCGCCGTTTTAATTGATGCACCAGCTGGAAATTTTTTGGGGCGGCGGTTTGTGTATCCATGGGAGGCAGTAAGTCGAAGGGCGGTTTGAATGGGAAACCGTCGGGTAATAACGGTTTCCTGATAACAGACGGGGGATTATTTTTTTCTGCGTGAGCGGACTAATAAAAAGAACATATAAAACAGCGCCATCCATTCGTAACGATGTTTGAGCGGCTTTAATAGCCAATGCTGGGTAATGTTGTCCCAGTGCAGCCGGATTAGGAAAATCACCAGGATGTCATTGAGAAAATCAATAACGGCTTTTTCCGGGTCTTGCATG
This sequence comes from Methylobacter sp., assembly GCA_047920955.1. GTDB lineage: Bacteria > Pseudomonadota > Gammaproteobacteria > Methylococcales > Methylomonadaceae > Methylobacter_A. Next base: position 1,340 of record JBLRXA010000139.1, on the reverse strand, counting down.
AAAGCGGTGGGCTTTTTCATGCCCAGCTTGGTAATGACTTTGGCCGCCTGAACCGTCTCTTTGGCATCGCCGAATTTTTCTTTAACCCAGCGTGTCGCTTTCAAATCACCCAGTTTGGTTTTGGCTTTTTCTTGCCACGGAAGCAAATTCGAGGCAGGCTTAGGCTTTAACGCACCTGATTCTTCTAGTGTTGCGAGCAGCTGAAACAGCTCCCGCGCCAGTGACGTGAAGTCGCATACCGCCTCATCGAAACGAATGGATAATTTTTGCTGGCCGCGATAAAGATTAACGCGGTAAACGCCCTCTATTTTGGAAATGCCCTCGGTTATTGCTTTAGCTGCTTCAAGCGAGCAAATCTGAACCGGTATTTGAAACCGGATATGCCCGTCCACACGATAACGCAGCACACATTCTTTTTGGATAGACATAACTTTAAGTGAATCCTATGGAAAAACAAAACGGGCGTCCCGACGTCATGTAGACTAGGAAATCACCCGTTAACGAAGCGGCTCGGATACTCAGGAAAGAGCTTAGCTTGACCGGAAAAACCGTTGGTTATTCCTTGCTTTCCGCGACGATGTCTTCGAGATTTTCTTTTTGTTGCAGGACAAAATCCTTGCCAGCATCGACCGCTTTGGTGGTGCTAGAGACGATTTCTTTTCTGTATTTATAAATCAGATAACCAGCGGCTAGGCCTAAACCAAAAACCAGAACCGGATGTTTCGCAACATTACTCATTAGCCTACTCCCCGTATGCACTGTAGATGAAACAATTGAGCCTTTAACGACTGGGTTTTGTGCGAGCTTCATGTTTATTTTTTCCTTAATTATTAATTAATCCTGATCAGCTTCGGGCAAAATCTGATCTTCATTTAACAGCTGATAAATGCCCTTGCAGCCTTCGCAGCAAAACGCTTTATCGCCGTCTTGAGTTTTTAATGTAAAGCCCGGTGTTTCAACCACTAACCCGCAAAGATCACATGTTTTTTTAGTATCAACCATTATTTAACCTAAATATTATGCAGGGCAACAAATGGAATTGCCTGCAACAGCAAGGAATTTATTCAAGACTGGTCATTGATAATTCCGTCAGTTAGTTGCTCCCTCCATAGCCGAATAGAAGCAGAGCTCGTGGCCATTCTACTAAAACTCAATTGTCATTCATACCGCAGATTGCATTCTTGTATCTTTGTGCTGATATCTGGTCTGTAAAAAATAGCGTCCACGCTTATCACAAAAAACACGAAAATTTCGTGTCTTTTCGTGGCTTTCGTGGACAATTTATTGAGTGTTGATTCTTAATAATGTCACAGCTTAAAATCACCCCCGTAATTTTTTAA
>JBLRXA010000138.1:0-9209 GCA_047920955.1 Methylobacter sp. | reverse complement strand
CGACGGCATTGATAAGCGAAATCAAAAGGTCTTTGTTTTCTTCGCTGCCGAACAGTTTTTTGAAGGCAAAATCGACGCGGGGGTTGATGCGGCACATGGCAGGCTCCGGGTTATTTGGGCATGGGTGTTTTAGGCTTTAATCCCTGACCGGCGGTGGTGCTAATACCACTCTTGAGCCATTACTTTCGGCGGGACTGACCACGCCAGCCGCTTCCATGTCCTCAATCATCGTTGCGGCACGGTTATAGCCGACTTTAAAACGCCTTTGCACACTGGATATTGACGCTTTACGGGATTCGGTCACGAATTGCACGGCCTCGTCATACAAGGCATCGGTTTCGGAATCGCCGCCATTGCCACCACCAGAACTGTAGCCATCGCTGGAATCGGACGATTCGCGGGTGATGTCTTCCAGATAATTCGGCGGCGCGGTTTGTTTCAAAAATTCGACCACGCGATGCACTTCGTGGTCATCGACAAAAGCGCCGTGGGCACGGATGGGGATGCTGGTGCCCGACGGCAAGAACAGCATATCGCCGTTGCCCAGCAAGGCTTCCGCGCCGCCTTGGTCGAGAATGGTACGGGAATCAATACGCGATGACACCTGAAATGAAATCCGCGTCGGCACGTTGGCTTTGATCAAGCCGGTCAGGACGTCTACCGAGGGTCGTTGTGTGGCCAAAATCAAATGGATACCCGCCGCCCGCGCTTTTTGCGCCAAACGCGCAATCAGTTCTTCAACTTTTTTGCCGACAATCATCATCATGTCGGCCAATTCGTCGATGACAATGACGATGCTCGGCAACGTCGTTAATGTGGGGTAGTCCCGCCCTTCTTCCAGCGGATTCAGCATTTGGAACATCGGGTCTCTGATGGTCTCGCCCCTTGCGGCCGCATCTTCTACCAGCTGATTAAATCCGGCCAAATTCCTGACGCCCATTTTGGACATCAGTTTATAGCGCCGTTCCATTTCGGCAACAGCCCAACGCAGTGCGTTGCTGGCCTCTTTCATGTCGGTGACGACGGGGGTCAACAAATGCGGGATGTCCTCATAAACCGACAATTCCAGCATCTTCGGGTCGATCATAATCAAACGCACCTGCTCCGGTGTCGCTTTATATAACAAGCTGAGAATCATGGTGTTAATGGCGACCGATTTACCGGAACCGGTGGTGCCTGCGACCAGCGCATGGGGCATTTTGCCCAAATCGGCCACCATCGGTACGCCGGATATGTCCTTGCCCATCGCCAGCGTCAACAGGGATTTGGATTTTTCAAACGGCGCCGACACCAATAATTCGCGCAATGTCACCATTTCCCGTTCCCGATTGGGGATTTCCAGGCCGACCACCGATTTTCCGGGGATGATTTCAACGATACGGACACTGGTCACCGACAAGGCTCTGGCCAAATCTTTGGACAAGGTGCTGATACGGCTAACTTTAACACCTGCCGCCGGTTGCAATTCAAAACGGGTAATCACAGGCCCCGGATGAAATCCGACCACCTCAACGGCCACGTTAAAATCAGCCAGAATATCCTCAACCAACCGTGACATTTCTTCCAAGTCGGTTTGTGAATAGCCGACAACGCGGGTATCGCGCTGATCGAGCAACTCCAGGGAAGGCAAAACACCTTTGCTGGCGTTATATTTAACAGTCGGTTGCTTTTTAATCGGGGCACTGTTTTTAGGGCTATTTTCTGCCGGTTTTTCGATAGTCGGCATTATTTTTGCGATAGGTTTTTTCCGGACTTCGGCTCTTGCCTGCGGCGGCGTATTGACCCGTGCCGTTTCGCGTACCTCGGCGTGTTTGGCGGCCGTGTGTTGCAGTAAAGCGGCAGTATGCTGCAATAAATCCAATAGACTGCGATAAAGGAATCGGCCAATAAATACTGTGTATTTACCAACGCCGTCAATGAGCGCGACCCACGACACGCCGGTTACCAACGTAATGCCCGCCAATAAAGCCACCAACAGCAGCAATGTCGCCCCGGAATTACCCAATACCGCCAGCAAAGCATTGCCGATTTCCTGGCCTAAAATGCCGCCGGTGTAGCTGGGCAATTCAACGCCGGTTCTGAGCAGGTACAAACTTAATAACGCCGCACCTGAGGTAATGACCGCGACTAACCCGACCCATTGTAAGGCAATGACTATAGGGTCGCGGTTTTGCTGGCCGCGTGTGTAGAACAGATAGCCCTGCCAAAAGATAATGGCTGGGAATGCGTAAGCGAACAGACCAAAACAGCTGAGCATCACATCGGCAACCCAGGCGCCAAAGACACCGCAGGCATTGGACACCGCCTGCACCGAGCCGCTATGCGTCCAACCGGCATCCTCGTTACTAAACGTGATCAGTGAAATTAAAAAAAATAATGCGCCCGCAATGAAGCCTAATAAAGCAACTTCACGCAAACCACGAAAGGTCTTTTCTTCCATTACAGCAGCCATATTTAACAACTCGTCACATAAATTACTAATAAAACATGATTATAGAACAATAATGATAGGTTTCACATTAATAATGTCCACAATAAATTTCAGGTTTGCCGTGTCCCTGCTATGCCAATAAAACAGTTTACGAAGCGGGCTTTCGTCTTCATAATTTGATTTTCTTCTCTGCACAGGACTTTTTAATGAGCGACTCCAAACATTGCCGCCTTTTGATACTCGGCTCCGGCCCTGCCGGTTACACCGCCGCCATTTACGCCGCGCGCGCCAATATGAACCCGGTGATCATCACCGGACTGCAACAAGGCGGCCAGCTGACCACAACTACCGAAGTCGACAACTGGCCCGGCGATGTTGAAGGCCTACAAGGCCCCGCGCTGATGGAACGGATGCAAAAACACGCCGAGCGTTTCCAGACCGAGATTATTTTCGACCACATCCATACCGCCGATTTATCCGCCCGCCCCTTTACTTTAACCGGCGATTCCGGCACTTACACCTGCGACGCACTGATTATTGCCACTGGCGCGTCGGCGCGTTATTTAGGTCTGGATTCCGAGGAAGCCTTTAAAGGCCGTGGCGTTTCGGCCTGCGCCACTTGCGACGGCTTTTTCTACCGCAACAAACCGGTTGCCGTCATTGGCGGCGGCAACACCGCTGTTGAAGAAGCACTGTATTTAGCCAATATCGCGTCCAAAGTCATCGTTGTACATCGCCGCGACAAATTCCGTTCGGAAAAAATCCTCGCCGACAAACTGATTGAAAAGTCGAAAAACGGCAATGTCGTCATCGAATGGGATCATCAGCTTGATGAAGTGCTTGGTGACGACATGGGCGTGACCGGACTCAGAATCAAAAACACCCAGGACGGCTCGACCAAAGAACTGGATGTGCATGGCGTGTTCATCGCCATTGGCCACACGCCCAACACCGGCATTTTCGAAGGCCAGCTGGAAATGGAACACGGCTATATCAAAGTCAACAGCGGCATCCACGGTAATGCCACCGCAACCAGTGTTGAAGGCGTATTCGCGGCGGGCGACGTGATGGATTCGGTTTATAAACAAGCCATCACCTCAGCGGGTGCGGGCTGTATGGCCGCATTGGATGCCGAAAAATTTCTGGATGAACTGGCTTAACAAGTCGATGTAAATGGCTTCGCCTTTAATCCTTCAAAAATGCACTTAACCGTCCTCAATCCCAATACTCCCAAGCAAGATTTTCCCACGGCAAGCCAAGCCCTCCGCGAACCGGACGGCTTGCTTGCTGTCGGCGGTTGCCTGTCGCAAACCCGGCTGCTCAACGCCTACCGGCATGGCATATTCCCCTGGTATAACCCCGGCGAACCTATCTTGTGGTGGTCGCCAGACCCGCGCCTGGTTTTGTTTCCCGACCAATTGGTCATTTCCCGCAGCCTCGGCAAAACCCTGCGTAAAAATAAGTTCTCGGTCACCTTCGACCAGGCTTTTGATGAAGTGATTGCGGCCTGTGCAAACCCGCGCAAAGATGCCGGCGGAACCTGGATAACCAGCGCGATTGATGCCGCTTATAAACAGCTGCATCAAGCCGGATTTGCCCATTCGGTTGAAACCTGGTTCGACGGCGAACTGGTAGGCGGCTTGTACGGCGTGGCTTTAGGCCAGGTTTTCTTTGGCGAATCCATGTTCCACACCAAAACCGATGCCTCCAAAGTGGCTTTTGCGACACTGGTGCAGCAGCTTAACGCCTGGGACTATCAGCTGATAGACTGCCAAGTCCACACCCAACACCTGAGCAATTTTGGCGCTGAAGAAATCGACCGCCATCATTTCATCGAATTGCTCAACCACTACTGCGACCTCCCCGCCCTGCCCTGCAGCTGGCAATAGGCGTTTTATATCGGTTTTTTCCGCCGCCAAAGCCCCGCTAACGCACTGCCGATCAGGCAATGGAATACCGCCGAAATGGCGGCTGGAACCGGTGCCGTCGCCATGTTGGCAAAATGCGTTTTAGCCAGTGATGCACCTAAGCCGCTGTTTTGCATACCGACTTCTATCGATACCGTACGGCATTCGGCCTTGCCGTAACCCAGCCATTTCATAGACAAATAACCTGCGGCAAAACCGGTGCCATGCAGCAAAAAAACCGAGCCGAATAACGCGGATCCTGCCAATTCAATCGCGGCTTTGTTACCCGCCATAATGCTGCTGACCACCAGGACGATCACTGCAACGCTGACAATAGGCCCTACGGCATGAATTGCGGCGCGGACAACGTGACGTTTATGCTGCTGTACGCGATCCAGTGCAGTGTTGATTAACAAGCCCGCTATTAACGGAATCAACACCACTTTAATCATCGACGCAAACAGCCCCCAACCGTCAACCGGCAAATACGCACCCGCCAGCCATTGGGTCAAAAGCGGCGTCATCACCACGGCGGCCAAGGTGGAACACAGCGTCAATAACACGCTCAAAGCGACATTGGCATGTGCCAGATAACAAATGACGTTTGACGCAGTGCCGCCGGGGCAGGAGCCGACCAGAATCAAACCTATCGCCAAACTGCTGTCCAAATCCAGAACCTTAGCCCAAAAACAGGCCGCCAGCGGCATGATGACAAACTGGATCAGCACCCCGATAGCAACAATTTTCGGCATCCGTAATACCGCCGAAAAATCGGCCAGACGCAACGTCAAGCCCATGCCCAGCATAATTACGCCCAAGCCGATGGTTATGTAAGGTTGAAACCATAGCCATGCGCCCGGCTGCAACCATGCCCAGACACAGCCCAGAACAATCCACAAAGGGAACCACTCGGTTAATTTAGCGCAATTTTTTTGCCAGGTATTGAGCATATCAGTTGTCCTTTATTGGCATAAAAAGCGTTGTACATTAATAACCTGCGTAGTGAAAGCGGCTTCGGCGACAAAACCGCAAAAGGCCTTATCGACTATCTGTTGTTCAGTGAGTTGATGCAGGCTGAGACTGGCATCAATAGCGGCGGATTTGATTAAGATTAATTCACTTGCCGCAAGAGTACGCGCCAACCATGCCGCAAGGCTGTCCGAGCTTATATCCCAACTGGCCGCTATGCCTGCGTTATCAAGCTCGCTAATATCCGGCGACCAGATCACGATGTTGCGCCGGTCTAATTGAGTGCGAATGGCCGCGACGTTATGGACGACAACAAAATCGGCTTTAAGGCCTTTAAGCATCAAAGCCGTTTGCTGCATGGCTAACAACGCCATCCGGTGCGCGGTATGGTCATCGAATTCCCAGTGCTGCTGCGCTAACCTGACCTGATCGGCAAAGACGCCGCCGCCGGGAACAATCACCACCGCCCTGCCCTGATAATTTTTTTCCAGCGCATCCAGGCAGTCAACAAGTGCATCCGAGCGCGACAGACTGCCGCCGATTTTGATAATGATCATTTGATTAAGCGACAAAATTAGCCGCTAAACTGCCGCAATAAATCCAGCATGGCCGCCGCTTTGTCAAAACTTTCCTGATATTCTTCTTCCGCGACCGAATCATTGACGATGCCGCCGCCCGCCCAAAAACGGATGGTGTTGTTTGAATGCACCAGCGTCCTGATCGCAATATTAGTGTCCATGTTGCCGTTAAAACCGATGTAACCGAGAGCGCCGCAATAAACCCCGCGCCGGTTCGGCTCTAGTTCTTCAATAATTTCCATCGCCCTGACTTTGGGTGCGCCGGTGATGGAGCCGCCCGGAAAGCAGCTTTTTAACAAATCCAACGCATGTTGATCATCGGCCAAAATGCCGGTTACTGTGCTGACCAGATGGTGTACGGTGGCATAAGTTTCCACATCGAATAACACCGGCACTTTAACCGAGCCGTTCTTGCAGGTTTTGCTGATGTCGTTACGCAGCAAATCGACAATCATCAAGTTTTCCGCCCGGTCTTTTTGGCTGATTTCCAGGTTTTTTATCTGTTGCCGGTCTTCCGCATAATCGGCTTTTCTTGGCCGTGTGCCCTTAATCGGCTTGGTTTCGACCACACCGCCGGTCAATTTTAAAAACCGCTCCGGGGATGAACTTAATAGCTGCACATCAGGCAAATTAAGGTAGCCGCTGAACGGCGCGGCATTCAATTTTCGCAAGGTTTGATAGGCTGTCCACGGATCGCCTTCGCACTCAGCGACAAAGCGTTGCGCCAGATTGACCTGATAACAATCGCCTTCCTTGAGGTAATGTTTAATCCGGTTGAAGGCGTCGATATAAAAATCTTTGTCCATATTGGACGTAATTTCACCGACGACCTTAAAGCCATGCCCAGCCTTTATTGCTGGCGGCTGGCTAAACTGCCGGATTAAAGCCTGCCATTTTTGCGGCGCGCAGTGTCCGGTCAGGTAACTTTTTTGCTGATGGTGATCGACAACCACTGCCCACTGATAAATGCCCACTGCCATTTCGGCAATATGTTCGGCATCTTCGGCCGTGGCCGGTAGCGTTTCCAGCCGGCGCGCCAAATCATAAGCAAAATAACCGATGGCGCCGCCGTTAAACGGCAACTCAGTTGGCTCAAAATCGGGGTACAAACTAAGCTGTTGTTTGACCAAATCAAACGGGTTTTCAGTGGATACCTGGCGCTGACCGTTACCGGTAATTTCGGTGCTATCGCCATGGGTAACCAGGGTACACACCGGTTCGGCCGCGATAATGTCGTACCGCCCCTGATGGCTATGGGGAAAGCCGCTGTCCAGAAAAACAGCCCAGGCTTGACCCGCATAAGCGGAAAACAGTGCGGCGCTGTCGGTAAAATAAGGCAGGGAGGCAATGAGTTGAGTGGCTGACGGCATTTTTAATGTGATTCAGTGCGCACAAAAAGTACGCATTTTTCGTACTTTTCATGAATAGAACTTTTAGATGGGAGGCAATATCATTTGCCGATAAACTGCCCGAATGCGCGACTACCTTCGCCAGTTTCAATGGTCTTTATCACTTGCAACGTTCTGGCATCAAGCACCGACACCGTGCTGTCAAACCAGTTGGCCACATAGACATGGCGGTCATCGGGATGGGTGCTGATACCTTCGGGCTTATCGCCGACCCGAATCAGGCCGATTTCCTTTAAGGTTTGGGTATCAATCACAGAAACCGAACCGTCATCCTGATTGGTCACCAGCAGGCGGCTGTCATTCAGCGCCAGCGTTGCCGCGTAAGGCAACATATTGACCTTGACGGTGGCAATCGGTTTCATCCGCGCCGTCTCGACAACAGTGACATCATCGCTTTTGACATTGGCAACATAAATGCGCTCGCCCCGCGCATCGATAGTCAGTCCAAACGGATGGATGCCAACAACGGCGCTTTGGGTAACAGCGAGGCTATTCAGGTCGATTTTAGACACTGAATTACTGATCCGGTTGGCCACATACAGCCAGCGATTATCAGGACTGACCACCAAACCCGATGGCGATTCGCCGACGCTGATGGTTTTAATGGTTTGCAGACTGGCCGCATCAATCACCGACACATTATTTTTATACCAGTCCGCGACATAAATACGTTTGCCATCGGGAGCGACAGCAATACCCAAAGTGCCATCATTGACCACAACCGTCGCAATAACTTCGCGCTTGTTGCCATCAATGACCGCGAAGCCTTTAGCCTCCGGCGTACTGACATATATTTTACTGCCATCAGGCGTTACCGCCACGCCAGCAGGTTTCCCGGCAACGGCAATGGTGTCAACGACCTGGCCGCTTGCGGTATCAATCACCGAAACGCTGTCAGCCAACTGATTGCTGACATAAGCAAAGCTTGCCGCTCCCAGCTCACGCCCCTTGCCTACGTCCTTGTAGGCAAAAGGTTGGGCAACAACGGGAGCTGATAAAAAAGCTGTAGCGATGATTATCGCTACAGCCTTATCACCAAGGATGGTGTGTATGCCGCAAACCAGCCGGGAGCTGGTGCGGCGATAGTTCGCTAGGAACATTTACTTTTCAGCCAGTGTTTTCAGGTTTAACAGACCGGTTTCCAAAACTGCTTTAACCGCAGTATTAGCGGCTGTCTCGTTCATTTCTTCCGGTGGATTGTTGTTCATGTAAGCGCGGTAGTAACCCGCTTTCCAGATCACTTCAGTTTTGCCGCCTTTATCCGCTACTTCGATGCTTGCAGCGTAATCATTAACGGGTAACGCAGGGACTTTTTCCTCGGCACCGGCATGAGTGATAGTTTTAGCCGAGCTCATTTCAGTGATTTTGTAGGCATAAGACATTTTTTTGTCGTCATGCTTTTTCAATTCTTCGTTAATAGTGCTACCGTCATTAAAGCTCAACACACGGGTTGCGCCTTTTTCATTGCCGCCTTGTACCGTCGTATTAGCAACCGCAGGATGCCAGGACATATCGCCAAAGTCTTTAATAAGCGCCCAAACTTTTTCGGCAGGCGCATTGATAGTGATTTTCTCTTCAAGTTTTTGACGCACAGGACCATGGGCATTGGCCATTGCCGTAAAAAAGAACAATAAAACTGAAACAAACAAAGTGATTTTCTTCATATTAACTTACCTTTCAGGGACATAAAAACTAAAGCGCGCATTATATGACAACAGCGCACGACAAGCATCTGCTTAAACGGATTTTAGGAAAAATTGACATCCTCCCCACCCTAAAGGCACTTACGCTTCACCTCGCGATACAAAAACAAAAATCGCCGATAATACCTGAATTTTGCGTAGAGCTGGACACATGACCGGTGGTCGCCAAATAAGTCAAAAACGCCTCCACCTCAGCCGCCCCTATTTCGCTT
>JBLRXA010000137.1:0-9214 GCA_047920955.1 Methylobacter sp. | reverse complement strand
TGCCTCGCCTCATTCAAGCGTTGATGAAGCATATCGGGGCGATATGGCGGCATCTGATTTTAGGCGTGTTGGCCTTGTGCGTCTGCAATGCTGCAGTCGCCGAACCGTCAGAGCGCGAATTGCAAATAACCGCCGCCTATTTGTACCATTTTATCCAGTTCACCGAGTGGCCGGAAAAACCGTCTGTTTTCCATTATTGCGTTTACGACAATGAAGGCTTTGCCAATTTGTTGCGCAAAATCTATAGCGACAAGACCGTCGGTGACGCCAGCATTGACGTTAATAATATCAATGATAACGCCAGTCCGGATGCTTGCCATTTGATTTATTTTTCGCAAACCGCACCGGCGGTTTTTTTGCAAAAAATTAGCCAATATGCGGTTTTGTCGGTAGGCTCGCAGAAAAACTTTATCGAGTTAGGTGGTATCATTTATTTGTTTGAAGCGGATCAAAAGCTGCGTTTTTATATTAATAATACGGCGGCAAAAGACACGGGGCTGACCATCAGTTCTCAATTGCTAAAGCTTTCCAGAGAACCCTGATGCAGACCAAGCACTCCATTAAGTTTAAGTTAATCTTCATCACCGCATTCAGTAGCGTCGTGGCCTTGCTGGCGTTCAGCGCCATTGTGTTCTTTTACGAGATGAAATTCGCTGAAAGAAGCCTGATTAACAACCTGCAAACCCAAGCCGACATCATCATCGAAAACAGCCAGGCCGGATTGGCATTCATGGACAAGTCCAGCACTGAAAAAACCCTGGGCGCATTAAAATACAACGCCGATATTCTTTATGCAGGATTGTATGATGAAACACAAACCCTGCTGGCCAGTTACCACAAGCCTTCCTACGACGTTACCGTGCCCTTGCCGCCGGAAATCTCGGCCACTGGCGCGGCATTGATAAAGAACGACGATTTTGTGCAAATTATCCAGCCGGTGCGGCTCGATAAGGAATTGCTGGGGTATTTGCTGCTGCGCGGGAGTTTCGAGTCATTCCACCAAAAGCTGTACAGCTATTTGTACACGGTGCTGCTGGCTTTTAGCATTGCCTTATTGATCGCCCTGTTATTGTCGTTGCGCTTACAACGCATTGTTTCAAAACCCATTATCCACATGGCCAAGTTTATTAACGGGGTCGCTGAATCAAAAACGTACAAGGAGCGCGCTGTCAGGGAAACCAATGACGAATTGGGCGTTTTGGTTAATGCCTTTAACCAGATGCTTGAACAGCTTGATTTTAGCCTACAAAAGCGCGACGAAGCCGAGCAGGCCTTGGCGCATCATTTGGAGCATTTGCAAGAAACCATCGACGAGCAAACCCGCGATTTACAAGACGCGGTTACTATCGCCGAAGCGGCAAACCGTGCCAAATCGGATTTTCTCGCCAATATGAGCCACGAAATCCGCACCCCGATGAACGCGATTATCGGCATGACCCATCTTGCACAGTGTGCCGAGCCCAGCCCCAAACAGCAGGGTTATCTGGCCAAAATCGACAGCGCCGCGCAATCGTTGCTTAACATCATTAACGACATTCTGGATTTTTCCAAGATTGAAGCCGGGCGTTTGGATTTGGAACATTCGCCGTTCTATTTGGATGACCTGTTGGGCGGGTTGGCCGATTTGGTCGGCTTTAATGCCGAAGAAAAGGGCTTGGAAATCATCTTTTCGGTGGCGCCCGAGGTGCCGCGCTATCTTCTCGGCGATTCCTTGCGTTTGGGGCAAGTACTGTTAAATTTGACCAATAATGCGGTCAAATTTACCGACTGCGGGGAAATCCTCATTTCCGTGTCGGTCGAGTCGCAGGATGACGCGCAGTGCCGATTGCTTTTCGCCATTCGCGACAGCGGCATCGGCATGACGCAGCAGCAGATTCAAGGCTTGTTTAAGGCGTTTTCCCAAGCCGACAGCTCCATTACCCGCCTCTTTGGCGGCACCGGCCTGGGCTTGGCCATTTGCCGGCAGCTGGTGGGCATGATGGATGGCGACATCAGCGTAGAAAGTGCAGAAGGGCAGGGCAGTACGTTCCGTTTTAGTGTTTCCCTGGGGGTGGCGCCAGCGTTTGTCGCGGTCTCGGAGCCAGTGCGGCTTGATTTTAGCGGCAAAAGCACACTGGTGGTTGATGACAACGACATTGCCCGCGAAATACTCTCCACCACACTGACGTCGCTGGGGTTTGCTGTGGAAACCGCCGCGTCTGGCATCGAGGCCTTGGCCTGTGTCGATAAGCGGCGGCAGGCTGGACAGTCATTTGATTTGGTGTTGATGGACTGGCGGATGCCGGGCATGGATGGCATAGAGACCGCCGCCAGAATCAAATCCGACACCCATCTGACGAAAATACCGGCGGTGTTGATGATTAGCGCATTTGGCCGCGATGATCTGGCGCGTCAGGCGCATGAAATCGGCGTCGATGGCTTTTTGCTGAAACCGATTATGGAAGCGGCTTTGGTCAACACCATCGGCCTGCTGTTGGGTTTGACCGCACCGGAACCTATGCCGCAAAAACAGCCCGCCGCCGAGAAAATTTCGTTCCAGGGGCGGCGGGTGCTGTTGGTTGAAGATAACGCATTCAACCGGGATGTCGCCATTGAAATGCTGCAGGCATTGGATCTGAAAGTCGATTATGCGGTTAACGGCCAGGACGGCATCGACGTGTTGAACCGCGATACAACTTACGATCTGGTGCTGATGGATATTCAAATGCCCATCATGGACGGACTTAAAGCGACCCGGTTGATCCGCGCTAATCCGCGTTTTGCCGAATTGCCGATTATCGCGATGACCGCCCATGCGATGCCCGAAGACCGTGAAAAAAGTCTGGTGGCCGGCATGAACGACCACGTCACCAAACCGATTAACCCGCGCCAACTGACCGTGCTGCTACAGCACTGGCTAGGCTCAAAGGCGACACGGGAAAGCGCACCACCGACGCCGGAGCCAGATAATGCTGACACGCGTCCGCAGCCGCTGGATATTAATAAAGCACTACAATTTGCCGATCATGACGAGGATAAAATGCACAACCGATTGCTTAATTTTTATGCCTGTTATCAGGCCGTGCCGACGCAGCTCGACAGCATGATCGTCAACAATGACCACGACGGATTAAGGCGCATGGCGCATACCCTGAAATCAGCTTCCGGTTACATCGGTGCCGCAAGATTGCAGCTGGCGGCGACACAATGCTGGAACCACAAAGAATTTACCGAACCTTTCGCGGCGCTGTTGCGGCAGGAACTGCAAGCGGTACTGACCGCCATTTTGCCGTATAAACCGGAACAGGCGGCGCAGCCGTCAGCGGTCGAAGTGCCTGCGGCTTTTGCCGCTACGCTAGGACAGTTAGAAGCCTTAATCTGCACAGGCGATGCCCGCGCTTCGGTAACGTTGGCCGAGTTAGAAACGGCCATCAGCGGCCATCCCTTGTCCAGCGAACTTGCCGCTATCCGCGACGCTTTCGATGAATTGGATATTGACCTTGCCCTGAGCCGCTTGGCGGCTTTGCGCGAAGCCTACACATCGAAAGGGGCGCCGTCATGAGCAACAAACAGCGCGTTCTGATTGTTGATGACGAAAAGTTCAACCGGCAGATGTTGAGCGAATTGCTGCTGCCGTATTACGACGTATTTCTCGCCAAAGACGGCGAGCAGGCTATCGCCCTGGCCAACGCGGAGCCGCAGCCTGATCTGATTTTGTTAGATGTGGTCATGCCCGGCATGGACGGCTACGAAGTGCTGCGCCGCTTGCGTGCCGACGAACGTACTTGCAACATTTCAGTGATGTTTGTCACCGGCATGGGCGACGAAGATGACGAAACCAAAGGCCTGGACATGGGCGCGGTCGATTATGTGCTAAAACCGTTCCGCTCGGCGGTGGTGCGCGCCCGCGTGCGCAACCACATGAGCTATATCTGGCAGCGCAAACAGCTGGAACTGGACGCCTTTATCGACGGCCTGACCGGCATCCCCAACCGCCGCCAATTCGACCAAGCCGCCGATATCGAATGGCGGCGCGCCAACCGCCATGGCACACCGCTGTCTTTGGCCATGGTCGATGTCGATTATTTCAAGCCGTATAACGACACCTACGGCCACGGCGCGGGTGACGAGGCACTGCGGCAAATCGCCCAAGCCATGTCGCAGGCACTTAACCGTTCCAGCGAGCTGGTCGCACGTTATGGCGGTGAAGAATTCGTCCTACTGTTACCGGAAGTCGAGCCTGACGAAGCGGTCAAGATTGCCGAGCGTGTACGCTTGGCGGTCGCGGCGCTGGCGTTGCCGCATGAAGAATCTTGTGCCGCTCCATTTGTGACGATTAGTATAGGCGGTGTCTCCCTACATCCTTCAACTCATACCCCTATTGCCGAGATGCTGGCACGGGCGGACAAACAGCTTTATCTGGCCAAACAAGCTGGGCGCAACAAGGTTTGCTGGGAAGTGGACAAACCGTCATAAAGCTACGACTAAAAATCTTTGCCTATGCGCATAGCCCCCCAAAAAAGGCTACAATGCACACAGTTTTTGTTAACGCCATAGCTGGAGATTAATATTGGAAACAGATGATTTAAGAAGTGCAGGGCTGAAGGTCACCTTACCCCGGATCAAAATTCTGCAAATTTTAGAAAATCAGGTGAATGACCGTCATTTGACCGCTGAACAAGTGTATAAAATTCTGCTGAGCGAAGACGAAGAAATCGGCTTGGCGACGGTGTACCGGGTGTTGACCCAATTCGAGGCGGCGGGGCTGGTCAGCCGGCATCATTTTGAAGGCGGCAATTCGGTTTTTGAATTGGATGACGGCGGTCATCACGACCACATACTGTGCATGAAATGCGGCAAGGTCGATGAGTTTACCGATGAGCTTATCGAGGCCCGGCAAAAAGAAATCGCCGAAAAGCTGGGTTATGAATTGACCGATCATGGCCTTTATTTATACGGTTTTTGCGCCCAATGCAGGACATCCTGATTTTTCATTTTAACGTGTAGGCTTCATGTTTAAACCCCTTGTTTTTTATATCGGCTTGCGTTATACGCGGGCCAAGCGCCGAACCCAGTTCATTTCCTTTATCACCTTAACTTCCGTGCTGGGCATTGCCCTGGGCGTGACCGCGTTGATTACCGTTTTGTCGGTGATGAACGGGTTTGAGGCTGAACTGCGCGAGCGGATTCTCGGCATGACCTCCCATGCCACTGTCACCGGGCGTTACGGCCAGCTCGACGACTGGCACACACTGGAGCAGAAATTAAAAGGCTATCCGCATGTTGAAGGCACTGCGCCCTTTATTAACGGGCAGGTGATGATTAACGCCGACCGGCGCGTCAGCGGCACGATGTTGACCGGAATTTTGCCGGAATACGAAGCCAAAGTATCGGAAGTCGCCGATAAAATGAAAGAGGGGGCGTTGTCCAATCTGGTGGCGGGCGAGTACGGCATTGTTTTGGGTGTGGAATTGGCCAATTATTTGGGCGTGCTCAACGGCGACAAAATCACCGTCATCAGCCCGCAGGTCAATTCGACGCCCGCCGGCGTGGTGCCGCGTATGCGCCGGTTTACCGTGGTCGGCATTTTCAAGGTGGGCATGTATGAATATGACCGCAATATGGCGCTGATTCATCTTGACGATGCCGCCAAATTGTTCCGTCTGGAAAGCGCAGTTTCCGGCCTTCGCATCAAGCTGGACGATTTGTTTAATGCGCCGAAAATAACCCGTGACCTGTCAAGCGCACTTTATGCCGATTATCAGGTCAGCGATTGGACACTGGCGCACAGCAATTTTTTCCGTGCGATACAGACCGAAAAACGGGTGATGTTCATTATCCTGTTGCTGATTGTCGCGGTGGCGGCATTCAACATCGTGTCCACGCTGGTGATGGTGGTGACCGACAAGCGCGGCGACATCGCCATTTTAAAAACCCAAGGTTTAACATCCGCCTCGGTGATGGGCATTTTCATGGTGTTGGGCGCGGTCATCGGCGTTGTCGGCACGGCGCTTGGCACTGTCGGTGGGGTATTGCTGGCGTTGAATGTTGAGACCATCGTCCCGGCCATTGAGCAATTGTTCCAAGTTCAGTTCATGGCGGCGGATGTGTATTACATCAGCGAACTGCCATCTAAACTCGATTGGTCCGATGTTTATGCGATAGCGGGCATGGCCTTTTTCCTGTCCCTCTTGGCGACCATTTACCCTGCATGGCAGGCAGCCAAAGTCAATCCAGCGGAAGTTTTACGGTATGAATAACAGTATCCTGCAATGCCAGCAATTGACCATGCGCTACGACCAGGGCGGCTTGGATGTTGACGTGTTAAAAGGCGTCGATTTAAGCATCGGCGTCGGCGAGCGCGTTGCCATCATGGGCGCATCGGGTTCCGGCAAAAGCACCTTGCTGCATCTGTTGGGCGGCCTTGAAAAACCCACCGGTGGTAAAGTGGTTTTGGACGGCGTCAACCTGAATCAAGTCGGCGCCCGGCAGTTGGCTAAATTAAGGAATAAATCGTTGGGCTTTATTTACCAATCGCATCATTTGCTCGGCGAATTTACCGTGCTGGAAAATGTTGCGATGCCGTTGTTAATTGCAGGTTTCCCGGTCAAACTCGCCAGTAGCCGTGCCACTGGATTACTGAAAAGGGTAGGGCTGGGGCATCGCATCGAACACAAGCCGGGCGAACTGTCCGGCGGCGAACGCCAACGCGCCGCCGTGGCCAGGGCCTTAATCAATAAGCCGGGCGTAGTGTTGGCGGATGAACCGACCGGCAATCTGGACAGCAAAACCGCCGATCAGGTTTACCAGTTGATGCTGGAACTGAATCAGGAACTGAACGTCAGTTTTCTGGTGGTGACCCACGACCATGAGCTGGCGGCACGGATGGGTAAGGTGCTGCACATGGAAGATGGTGTGATTGTCGGTTAATCTTCTGAAATTTTGTTAAATATTTTACAGGGGCATAAATATGACTACCGCAACACTCAGAACACTAGGCGGTTCAGTGGTGATTACTGTTCCTAAACAAATGCTACGCTTGATGAATTTGGCCGTTGGCAATCAAGTCGAGTTGACTTTGGAAAACGGCAAATTAATCGTTGCGCCAAAGCCCAAACCTCATTACAACTTGTCGGAACTGCTAGCACAATGCAATGAGGAAAATATGGCCTTAAGCGATGAAGATCAAGCGTGGCTTAGTGCCCAAGCAATAGGCAAGGAAGTGCTGTGAAACGCGGCACACCTGATCGCGGCGACATTTTGCACCTTAATCTTGATCCGGCTTTGGGCAAAGAGCAACAGGGACAGCGTTATGTACTAAGGAATGAGCATGAAATAATTTGAACAATTCGCGTCCTATGTTTACAGCAGGAGTGCAGGCTTCGCCTGCAAGCGCAAGCAAAGCTTGCACTCCCGCTATTAGCAACTTGCCCAAGTTATTCCGTACACATTCCTAATCTGCTCCCGTCTCTCGCGAAAAGGGTTTTGTTCATTTTCGTAGTCCAACACATAAGACCAGACCAGCTCATACAACTCCGAGCGGATACTTTCTTGTATTTTTAGCTTCGCCTCTGCCTCCAACAGAATTTTGATATTGGATTGATCGTCAAAGGGGCGGTTGAACATGCAATTATCAAGATATAGTTTTGTCATAACTTTATTCTGCTTTAATTCAGTCTGGTGCGCACCCTACACGACTAAAAATGACAACAAAAAACCGCCCCGGTTTTCCAAGGGCGGTTGGTTTGATTTAAGGGCATATTGCCCCGTCCGAAACGTTTTATGTTCGCATCAAAACGTTGCGACGGGTTACATACCCCGTCGCGCGTTCGGCTTGAGGGTACGCATTCCCAAGCTGAAACTTGAAAACGAGACAACCTTACCCGCCCATATAATCCCTAAGCAAACTATTGACCAATACCTGGTATTTGATATGTTTTTCATTTGCTTGTTTTTTTAAAAATAACAAAACATCATCATCTAATTGTAATGTCGTGCGAATTTTTTTGGGTTTATAAAAACGCCCCCGAATACCGCCTG
Source organism: Methylobacter sp. (assembly GCA_047920955.1). Classification (GTDB taxonomy): domain Bacteria; phylum Pseudomonadota; class Gammaproteobacteria; order Methylococcales; family Methylomonadaceae; genus Methylobacter_A. The sequence continues at coordinate 1,195 of JBLRXA010000137.1, read as the reverse complement.
TAAAATCATAATTATCTTCTAACTCGTAATCATCAAACTTGGCTCTTTGTCCAGCATTTTTCATAACTTGCCCTCTCTTTTGGATTCGCATAGCGTGCTGAAATAATTCTGATTATTTCTTCACCCTCATCAGTAAAAAACAAATTAGCAACGACCAAAATATGGGCATTTTGAGTTGCCCCAATAGTTATCCATCTTTCTTCAAAATAACTGAACTTGTGATCTAATTTAGAAATTTGCAGAGGGTCATCAAATATCTCTTTTGCATCTTCAAAAGCGACACCGTGCTTTTGTTGATTCAGCTTATTTTTAGTTTTGTCCCATTCAAATTGCATGATTTTTTCCACTGCAAATTTTCATAAAAGTATATCACAACAAAAAACCGCCCCGGTTTCCCGGCGGCGGCTTGTTGGGTTTAAATGAATGCGGAGCTAACGCTAAAGTCCTTCGCCGGATCGGGCATATTGCCCCGTCCGAAACGTTTTATGTTCGCATCAAAACGTTGCAACGGGGTACATACCCCGTCGCGCGTTGGATTGAGGGCTGGCATTCACAAATTGGAACTTGGGAACGAGACATTCCCTATTCAGTTTTTACAACACCGTCAAATGATCCCCGCTCTCGGTATGCACCAAATCGCCGCTACGCTGCAAGACAAAATAACCGCGCCGTAACGCTTCCTTCTTGGCATCATCATTGATATGGAATGACGCAATAGCACCGTATTGCTTATAGTTTTTGTAAATAGGAAACAACTTTTTAAAGTGCCGCATCTTCCTGTTCAGCTTGTCCAAATCGTTTTCATGGGCTTTGTATTTGACCTCAACAATGCCAATGGCATCACCATTCGTCATCACCAAATCGTACTCCTCCTGAATCTGCCCTCGGTACTTTTCCATGCTCTTGACCACATCATCAAAGCAAATAGAACCCAAGCGATTGTCTTTTATCAGGCTTTGAAAAAAGAACTCTTCCGCAACATCGCCCTGGTTTTGCCCAATATTACCCAGCGTAATCCCCATGCGATCCAGCTTTTCCGTCAACCGCTTATCGTGACGCCTCATTTGCTCATCAGTGGCCTTTTGGGTAATGGCATTTTGCTTGATTTGCTCATCAGTGGCCTTTTGCGCAACAGCAAGACTTGCAACTAAAGCCTTTAACTCGATGTTCAAGTTTTTAACCTGAGAAAACCAGC
>JBLRXA010000136.1:0-9219 GCA_047920955.1 Methylobacter sp. | reverse complement strand
TGTCTGCCATGAGATTTACCTTTGTCTATGCTGCGTTAAAAAATTACGGGGGGGGGGGGGTGATTTTAATCTGTGACATTATTAAGAATCAACACCCCTTTTTTTATGCCTAAAATTCAATCCCGCGCCTTTTAAAGCAATACAGAAGCACTGATAAATCACGCCTCCAGTCGATTTACGCCCTGTTCAATAACGGGGCGGCTGTTTGCTGACGGCCTGTAAATTCCAGGGTTGAGGCGCAATGGCGGCCTCTAAAGCGGCTTCGGCGCGGTCATCGAGTTCACTAAAAAAATCCAGGCCGGTTAGTGCTTCTATGTTGTCGATGCTGGTGACAAATTGCGTTAGCGGCTCATTGCCGTTGACGTTTTGCGGCATTAAAAAAGCCAATGCGCGGGCCGGTTTGCCGGACGCCTCTTCAGTAATATAAATTTTGTAAAACGCATCAGGTATTTCCACCTTCCAATCCGACGATAGGCGCTCGACCGAACCGCTGAAAACCGGCCCGGTAATGACCCAAACTTTACCGAACAATTTGGCGAAATGCTTGATTTCAATTTCTTCCAGACGCTGCCACAGTTTTTGGTTAAGTTTGGGCTTTTGCGGGGTAATATTGGTCATCAAAAAACTGTCCATCTGCCCTGCTTTGCCGTAAAGGCGGCTTATTGCGTAGTTCGGCGCCATGTGCCCGCGATCGTAACCGCTTTTTTGGTAGCTGTCGTGGCTGACGCGATTGATGCTGCGCCAGTCGGTTTCAAAACGGCTGGGGCGTTTAAGCGATGGCGTATCGGTCCCGTCGTCGGTTAACGCGTACATCACCCACAGCGGGTTGCCGCGCAAATCGGAATAACCCAGAATAAAACCTTGATTGCGCAATATGCGGAACCAGGTGTCGCTGTTTTTGATGTTGACGGATTGCGGTGCGCCCTGATAAAGCAAGGTGGGTCGGGCGATTTTGACCTCATAACCATAGCCGCCCAAGCCCAATATAAGCATGATCAGCAGCGCCGCCGGATGCTTGCGGCTGAGGCGGAATAATCCGGCCAATAGTTTAAACGGGCTGGGTGCGGGTGATTTTCTGCGCATGAACTAAAGGGTTATTTAGGAACGGAATTTTACAGCGTTTTTAATACAGTCAGTTACAGTAGTATAGACGCCGGAATTGATAAAGATACGCGCCAATTAATTTGTGCCTATAGTGTTATAGCATAACCGAATAACCGGCGGCCTTCGACAAAACTACTCAATTGCCGTTGACAGTGCAGACCTCACACTTGAACCCGCGCAATCCAAACATTCAGCTCAATAGCCGCCCGCGTTTCAGTCAATCGCCCATTAAAAATACCGGTTTTTGGCCATTTAACCTGCTGATGGCCATGGCGGCTGGGGATGCCTTCTATGGCTTTTTCACCGTCGCCGAGTTTCATGTTGACATCGGTACTGCGCAATTGCAACCGACTTAAAACTGCGCATATTTTAGTCAGCGAATGCGCCAAATCTTGGTAACATATTGCCGGATAGCCGACTAAAGGCAAAATCCTTGGCGAATAAACTGGACATTCATAATGAGTAAGCTGCTTAAACTTTTTCAGGACTCTTCCTCCCTCTATGGCAGCAACGCCAGCTTTATTGAAAATTTATACGAACGCTTCCTTGAAGACCCGGATTCCGTTGAGCCTAGCTGGCAACAACAATTTAGCGAAATCCAAGACGGTGCCACTTTTGAAGCACCGCATAGCCCCGTTATCGAACGCTTTGCCCAGCTTGGCCTTAAATCGCAAGGCAGATTGGCAAAATTACAGGGCTTTACCGAGGAAAGCGTTAAAAAACAGTCGGCGGTCGCCCGGCTGATTAACCATTACCGGGTACGCGGACATCAGGTTGCCGCCAACAACCCGCTGGGCAAAACACTGCCCCCGCCGCCGGATATGGACCCGGCTTATTACGGGCTTTCCGAGCCTGACATGGACACGCTGTTCGACACTGGTGCGCTGTATGGCATCGACCGCCTGCCGTTGCGCGACATTATCGCCAATCTGCAAGAAATTTATTGCGGCAGCATCGGCTCGGAATACATGCACATCGTCGACACCCAAATCAGGCGCTGGATCATCAACCGTTTGGAAAGCTCGAAAAGCAACTTAAAACTGGAGCCCGAACAAAAACATTGGTTGCTTAAATTACTGACCGCCGCCGAAGGCATAGAACACCATTTGCACAACCGTTTTGTCGGCCAAAAACGTTTTTCCCTGGAAGGCGGTGAATCGCTGATTCCGATTCTGGATGAGTTAATCCAAGGTTTTGGCGCTAAGGGCGTCACTGAAATCGTCATCGGCATGGCGCATCGCGGCCGTCTAAATGTGTTAATCAACACCTTGGGCAAAAGTCCGGCCAACTTGTTTAATGAATTTGCCGGTACGTCACCACTGTCGCCCGGCGTCAGTAGCGGCGACGTCAAATATCACATGGGTTTTTCCTCCGACGTCGGCACCCCCGGCGGCCCTGTGCATTTAACCCTCGCCTTCAACCCGTCGCATCTGGAAATCATTAACCCGGTGGTTGAAGGCTCGGTCAGGGCGCGTCAAGACCGAACCGAGAAAAATGGCAAAAACACCGTCATTCCTATATTGATACACGGCGATGCCGCTTTTTCCGGGCAAGGCATCATCATGGAAACGCTGAATATGTCGCAAACCCGCGCCTTTTCGACTGGCGGCACGGTGCATATTGTCATCAACAATCAAATCGGTTTTACCACCAGCAACCCGCAGGATGCGCGCTCGACGCTGTATTGCACCGATGTTGCCAGCATGATTCAGGCGCCGGTTTTTCATGTCAACGGCAACGATCCCGAAGCCGTCATTTTTGTCACCAAGCTGGCGCTGGATTACCGCATGACCTTTAACAAGGACGTGGTCATCGACCTTATCTGCTACCGCAGGTTGGGGCATAACGAAGCTGACGAACCGTCAACTACGCAGCCGTTGATGTATAAAAAAATCCGCAAGCTCAAAAGCACCCAGAAACTTTACGCGGAAAAACTCATTCAAGAAGGCTTGATTACCGAGGAACAGGCGACCGAGTTGGAACAGGATTACCAAAAACGGCTCGAAGCCGGGGAAGTGGTATCCCGGCCGGTTCTGACCGATGGCCCCTACCCTTACACCAACCAATGGAATAGCTTTTTACGGGGTGACTGGACATCCCCGTGCAACACCGCAGTTTCAATAGATCACCTGCGTTTTTGTAATGACAGGATGCAGTGCTTGCCGGTCGGTTTCGAGTTACATCCCCGCGTCGCTAAAGTTATGGAAAACCGCCGTAAAATGGCGGCTGGCGCCATGCCTTTGGATTGGGGTTTTGCCGAAAACATGGCTTACGCGACATTGCTAATGGAAAAATACCACGTCCGTTTAACGGGGCAGGATGTCGGCCGGGGCACTTTCGTCCATCGCCATGCGGTGTTTCATAACCAGTTGAACAATAAAACCTACCGGCCGCTTAAACATCTGGACAAAAACCAGGGCAACGTGCAGATTTACGATTCGCTGTTGTCCGAGGCTGGCGTATTGGGTTTCGAATACGGCTACAGCACCACCATGCCCAACACCTTGGTCATCTGGGAAGCGCAATTTGGCGATTTCGCCAATGGCGCGCAAGTGGTTATCGACCAATTCATCAGTTCCGGCGAAACCAAATGGGGTCGCCTGTGCCATTTGGTGATGCTGCTGCCGCATGGCTTTGAAGGCCAGGGCCCTGAACATTCCTCGGCGCGGCTGGAACGCTATTTACAACTGTGCGCCGAGCATAATATCCAAGTCTGCACACCCACTACGCCGGCGCAAATATTCCATTTATTGCGTCGCCAAATGTTGCGCCCTTACCGCAAACCGTTGATTGTGATGAGCCCCAAAAGCCTGTTGCGGCATAAACTGGCGGTATCAACGCTGGAAGACCTCACCGATGGCCAGTTTCTGTCCGTGATCGGCGAACAGGACGACATCAATCCGAAAAAAGTGACCCGTCTGGTCATGTGCGCAGGCAAAGTTTATTACGACCTGCTGGAAACGCGGCGGCAGGATGACAACCTCAAACACGTCGCCATTGCCCGCATAGAGCAACTTTACCCCTTCCCCGACGCCTTATTTAAAGCTGAAATCAGCCGATATCCGCAACTCAAAGAATTCGTCTGGTGTCAGGAAGAGCCGCAAAATCAAGGCGCCTGGTATCAATCCAAACATCATTTTAGCGACAACCTCGACCCTAAAATCAGCATGACCTATGCCGGTCGCGAAGCCTCTGCAGCACCTGCTGTCGGTAACTTTCGTGTCCATATAGAGCAACAAAAAGCCGTCGTTCACACCGCCCTTTACGGCAAATCTTCAGGAAAATAATAATGAGCATTGAAGTCTTAGTCCCCAACCTACCCGAATCCGTTTCCGACGCTACCGTCGTCACTTGGCATAAGCAGCCCGGCGATAGCGTAACCAAAAACGAAAATCTGGTTGACCTTGAAACCGATAAAGTGGTGCTTGAAGTGCCTGCGCCGGAATCCGGTATTATGGGCAACATAGTTAAAGAAGAAGGCGCCATTGTTGTCGCTGGCGAAATACTGGCGCTACTGGAAGCCGGAAGTGTTGCAGTAAGCCCGAAAGCTGCGCCAAGCACTGAAGCTGAAACGGAAAATGAAACCGACGACATCCCGCTAAGCCCTTCGGTACGCCGGTTAATCTCCGAAAATGCGCTAGACCCCGCCGTCATCAAAGGCTCAGGTAAAGATGGCCGACTGACCAAAACCGACGTACTGGATTATCTGCATCAAAAAAACCTGCAGGAAGCGCAACTGATTACGCCGACAGCGACAGCCAAAATCCAACCGCCGCCACCTAAAGAAATCGCCTCCGCACCGGTCTCGAACCTGCGCCCTGAACAACGCGTGCCAATGACCCGGCTGCGCGCCAAAGTGGCCGAACGCCTGTTGCAAGCCCAGCAAAATGCCGCCATGTTGACCACCTTCAATGAAGTCAACATGCAAAATGTCATCGACCTACGCAACCAATATAAAGAACGCTTTGAGCAAAAACACCACGTCAAACTGGGCTTTATGTCTTTTTTCGTCAAAGCCTCCATCGAAGCCTTAAAACGCTTCCCGGCCGTCAACGCCTCCATCGACGACAACGACATCATCTATCACGGCTACTACGACATCGGCATCGCCGTCAGTACCGAACGCGGCCTGATCGTGCCGGTGTTGCGCGACGCCGACCAACTCGACTTTGCCGGCATTGAGCAAAGCATCGTCGATTTCGGCGCCAAAACCCGCTCCGGCAGTTTGACCTACGACGACCTGAAAGGCGGCACCTTCACCATCACCAACGGCGGCATTTTTGGTTCCATGCTGTCGACGCCGATACTCAACCCACCGCAGTGCGCGATTTTGGGTATGCACGCCATCAAAGAACGCGCTGTGGTTGAAAACGGACAAATCGTCATTAGACCTATCATGTATTTAGCCTTATCCTATGATCACCGACTGGTTGACGGCCGCGAAGCGGTACAATTTTTAGTCACCATCAAAGAATGCCTGGAAGCGCCCGCCCACCTATTACTGAATATATAAAGCCATGACTCAAAAAACGACACAATCATTCGATGTTATCGTTATCGGCGCAGGGCCTGCCGGTTATTCCAGCGCCCTCCGCTGCGCCGAGCTGGGCTTAAAAACCGCCTGCATCGATAACTGGCGCGATCAAGAAGGCCAAAGCAGCCTGGGCGGCACTTACCTTAATGCCGGTTGTGTTGCGTCCCTTGCCTTGCTGGAATCGGCAAAAATTTACCATACCCTCAACCATGACCTGAAACAGCACGGCATTCAAACCGCCGCCGTTTCCGTCGACATTGCGCAAATGATGCAGCGCAAAAACCGTATCGTTGACACGCTCAGCCAGAAAATTGCCAATGCCTTTGCCAAACATAAAATCGACTGTATCCAAGCTGAGGCCAAACTGCTCAATGAACGGGAAGTGGAAATCACCCCGCCCGCGCCTAAATCGCCTTATCGCATTGAAGCCAAACATATTATTCTCGCCACCGGCTCCTCGCCCGTCGACTTGGCCTGTGCGCCGATTGATAACGAATTTATTATTGATTCGACCATCGCGCTCAACCTCGACGCCGTACCCAAACGCCTCGCCATTATCGGCGCAGGCATTATCGGCCTTGAATTGGCCGGAATATGGAACAGGCTCGGCGCCGAAACCATTTTGCTGGAAGCGCAGGAAACCTTTTTAAGCATGGCCGACCAGCAAATTGCCCGCGAAGCCTACCGTATCTACACAGAACAAGGGCTGGAACTGCGTTTGGGCGCACGCGTCATTTCCAGCAAAAAAGCCAGCAAAAAAGTCACCGTAGAGTATCAAGATCATGACGGCACCCACACCCTGCGTGTCGATAAACTGATTGTTGCCTCCGGCCGGACGCCCAACACCGAAAACCTGGCCGCCGCCGAAGCCAATTTGTTGCTCGACGAAAACGGCTATGTTCACGTTGACGAAAACTGCCGCACTAACCTGCCCGGTGTTTACGCCATCGGCGACTTGACCGTACTCGGCCCGATGATTGCCCATAAAGGCATAGAAGAAGGCCTGTTTGTGGCCGAACAAATTGCCGGACACCATAACCCGGTCAACTATAATTTGTTGCCCAGCGTGGTGTTTACCGATCCTGAAATTGCCTGGGTCGGCCAAACCGAGCAGGCTCTAAGAGCCATGGGCGAAGCCATCAAAGTCGGCGTATTTCCATTAAGCGCCACCGCCCGCGCCCAAGCCATCAGCCAAACGGAAGGTTTGGTTAAAATAATCGCTCATGCCGACACCGACGCCCTGCTCGGCGTCCATATCATCGGTGTCCAAGCCTCCGAAATGATAGCCGAAGCAGTACTGGCCATGGAATTTTCCGCCAGCAGCGAAGACTTGGCCAGAACCATACACGCCCACCCTACCCTAGCCAAAGCCCTACACGGCGCGGCGCTGTCACTAAAAAATACGGCATAACCTGAAAAAAAAAGACAAAAAAAGGGCAGCGTTAACGCTGCCCTTTTTTGTTACAAGCGGTTTATGGTTTTAAAAAACCACTACTTTTCAGTTTTTTCATCCGCCAGTGCTTCAGCCAACTGTTTTGCTGGCAAATAACCGGGAAAGATCGTGCCTTTTTCGGTAACAATCATCGGCGTCCCTTTCACATCGAATTCTTCAGCCAATTCCATGTGCTGGTCGATCGGGTTGTCACAGGTCTTCGCTGGTGGCGTGTCGCCTTTTTTCGCCGCCGTTAACGCCGCTTTACGGTCATCGGCACACCAAACTGATACTGCTTTGGTATATGATTCGGACCCTTTACCTGCCCGTGGGAAAAACAAATACTGAACAGTGATGCCTTCCGCTAAGTACTGGTCAATTTCCGAATGCAATTTGCGGCAATAACCGCAATCGATGTCGGTAAAGATGCTGACGGTATATTTGTTTATTTTCGCCTTGAACACGATCATTTTATCTAGGCCGAGTTTATCCAGAGCTTGTTTACGTGCGCCGCCAAGCTTAGCTTCGGTCAAATCGGTGCGCGCAGCAATGTCAATCAAATGCCCTTGAACCAGATATTTTCCATCATTGGACACATAAAATATGTTGCCGCCCACAGTCACTTCATAAAGGCCGCTGATTTCAGACGGTTTAATCGAGTTTATTTTGACCGAGGGCATAGATTTTGTCAGCGCCTGCCTGACTGCGTCTTCATCGGCTTGGGCTACAGATAAAATCAGGCCAAGCCATAATAATGCGGCGATTTTGATAATTTTTTTCATACTGTTCCTGTGTTAGTTTGATTAATTGAATAAACGTCCAATATCCAAAAACATAGCCAATGCCATCAATGACACCAGCAATGCAATGCCGATTTGCTGGAAGAAAATTTGCGCTTTTTCCGAAACGGGACTGCCTTTGATGCCTTCTATCGCAAAAAATAATAAATGTCCGCCATCGAGCACCGGTATCGGCAATAAATTTAATATGCCTAAACTGATGCTGATTAAAGCCAGATATTTTATAAAAGGCACCAAGCCCATAGTCGCAGACTGTCCGGCATATTGGGCAATACTGATGGGGCCGCTTAGGTTTTCTACCGAGGCCTTGCCAATCAGCATTTTTCCCATCATCTTTAAGGTGGTGACGGAATAAAAATAGGTGGTTTCAAAGGCTACGGGAATTGCCGCTAGCGGCGATAACGCATAGTCGACCGTGACCGATTGCATCAGCTGTTCAGGAATATGTACGGAAGCGCCTACCTTGCCTTCGGCAGTGTCGCCTACAACCATACTTTTGGGCGTTATAGTGAGTGGCAAGCGTACACCGTCGCGCTCAATCACCAGCTTTATCGGCGTATCCGGGTGGCTTTTGACGATATTGACCCATTGCATCCAATCGCCCATAACCACGTCATCGGCGCTGACAATCAGGTCGCCTGCCTGCAAACCGGCAGCCAAGGCGGCGCTATCTGGCAGCACTTGCCCGATGATGGGTTGTAACTTCGGCGACCAGGGTTTAAAGCCTAAGCGCCGGTATAATTCATCCGGACTTTGACTGTCGTCCTCAGCAATATGCAGCGTTCTGACCTGCTGCTGATCATCGGTATTTTTGACGGTAATGTTGATGCTCGATTCGCCGTCTAGGGCTAAAGAAACCAATGTACCCATGGCTTCAGTCCAGGTTGGCGTTATTTTGCCGTTCACCGAAATAATTTCATCGCCATCAACAAAACCTGCCGCAGCGGCCAATGTGCCCTGCTCTACTGCGCCGACGATAGGTTTTATGCCAGTCTCGCCAATCACCAGCACACTCCAGAACAGCACTACCGCAAGCATCAGATTAAATAGCGGCCCCGCTGCGACGATTGCAGTTCGAGCCAATACCGACTGCCGGTTGAAGGCAAATGGCAAATCCGCGTCCTTAACTTCACCTTCGCGCTCATCGACCATCTTGACATAGCCGCCCAGCGGAATGGCCGAGACTACATATTCTGTGGACTCGGAATCTTTTTGATATGACCACAAAACTTTGCCGAAACCGACCGAAAAGCGCAGGACTTTGACCCCGACTTTGCGGGCAACCCAAAAATGGCCGAATTCATGAATTGAAACCAGGACACTAATGGCAACGATGAAATAAAACAGGG